>NZ_AKJQ01000027.1:0-5360 GCF_000282255.1 Pseudomonas sp. GM25 | reverse complement strand
ATGCGGGCCTTTTTTATTGGGTCAGAGCAACCCTTCACTTTCGGGCAATTCGTACTCGGCCAACGGTTTTGAACCGCCGGACTTTCCCGGCTTGCTCAAAGTCGGCTCTTTCTCCAGGCACTCCACCAGATAGTCGATGAACACCCGCAGCTTCGGCGGCAGATAGCGCGTCGGCGAGTGCAACAACCACAGTCCGCCGTGGTAGGACGCCAGGAACGTCCAGTCCGGCAGCACCTGCACGACCAGCCCCTGCTCCAGGGCGTAGCGCGCGGTAAAATACGGCAGGCTGCCAATGCCGATGTGTTGCAACACGGCGCCCAAACGCACGCCGGTGTGATTGGCGGCATACCGCCCGCGCACGCCGACGGTAACGGCTTTCGTGCCTTTCTTGAATTTCCAGCGCGCATCGCTCGGGGTTTCGCCCAGATAGATGCAACTGTGGTTGAGCAAGTCATGGGGATGGGTCGGCGTCCCGTGCTCAGCCAGATACTGCGGCGTGGCGCAGAGCAAATGGTCGATGGTCAGCAGTTGTCGTCCGACCAGTCCGGCTGGTGGACGATCCGTGATGCGAATGGCCAGGTCGACATGATCGTCGATCAGATCGACCTGGCGGTCTTCCAGCAACAGTTCCACATCGACCTTCGGGTAGCGCCGCAGAAACTCCGGCATGTGCGGGTGAATCACGAAGCGCCCCACCGCTTTCGGCACGCTGACCCGGACCAGACCTTCGGCTTCGTGGGTGAACTGGCCGCTGATCTCCATCACCGACTTCGCCGCGCTGACCATTTCCTGGCAGCGCTTGAACACTTCTTCTCCGCCATCGCTCAAGCGCAGTTTGCGCGTGGTGCGTTGCAGCAGCCGTGTGGCCAGCGCCTTCTCCAGCCGGGAAATGCTGCGGCTGACGGCCGATGGCGATGAGCCCAATTGGCGAGCGGCTTCGGAGAAGCTGCCGGTCTCGACGACCTTGACGAAAATCGCCATTTCACCGAGCAGCGGCAGCGGTAGATTTATGCTCACAGCGCAACAGTCCTTTGATGTTTGAACGGATTATCACGTTATTGCACGATTCATATAATTAAAAAAGAAACTTTAATAAGGGCATGGAATATGACGCTTCGCCTCTTTTTCCATAGTGATGACCTCAAGGCCAATGTGGAAGTCCTCGACTGCACGCCCCACGAGAACGAATTCGCCGTTGTGTTGCGCGCCACGCTTTTTCATCCTCAAGGCGGTGGCCAACCCTGTGATACCGGATGGATTGGCGACAGCCAGGTGCTGCGAGTCGTCCAGGAACCGGACCGGATCATTCATTTCGTCGATCAACCGGTGCCACTGGGCATGACCCAGATTCGCATCGACGAAGAACGCCGCCGCTTCAACACCCGCATGCACTCTGCCGGGCATTTGATCGGCCACTTTGTCCAGGCCATGGGCTGGATGCCGATCAAGGCCCACCATTGGCCAGACGAAGGTCGGGTGCAATTCAAACCCGGAGATTCGGCCCAGGAAGTCGATGCACAAATCGTTCAATACGGCATCGGCCAGTGGATCGAACACGATCTGCCGCGTCTGACGTCCCTGCGCGAAGGTGCGCGGGAAATCGGTTTCGGTGAACTGCCAGCCTATGGCTGCGGTGGCACCCATGTACGCAGCCTGAAGGATCTGGGCACAGTCACGATCGCGTCCCTTTCGCAGAAGAAAGGCACGTTGTCCGTCCACTACAGCGTGGATTGAGGATTTCGGGCGCTGCCAGATGCAGCGTCCGACGCCGGGGGAACCGCGTTCGCCGGTTCCGTTGACTATTCGATAGATGGACCTGAAACCATGATGCTTGACGTCGAGCGTCTCGATGAGACGTGCATAAAAAAACTGGCCAACGAAGAAGTCCTCGCCATCCGCGTCAAGGGCTTTCTGCCCCAGGCGCAGGCGATCCAGATTGGCGACAAGATCCTAGCGCCCGGCTTCGAGGGCTACATCAACGCGCCCAGCATCGGTCGCATCGGCATGGCGTTCTACGAGGCGGAAAACCAGCCGCTGCTGATCGAAGACTATTTCGAGCGCGCCACCAGCAACATCGCCGAACTGCGTAACCGCTGCGCGCCCTACTCGTCGCCGGTCGACACATTGCGCTGCATGCTCGACGAATCCTGGCCCGCAGGTGCTCATCTGGAAAACCTCTACGGTCGCAAGATGTATGTCGGCCTGTCCCGAGTCGTGAAACCGGGCGTGTGCTTTCTGGCCCATCACGACATCTTCGCCAAGGACGCCCCGGAGAGTTTCCAGGCCCGCAGTCTGGAGGCGCAGTTCGCCTGCAACGTCTACCTCAACATGCCGACCGAGGGCGGCGCGTTGCAGATGTGGGAAGACGACATCTCGCCGGACCGCTTCGACGAAATGCGTGGCGACAGCTACGGCATCGACCCGGCACTGCTCGGCCCGCCCGCACTCGAAGTACGCCCGGAGCCGGGGGATTTCATCATGTTCAATTCGCGTCGCATGCACTCGGTAACGCCGGGCGTGGCCGATCCGCGCTTGAGCCTTTCGTTTTTTGTCGGCTATCGCGGCAATGCTTCACCCCTGACTTTCTGGAGCTGAAATGACATCGAATTACCTGGGCGAGTTTCTGGCGCTGGCCACCATCCACTTTCTGGCCGTGGTCGCTCCCGGGCCGGACTTCGCCGTGACCATCCGCCAGAGTGTGCGTTTCGGTCGACTGATCGGCATCTGCACGGCACTGGGCATCGGCGCGGGAATTTCAGTGCACGTGCTGTACACCCTGCTGGGCGTCGGCGCCTTGATGCACACCACACCCTGGCTGCTGACCGTCGCCAAAGTGGTCGGCGGTGCTTACATTCTTTACCTGGGCGTCAGCCTGATCCGCAGTAAACCGAAGACGGCACTGGAAGGCGAAAAGACCAGCGACGAACCGCTGGTCGAGCAATCACTATTCAAGGCGTTTTCCACCGGCTTCCTGACCAACGCCACCAACCCCAAGGCCACGCTGTTTTTCCTGGCGATCTTCACCACGATCATCAGCGCCAGCACGCCGCTGCAAATCCAGGCCCTGTACGGACTGTGGATGTGCGGGGTGAATGCGTTGTGGTTCGTGATCGTCGCGCTGTTCTTTTCCAGCAACAAAGTGCGCGTGCTGTTCATGCGCATGGGCCACTGGTTCGAGCGCAGCATGGGGGTGATTCTGATCCTGTTTGCCGGGCGTCTGGTGTTGTCGATGTAATCTGCGCCCATAAAAGAGGCTCGCACAGTCAAGCTGGCGAGCCTCTTTTGCTTTCGGGATCCGTTGTAAGTCCTGCCCTAGAGGCCTCAATCCTATTTTTTCGATTCAGTGTCATTTTTGCGACGTGTCTCACTTCGGGGGCTCCCCTATCACTCGCTGGTGGTGTTAGTTTGCGAAACCGTCTGACGCTTCGATCAGACACCTCCTACTCACTGCCTGCAAAGGAATGCCCTTAGCAATGGACTTTTCACTCAAGCAACTGGCCGCGTCGACGTTGATTCTGGCCAGCCTTTCGTCTGTCACACTGCCAGCCCACGCCAACCTGACCGAGCAGCAGAGCGCGACCATCCTCAAGACATTCAATGAGGCAAAGGTCAGTGATTTCAGAGCATTTCTCGGCGATCTGGCCAAGAACGACCTGAGCAAGACCGACGATCTGCGTCCAGCCATCAGCGCCTTCCTCGACAACAAGACGCTGACCGCCGAACAACAGAACGAGATCCATCGCCTGCTCGGCCTCTACACCCGCGTGAAGTACGGCAAAGCTGCGCTGGAAACCCTGCGTGAACTGGTGGAAATCCCGACCTTCCGCAAGGATGGTGTCGATCAGCACGACAACCCCGAATTCATCAAGATCGCCGCCAAGATCAAGGATCTGGCTGAGTCTTTCGGCCTGAACTACCGCAACATCGACAATCGCGTTTACGAAATCTCCCTCGACGGCAGTGGCAAGGACGTCGTCGGCATTCATGCTCACGCCGACGTGGTGCCGGTAACGCCGGAGAACTGGGTGCTGAAGGACGGCACCAAACTTGATCCGTTCAAGGTCACGCTGATCGGTGACCGCATGTACGGCCGTGGCACCGAGGACGATAAAAACGGCATCGTCGTGACGCTCTACGCCATGAAGGTGATCAAGGAAGAGAAGCTGCCACTGGCGCGCAATTTCAAACTGCTGGTGGACACCACCGAAGAAACCACCGGTGACGCGATTCCTTACTACTTCGAACGCAACCCGACGCCGGAGTACAACCTGGCACTGGACGGCGGCTACCCGGTGGTGATTGCCGAGAAAGGCTACGGCACCGTCATGGCCAAGTTCGCCAAGCGCAAGGCTGAGGGCAACGGCGCGGAAATCACTTCGATGACCGGTGGCCTGGCGACCAACCAGATTCCATCGGTGTCGGTCGTCACACTGGTAACCGACAAACCTGCCGAGCTGGCGGCCAGCCTGCAAAAGGCCGGCGCTGAATACGCCAAGCGAAATGGCGGCGATTTCGAAGTGAACGCCAAGGTCGATGGCAAAGACGTCAAACTCACCGTCACCGGTGTTTCCGCGCATTCGTCCGAGCCAGAATCCGGCGTCAACCCGGTCGCCCGCATGCTCGACTTCATCCACAGCGTGGACGGCAAGATCGCCTTCAAGCACAACCACATCACCGACGCTGCGCACTACGCCGCCGACAACTGGGGTCTGGATTACAAGGGTGGCAAACTCGGCGTCGGTTTCGCCGATGACTTCATGGGCCCGCTGACCACCTCCCTGACCTACGTCGGCATGGACGACAAAACCTTCAAACTCGCGGTCAACCTGCGCGTACCGAAGGGCAAATCGCCGGAAGTGCTCAAGACCGAGATCGCCGACAAACTGGCAGCCTGGAGCAAGAAAAACCATGTCGCGGTGAACTTCGACTATTCGATCGCCGAACCGATGTACCGCAACCCAGAAGGCGAATGGGTCAAGGCGCTGCTGGCCGTGGCCACCGAGAACCTGGGCATGAAACACGAGTTCGGCACTTCGGCCGGCGCCACCTCGGTGCATGAGCTGCCGAACGGTGTGCAGTTCGGCCTGGCGCGACCAGAGGTCAAGTACACCGGTCACACCGACGGCGAATTCAAGACCGTTGACCAGTTCCTGCTGGACCTGCAGATCGTCACCGAAATGATGGGACGCATCGGGCAATTGCCGAAGCTCTGATCGCGTATCGGGCCCGCCACATTGGCGGGCCCACAAAAAAAGGACCTCGCGGTCCTTTTTTATTGCGCGACAAAAAACGCACAAACAAAAACGCCGCTCATCACTGAGCGGCGTTTTTGTGAATATGGAGCGGGAAACGAGACTCGA
>NZ_AKJQ01000026.1:0-6316 GCF_000282255.1 Pseudomonas sp. GM25 | reverse complement strand
TGCGCTATGAGCGGGCGCATCTGGTCGCGGTCGATTATCAGGTTTTTCGGGAGTCTGCCTGGCGTTACGAGCAGACGATGGTCAGCTACCGCTTTGATGCTCGCCATCGATTGATCGAGGCGTCCAACGCGGTTGGCGAGACCGAGCGCTACGACTACGACGACCGGCACGTCATCCTGCAACGGCAACTAGCCGGCGGCGCGAGCTTCTTCTGGGAGTGGGAACGGGCCGGCAAGGCGGCGCGCTGCGTGCGGCACTGGGCGTCGTTTTCGCAGATGGACACGCGTTACGTCTGGGATGACGCCGGCCGTGTCACCGTGCATTACGTCGATGGGACTGAGGAAACTTACGTCCACGACGACACCGCGCGGCTGGTGCGTCAGGTCGCCGCCGATGGTGGTGAACAGCTCAAGGCCTACGATTCGGCGGGCCGGCTGGTCGCCGAGCAGGATGCGCTGGGGGCAGTTACCGAGTACCGCTACGACGATGTCGGACGGCTGATCGCGCTGATTCCGCCGGACGATGCGCCGACGTCCTACGAGTACCGCAACGGTTTCCTGCACAGCCGTTCGCGTGGCGATGCGGTGTGGACCTACCGGCGCAATCCCCAGGGTGACATCACCGAAACGGTCGATCCCGACGGCCATGTCACCCATTACCACTACGACGCGCAGGGGCGGTTGCTGTCGATCCGTTATCCGGATTCGGGTCGGCACGTGTTCGTGTGGAACGACCTCGGACAACTGGTCGAGGAAAGTCTGCCCGACGGTGGGGGTCGCAAGTTTTCCTACGACCTGCAGGGGCGGCGGATTACTTCGCAGGATGAACACGGTGCGGTCACCCGTCATGCGTGGGACGCCGTTGGCCGACTGATCCAGACGACGCTGCCTACCGGGGCCACACGGGCATTCAGTTATAGCGCCTACGGCCAGATCACCGCCGAACGCGACGAACTGGGACGGATCACCCGTTACGAGTATGACGACGACCTGCACCTGGTCAGCCGGCGGATCAACCCCGACGGCACGCGCCTGCAATACCGCTACGACCATGCGCATCTGCTGCTGACGGAAATCGAGAACGAGTCCGGCGAAAAGTACCTTCTGGACTACACGCCCACCGGACTGATCCGACAGGAAACCGGCTTCGATGGCCGGCGCACGGCGTATGCCTACGACCACAACGGCCACCTGCTGGAAAAGACCGAGTTCGGCGATGACGGCTCGACGCTGGTCACCGGCTACCAACGTGATGCTGCTGGGCGTCTGCTGCTCAAGACCCTGCCGGACGGGGTCGAAGTCAGCTACCGCTATGACCGTTTAGGCCGTTTGGTCGGCGTGGATGACGGCCAGGATCACCCGCTGGCCTTTGAATACGACCTGCAGGACCGGCTGGTGCGTGAGCATCAGGGCTGGGGCACCTTGCGTTACACCTACGACGCCTGCGGTCAGCTCACTCGCCTGCGCCTGCCGGACAACAGCAAGCTCGACTACCACTACGCCAAGGGCGGCGCGCTGACCGCGATCGACCTCAACGGCGCCTTGCTCACTCGCCACGTCTACCAGAACGGCCGCGAACAGCAACGCCAGCAAGGCCTGCTGCTGAGCGAATATTCCTACGACGAACAGGGCCGCTTACGCGCCCACGCCGTAGGCCATCAGCGCAGCGGACTGTACCGTCGCGACTTTGCCTACAGCGCCAACGGCAACCTCGAACACATCGCCGACACCCGCCACGGCCAGCGCAGCTACCAGTACGACACCCTCGACCGGCTGATCCGCGTGCGCCACACCCGCGACGACCTGCCGGAAAACTTCGCCCACGACCCGGCCGGCAACCTGCTGATGCTGGACCGCCCCGGCCCGACACAGATCAAAGGCAATCGCCTGCTGATGCAGGGCGACCGTCATTATGACTACGACGCCTTCGGCAACCTGATCCGCGAACGTCGCGGACGCGCGCAAACCCTCGTCACCGAATACCGCTACGACAGCCAGCACCGCCTGATCGGCCTGACCCGCCCCGACGGCACCAGCGCGACCTATCAGTACGACGCCTTCGGCCGGCGCATCCGCAAAACCGTCGACGGCCAGACCACGGAATTCTTCTGGCAAGGCGATCACCTGATCGCCGAAAGCAACCCGACCCAGCACCGCAGCTTCATCTACGAACCCGGCACCTTCCGCCCGCTGGCGATGCTCGACGGCAAAGGCCCGAAACGCGCCTGCCCGTTCTACTACCAACTTGACCACCTCGGCACCCCGCAGGAGTTGACCGACTACAGCGGCGACATCGTCTGGTCCGCCAAATACAGCGCCTACGGCAAGGTCACCTCGCTGGAGCTCGCGACCGAAGACTACCTGAACCAGCCACTGCGCTTTCAGGGGCAGTACTTCGATGACGAAAGCGGGCTGCATTACAACCGACACCGGTATTACGACCCCGACGCTGGGCGGTATCTGACGCCGGATCCGGTGAAGCTGGCTGGGGGGCTGAATCAGTACCGGTACGTGCCGAATCCGACGGGGTGGGTGGATCCGTTGGGGTTGACGTCCAATTGTCCTCCAAAGAGTGAACGCTCAGCCATTTGCCCTAATCCGGGTGAACCTGAGCAGCCAGACATCTCAAGACGAGGAGCATTCAGACAGGCAAAAGCTGACGCTGGGATTCCGAGGGGTCAGCAGCCGGACATACAGATAGACAAGGTAAATGGACGCCAGCGTCAATATACTTACACGAACATGACTAATAAAAGTGGCAAAAATATTCTATCCAGCACCGGGATGCCGATCCCGACTAGAGAGTATAGGTTCACTAGAGAGGACGGATTCATTGTGATACTGCAAGACCATACTGCCGGTCACAAATTCGGAGCTACCGACAATAAAGGCGATCAAGGCTCTCATTTTAACGTACGACCTGCAGACGATCCTAGAAACGGAAAAGTTGACAACACACATGAGCACTATCCATTCCGGAGGTAAAAATGCAGTACTGGAACGACCTTGAAGGGAGTACTTTTTTTTCTATGGTGTTCAGCAATCGCATCGAGATTGGTGAAATAAAGCTGTTCTCCATAGATATTGATAGCAATCAATCTTTGGTTACTATGGCCTTCGATATAAGGGAAGTACCCGACAAACCGCCAAGAAAGTGGCAATCAGCTCAATACAATGCTTGCCGAATTGGAATCACCTGCAGTGAGGTTGAGAGCATTACAATTAAAAATCTCCCAACCAATACACCAGTGAAATTGACAATTCTTGGAAATGGCCTCCGATTTAAGGTGACGGCTATTTCGGAGAATTCCGCTATTGAGTTCACGACATCTTTTCTGAGACTTAGAGACCCCACAGTTTATCTAACCGAGACTCCTTTTTGATTAGCAGGGTATATCCATTAATCGGGACCAACTGGAAAGATGAAGCAAAATTTGCTTTCGTGGGTACCAACACAAATGATTAAATCACGACTCTATACACCAAAAGTAGAAAAGAGTTTTGGCGGACAATTAATGGTAATGCACGAGATAAAACAGTAAGACCTTCTCGTGACTAAGACACACAAAGCATTGGTCGTCGAAATAGACCATTTGGTAGAAGACGCTGTCTTGCTGACTGTTGAGGGCGTTGAGGTTAGGTGCTTCGCAAGCTACAGCCCTTCGAAAATTGAGGTCGGAAATACTTACGACGTTGAGTTCGAAATGGTGTTGTCTGGTGAGGAATTTGCATCAGCTACACACTGCCAAAAAAAGCAGATCAAGATGCTCGGTAGCGGATTCCCCTGTGAGGTTTATGGCTACCTGGATGGCGAGATTTTCCGGTCGTTTGTTGATTTTACGGATCAGGATATCCACTACGAATACCCAAATCTGAATGGACAGTTCGTCAAAATTAACGCGGACAGGATTGATGTCTCGTTTGTTCGATAGCGAATGGCGGGGTTAAACCACTGCTCCACCCCTTAGCGCTCGCAATAGTATTTCCAATATTTAACGAAACAAATGCCCGTTCACTCATCATCATCAAAATCCTCATACTCAAGCTCCTCCTCACCCTCCAAAAGCGGAACCGTCGCATCATCCATCAACGACCCCGGATCTTCATTCCCCGGATCATTGATAAACGGCAATCCGCTCGGGCCTTTTTCTTCTTTGCCTTCGGTTTCAGGAGTCATGGCGCACCTCGTCAATCGCATTCGTATAGGACGTTCGAAAAGTATGGTCGCCATTCGTTCCTGCGCATGGCACGCAGGCACAAAAAACCCGGCATAAAGCCGGGTTTCCGTAGAACCGATCACTCAACGATGACGGTTCTTGTGTTTGTTCTTGTGCTTGTGACCGCCCCCGGAGTGCGACTTTCCGCCATCGTCACCCAGGTTGTTGCCGACCGCGCCACCCGCTGCGCCACCCAATCCTGCGCCGATAGTCGAACCGGTAGAGCCGCCGAGGCTGTTGCCAACTACTGAACCGCCTGCGGCGCCGAGGCCACCGCCAATGGCAGCTTCCGTGCGATTGCGTTTGTTCGCGCCGACGGCACTGCCGGCCGCACCGCCAACGCCGGCACCCACCGCAGCGCCGGTGCTGCCGCCAAGCTGGCCGCCGACCACATTGCCCAGCGCGCCGCCCAATCCACCACCCACGGCGGCTGTGCCATCACCGGCGGCCATGGCGCCTTGGGCCACGAACAATCCCAAAACCAATGCGGATAATGTCAATCGCATACAGACCTCACAGGTCCCGAGTCGGGACGGTACGCCCGCGGAGGGGGCTATGTGGCATTGGAGGCGCATCCGGGAAAAACGTTCAGCAACGAAAAGGCCCGGCATAAAGCCGGGCCTTTTCAGTCAAGCGTTGGCAATCAGTGACGCTTGTGACCCTTGGACAGATTGCTGCCCACTGCGCCACCGGCTGCGCCGCCCAGGCCAGCACCGATGGTGGCGCCAGTCCTACCGCCCAGGCTGTTACCGATCACCGAACCACCTGCCGCGCCGACGCCGCCGCCGATGGCAGCTTTGGTACGAGCACCTTTCTTGGCAGCCAATGCGCTGCCGGCCGCGCCCGCTACACCAGCACCAATCGCTGCACCGGTGCTGCCGCCCATTTTCTGGCCAACCACGTTACCCAGCGCACCGCCCAGACCGCCGCCCAGTGCGGCGGTACCGTCGCCAGCCATTGCACCTTGAGCAACCAGAAGCCCCAGAACCAGAGCAGGCAGAGTTAAACGCATGACGGAAAACCTCAACAGAAGGAATAAAAAAGGGCGCAGATTGAATGCTGTTGTCGCAGCGATGTCCAGCGTTGCAGCGCCCTTGGCGCCGATTGGACAGCGAATACGGAAAAGGTTTTATGACGGACAAAAAAAAGCCCGCTGGGGAGACGGGCTGGAGACTTGCTTTCTAACGGATGGCTTCACCCTACTCAGCCGGGTGTGAAAAGTTTGTGAAAGAATCCGGACGAATCTGCAATTTCTGTAGGGTATTTCTCAAAATAAGAAACAAAAAACCCCGCTCAATGGCGGGGCTGTGTGGCATCCGGATTACTTCCTGGAACGTGTCGTCACTTTGGGCAGAAATTTTGCTTTTGGCCCCTTGGGTGCTGCCGACTTGATCTTGCCGGTCTGCACCGGATCCTCGCCAAACCCGGCCTGATACTCCGTCTGGCCACAGCGCACGCAATTGTTGAATGGAAATTCAGCCCCGTCGTCTTCGATGTACGGATCAGTCATCTCTTCACCCCTTTTCAAATGCGGGCCGACACCGGCAAACCCTTTTGCCTGAGAAAATATCGACCTCCAAGGCTTTTGAGACTAGCCGGTCATTCTTGGACTTGTGATTCAGATCGCCCGGAGCCCGACGAATGGCCCACGGAAATTAAACACAACGACGAACCGTTGGTCTCACGCGGCTAAAGATTCCCGGCGACTGGCCGCTGCCCTTTTTCCTACGCAATGAATCTCAAGGAGAGAACATGGAAATCAAAGGATTCCCGACACTGCCTGTTGTAAAGCTCACGGACGAACAGATCGCCGCCGGCAAAGCCGGGGCGGAGAAACTCAAGGAAAAGATCGCTTCGGGTGAAATCGTCATCAAGCAGCCGACCGGACCGAGTCCGTTGCAGCCTGGCGTCATCTACCACCCGGACCCGGCCCAGCCAGTTCAACCAGGCGATACCCCGCCTCTCGTCGCTATCGATACGCCGCTGACCTACGATTCGAAAGGCACTGTCCTGTTAAAACCGCAGGGCTGATTGTCAGCAAGAAGCCCATTCCGTTGAATGGGCTTTCAACAAGCGTCTGTCTCGTCCTGAATAAGGTTT
>NZ_AKJQ01000025.1:0-10892 GCF_000282255.1 Pseudomonas sp. GM25 | reverse complement strand
AACCTTATTCAGGACGAGACACCAGACACAAAAAAGCCGCGATCATCTCGCGGCTTTTTTGTGGGTCACTGTTTCGGCGCGGGCGTCGGAGCAGTGGCCGGTGCAGCCGGCGCCGGGGCTGGTGCCGCTGCACCCGGTTCAGTCGGTTTCGGCAGCGGGTCGTCGAACAGGTTCAGCCGTTCGCGCAACTCGTGTGCAGGCACCGGCTGCTGATCCGCCGGCAACGCGTTCGGGTCGACCGGGGTGGCCGGCGCGGCGCCGTTCTGGCCTTGATCTGCCGGTTGCGACGGGTCGGCACCTTGCGAACCTTCGATGGCCGCCTGGGCCTTCTTGGTCAGCACCACGATGTCGATACGGCGGTTGACCGGGTTGAACGGGTTCTCCTTGTCGAACAGTGCCGACGAGGCGTAACCAACAACTCGCGCCACTTGAGCATCCGGATAACTGCCTGCCACCAGTGCACGCCGGGCGGCGTTGGCACGGTTGGCCGAAAGCTCCCAGTTGCCGAAGTCGCCATTGCCCACGTAAGGCTTGGCATCGGTGTGACCGCTGATGCTGATCTTGTTCGGCACCGCTTTGATGGTGTCGGCCATGGCCAGCAGGATGTCTTCGAAGTACGGCTTCAGGCGTGCAGAGCCGGAGTCGAACATCGGCCGGTTCTCGGCGTCCATGATCTGGATGCGCAAGCCATTCGGCGTGATCTCGAACAGGATCTGGTCCTTGAATTTCTGCAGTTGCGGGTTCTCGTCGACCTTGTTCTGCAGTTCCTGCAGCAGCAGTTCCAGGCGTTCCTTCTCGACCTGCTCGGCCATGCCTTCAACCTGTTCGGTGTCGACCGTGACCTTGTCCGGTTGCGGCTGAGACTTCACTTCAGGGTTGAGGGTGTTTTCCGGCGCCAGGGTCGGCGTACCGCCCAGATCGATGATGTACGGCGTGCCACTCTCGGAGAAACCGACCGGGTCCTTGAAGTAACCGGCGATGGCGATCTTCTGTTCCGGGGTCGCGGTGGACAGCAGCCACAACACCAGGAAGAACGCCATCATCGCCGTCGCGAAGTCGGCGAAGGCGATCTTCCACGCCCCGCCGTGATGCCCGCCGGCGATGCGCTTGACGCGCTTGATGATTATCGGCTGGTTATTTTCCATGACTTAACGACCGCGAACAGCTTGTTCCAGCTCGGCAAAGCTTGGACGGTGAGCCGGGTACAGAACCTTGCGACCGAACTCGACAGCCAGCGACGGCGGCATGCCGGAAGCCGAAGCCACCAGCGAGGCCTTGATGGCTTCGTAGACGTTCAGCTCTTCCTTGGCATCGTGGGCCAGGGAATGCGCCAGCGGGCCGAAGAAACCGTACGCTGCGAGAATACCGAAGAAGGTACCCACGAGTGCCGCACCTACGTGCAGACCGATGGACTTCTGATCGCCTTCACCCAGGGAGGCCATGGTCACCACGATACCCAGTACCGCCGCAACGATACCGAAACCCGGCATGGCGTCGGCGATGCCGTTCACCGCATGGGACGGATGCTCGAGGTCTTCCTTCAGGCTGTACAGTTCCATGTCGAACAGGCCTTCCAGCTCGTGGGGAGCCATGTTGCCGGAGGACATGATGCGCAGGTAATCGCAGATGAACGCGGTCATGCGTTCGTCTTTCAGTACCGCCGGGTACTTGGCGAAGATCGGGCTCGCAGCGGCATCTTCGATGTCGCCCTCGATGGCCATCATGCCTTCGCGGCGGCTCTTGTTGAGGATCTCGTAGATCAGGCCCAGCACTTCCAGATAGAACGTGTGGCTGAAACGCGAACTGAACATGCTCAGGGATTTCTTGAGCACGTGCATCGTCATGTAGCCGGGGTTGGCCTGCAGGAATGCACCGAGTGCAGCACCGCCGATGATCATCACCTCGAAGGGCTGGATCAGGGCGGCAATCTTGCCGTGGGAGAGCACGTATCCGCCGAGCACGCTCGCGAATACGACGATGATGCCGATAATTTTAGCCATAGGTAGAAAGGTACTTGTTTAAGTCGGGTTCAAGGTCATATTCGGAAGTTAAAAAATCTCTTCTTCTACTTATCGGCAAAACTGCGCCAGACTATAGCCAGTTCAGGCGAAAAGCCAATTTAGCCCATGCCGGGCGCGTCTACAGTCAGTGAAGATCTCGTCCAGACATGGCTAATGAAACGAACGTCCCACACGTAAAACCGACCACACTCGATGGCTGGGTGAAGCTGCTCGACAGCGTTCGCCTGCCGGTGCCGCAAGACGCCCATGACCGGGTCTGCCGGGCGATTCGCGATGACCGCAGCTCGCTGCGCGACATCGCCGACCTGATGCAGAACAGCCCGGCGCTGGCCCTGAGCATCATCCGCGAAGCCAACCGCCACACCCACGGCAACATGACCGCGCCTGCGGAAAACCTCGAAGTGGCGATCAATCGTCTCGGCCTTGGCCGTACCGAAGAACTGCTCGCTCGCCTGCCCGCCGAACCTGCCGCACAGATCCCCCAGGCCCTGCGCCAGTTGCAGATGATCAGCCAGCACGCCACGCAACAGGCCAACGGTTTTTTCGCCAGCCGCCTCGCGCGTTTGTGGCAGGACATTCATTGGGGCAGCCTGCTGTTTCTGTCGCCACTGTGGCCATTGGCACTGACCTTTCCCAAATTGCTTGAAGAGTGGGAAGTGCGGGTTATCCACAAAGGCGAATCAGCGCGAGTCGTGGAAAAGCAGCTGTTCGGTGTGCGCCTGCTGAAAATCGGCGAAGCGCTGGTCGAAGCCTGGCGTCTGCCGATCTGGGTCCAGCAAGGTTATCGCCTGCTGCTGACCGAGCAGCGCGAACTGGTCAAAGTCCTGCGCATTGCCCGCGACGTCGATCATCCGCTGCGCCAGCAAAACCGCCTCGACGACGACCCGACCCTGCGCCGCTGGCTCAACCAGCCGGCCAATACCGTGCTGCTGGCCAACGGTCTGGCGCTCTCGGCGCAACAGGCCTGGGACAGTCCGCACAGTGAGCGCTGGCAATTCCTGACCAGCCTTTATCTGCAAGTCTCGATGGACGAGGTGCAACAGCAGCTGCACCAACAGGCCGCCGTCAGCGCTCGCCATCACTCCATGCCGGACCTGTGGCACCCGGCGGTTTCGCTGCTGTGGCCTTGGGGCACCCGTCGTCTGCCCGCCGGAATGCTCCCGGCTGCGGCGCCTTCCGCTGAAGACCTGACCCAGTGGCGCCGCCAATGCGCCGAACTGCTGGCTGTGCCAAGCCGCTTCACCAATGCCATGAGCCTGACCGTCGCCGCCCGCGATGCGCTGGTCGCCAGCGGCATGCGTCGGGTGATGATCCTGATGGCCGACCGCAGCCACGCCAATCTGCGCGTCCATCAAACCTCGGGGTTGCCGAAGGAAACCGCTGCGCTCAACTTCGTCGTCAGCCAGAGTTCGGTGCTGCAACGCTTGCTCGCGCAGCAGGCGCAAGTGCGGATCACCCCGGACAACAATGCCCAGTTTTCCGCCCTGCTGCCGCCCTCGCTGCGCACCCTGTTCCGTGGCGAACATCTATTCCTGCGCTCGCTGGTGAACAACGGCCGGGTGATCATGATCGTGGTCGCCGACCAGGGTGGCGGGCCGTTCGCCGACATCACTGTGCAAGCCTTCGGCAAAACCGCGCAGTGCATCGAGAAAGCCCTGCACAGTTTTAGCCAGCGCGGCCAATGACAGCTACAATCCTTCCCCTTTGTGCTCTGGAGACCTCACATGTCTGATTTCTCTGGCCTGGCCCTGGTGATCGAGCCGAGCGACCTGCTGCCGCGCCTCGAATCCCGCGATCTGATTCTGGTGGATCTGACCAGTGCCGCCCGCTACGCCGAGGGACATATTCCCGGCGCACGTTTTGTTGATCCGAAACGCACCCAGCTGGGTCAGGCGCCGGCTCCGGGCCTGTTGCCGAGCAAGGAAAAACTCGAAGAACTGTTCGGTGAGCTCGGCCATCACAAAGACGCGGTCTACGTGGTCTATGACGACGAAGGCGGTGGCTGGGCCGGGCGCTTCATCTGGTTGCTCGACGTGATCGGTCACGACAAGTACCACTACCTCGACGGCGGTCTGCCGGCGTGGCTGGCGGAAGGTTCGCCGATGTCGATCCAGATTCCTCCGGCGGCAGGCGGCCCGGTTGCCCTGACTCTGCACGAGGAACCGACTGCCACCCGCGAGTACCTGCAAAGCCGTCTCGGCGCCGCTGACCTGGCGATCTGGGACGCACGGGGGCCGCTGGAGTATTCCGGCGAGAAGGTCCTGGCGGCCAAGGGTGGACACATCCCCGGCGCGGTCAATTTCGAATGGACGGCGGGCATGGATCAGGCGCGTCAGCTGCGCATCCGTACCGACATGCCGCAGATCCTCGAAAACCTCGGGATCACCAAAGACAAAGAAATCATTACCCACTGCCAGACCCATCACCGGTCCGGTTTCACTTATCTGGTGGCCAAGGCCCTCGGTTATCCGCGGGTCAAGG
This sequence comes from Pseudomonas sp. GM25, assembly GCF_000282255.1. Lineage (NCBI taxonomy): Bacteria > Pseudomonadati > Pseudomonadota > Gammaproteobacteria > Pseudomonadales > Pseudomonadaceae > Pseudomonas > Pseudomonas sp. GM25. Next base: position 6,390 of record NZ_AKJQ01000025.1, on the reverse strand, counting down.
GCTACGCCGGTTCCTGGGGCGAATGGGGCAACCACCCCGACACCCCCGTCGAGCTTTAAGGATTTTTAAGGACAGTCATGAAAGAGCGTTTGTTTATCATCAGCCAATACCTGCTGCCTCACCACCTGCTGTCGCGCCTGGCCGGTTGCGTCGCCGAGTGCCGCGTGCGCTGGTTCAAGAATGCCTTCACCACCTGGTTCGCCAAGCGTTATCAAGTGGACATGTCGCAGGCACTGGTTGAAGACGTCACCGCTTACGAGCACTTCAACGCCTTCTTCACCCGCGCCCTGAAAGACGGTGCACGTCCGCTGGACCAGACCCCGGGCGCGATCCTCAGCCCGGCCGACGGTGCGATCAGCCAGCTCGGCCCGATCGAACACGGTCGCATCTTCCAGGCCAAGGGCCACAGCTTCAGCGTGCTGGAACTGCTGGGCGGCGATGCAGCGAATGCTGCGCCGTTCATGGGCGGTGAATTCGCGACTGTTTACCTGTCGCCGAAGGACTACCACCGCGTGCACATGCCGCTGGCCGGCACCCTGCGCGAAATGGTCTACATCCCGGGCCGGATCTTCTCGGTCAACCAGACCACCGCGGAAAACGTTCCGGAACTGTTCGCCCGCAACGAGCGTGTAGCGTGCATCTTCGACACCGAGCGCGGGCCGATGGCCGTGGTGCTGGTGGGCGCGATGATCGTGGCATCGATCGAAACCGTGTGGGCCGGTCTGGTCACGCCACCGAAGCGTGAGCTGAAAACCTTCCGCTACGACGAAGCCGCCCGTGCGCCTATTCATCTGGAAAAAGGTGCGGAACTGGGTCGCTTCAAGCTGGGTTCGACCGCAATCGTGCTGTTCGGGCCGGATCAGGTGAAGTGGGTTGAAGAATTGAAAGCCGGCTCGCCGGTACAGATGGGTCAGGCCCTGGCACTGTCGAACGCCTGAACCTGTTGATCCGCCCTTTCGCACGTCTGCGAAGGGGCGGACACGACCTGAGTGGCGCCGTTACTCTATCTGCCCACGGAAGCCGATCGGCCCTTCGTTGGCGTAGGTATTGGTGCCGCTGAGGTTTTTCCCTCCGTCATTGGACGTGACGCTCAACGCGATAACGTTCTGGTTATCCCGCCCGCCGATCACCCACTTGCCACCTGGATGCCAGGGGGCATCGTTGCCACCCCACTGGTTCTCGACGTTGTACTGGTTCTGGCCAGTGCGCTGAGCCTTGAAGCCAATAGGGCCTTCGCCGGCGTAGGTCATGGTGCCGGTGAAGCTTTTGCCACCGTCGCCGGACTTGATCTCGATCGCGACGACGTTCTGGTTGTCCCGCGCGCCCAGCACCCAGGTTCCACCCGGATGCCAAGGTGCCGAACTACCGCCCCATTGATTTGCCACTGCGTATTTAGACATGAACCTCATCTCCTTGAAGTTTTTCAGAGACCTGCCCGACGTTGCGGCAAGCCGTGCAACCGTGCGTTTCCGATCGCACGCCTGAGAGCCTAGTAGCGCCTGCCGAAATGGCACCAGGCCAGCAGACCAACGGTAAAAAAGCCTGACAATCGCCTGCGAAACAGAGCACAACTGCTAGAGTTTTTGGCATTGCCCTATTCGCCGCCGGAGCTTGTCACGGCATGAGTGAGCCACGATCCCAACCGAAACTGAGTGCCCCGACGCCCACGCAGTTGCGCCTGTCTTTCTGTGAAGCCACCCCGCGCGACCTCAAGCGCTGGATCGCCGGCCTGCCCAAGGCCAACATCGGCGAAACCGCGCGCCTGCTGTATCAAGGCCTCGGCGAACTCAATCAACTGCTGACCCCCAGCGACAATCGCCTGCATCTGCTGGAACTTTTGCGCCCCGAGGTTTACTTCGTCTGCCAGCACCTGGAACGGCATTTTCTGCATCAGGCGATCATGCTCGATGAGCGCTCACGCAAGATCAGCAACCTGTGCCAGGCCCTGCAAAGTCAGCTGGCCATCGGTTACAAACAGATCATTGCGCGGATCGCGCCCAAGTATTCCCGGGATCGCGCAGCTCTGGTGAGCGAAGCGCTGCAACGGGCGGCCCATGCGTTGAAAGGGCAACTGGTTCGCGCCACGCAGCTGTACAGCGCCGCACCGGAACAGCTGTGGTTCGAACTGCATCAATTGTTTCGCTGCGCCTGCGACCTGCAACTGCAACATCGCCGGGTGCGCGACGACCTTGCCAGCCTGACCGGCGAGCTGAGTGTCGAACAGACCTACCTCGCCGCCCTGCTGCTGGGCAGCGCCCGTTGCAATCAGTTGCGCCAAAACCAGATCGCGCGTCTGGCGCAAGTGGTGGAACCGTGGAGTGCGTGGCTGAAACTGCATCCCGCCCATCCGGGCGAGGGGTTGTTCGCGGTCTCGGCAGAGATCGACGCCGGCCCGCGCTACCGCTCCCAATTCCGTAGCGGGCAACAGGCCAGTCTGCTCGGTTTCGATCCGCAACCGCTGGTGAATGCCATCGAGGCCCACCTGCTGCATCAGGATGCGACTACCCCGCTGCCCGTGCCGGCCGGTCTGACCCTCGACACCCTGCAACATTTGCACGCGACCTGGGGCGAAGCCGCCGAACGCAGCTTCCAGCGCACCGTCGGCCAGGGCAACCTGACCGTGTGCGTCGGCATGAGCGCCCTGCACTTCTACCTCGGCGGCGAACGCACCTTCAGCGAACTGCTCAAGCACCCCGGCGCCCGTGCGGCGAATTTCAGCCGCGCGGTGGTTCAGGGCGAAAAGGACAGCTGGAGCCAGGCGTTCGATGCCGCACCGCAGAGCACGTCCGATGAATTGTTGCCCTACGAGGAAATCCGCTACGAACCGTTGATCGACGATGAAGGCGACGCCGACAGCCCGCCGCATTACCCGACCTACGCGTTGCCGGTGATCAACCACAGCCCTGGCGGTTATTGCCTGGCCTGGCCAAAGGATGTACCCGCCGAATTGCAGGCCGGGGAAATGGTCGGGATTCAGGACAGCCTCAATCAGGGCTGGAGCATTGCCGTGGTGCGCTGGATCCGCCAGGTGCGCGGCGCCGGCACGCAAATGGGCATCGAACTGGTGGCGCCCCATGCCCGGCCGTGCGGGCTGCAACTGGTGCGTTCGCGGGATGATCACAGCCAGTATCTGCGCGGTTTGTTGTTGCCGGAAATCAGTGCGATCGACTTGCCGGCGACGCTGTTGGCGCCACGACTGCCATTTCAGGAAGGCAATAAAGTGCTGATCAACACCCAAGGCGAGGAGCACCGTGCCGGGCTGGATCGGCGGGTGGCCAGCACTCACAGTTTCAATCAGTTTGCCTATCGCTCGCTTGAAGCCGCCAGGAATGGCGGGAGCGAAGAGGATTTCGACTCGTTGTGGAAATCCCTTTGAGCCAGGACCGCAGCCGAAGGCTGCGATCCTGCGCCGATGTCAGAGCTGCCCGTCGCGATCGCGGAAGCCCAGCAGGTACAGCACGCCATCCAGACCGAGGGTCGAGATCGCCTGCTTCGCCGACTGTTTGACCAGCGGCTTGGCGCGGAACGCCACACCCAGACCGGCAATCGCCAGCATCGGCAGGTCGTTGGCGCCGTCACCCACGGCGATGGTCTGTTCCAGACGCAGACCTTCTTTTTCAGCCAGTTGCTTCAGCAGATCGGCCTTGCGCTGGGCATCGACGATCGGCTCGATCGCCACGCCGGTGCACTTGCCGTCGACTACTTCCAGTTCGTTGGCGAACACGTAGTCGATGCCGAGTTTGGCCTGCAACTGTTTGGCGAAGTAGGTGAAGCCGCCCGACAGGATCGCGGTCTTGTAGCCCAGACGCTTGAGTTCGGCGAACAGGGTTTCGGCACCCTCGGTCAGGCGCAGCGAGGCGCCGATCGAATCGAGCACGCTGACATCCAGCCCCTTGAGCAGCGCCAGACGCTCTTTGAAGCTGGCGCGAAAATCCAGCTCGCCGGCCATTGCCCGCTCGGTGATTTCCGAAACCTGATCGCCGACGCCGGCGGCTTTGGCCAGTTCGTCGATGACTTCGGCTTCGATCAGGGTCGAGTCCATGTCGAACACCGCCAGACGACGGTTGCGACGGAACAGCGAATCTTCCTGGAAGGCGATGTCGACGTTCAGTTCCTGAGCCACGCTGAGGAACTCGGCGCGCAGGGCCTGCGGGTCGGCCGCTTCGCCACGCACGGAGAACTCGATGCAGCCCTTGCCCTTGTCGGCCGGGGTGTCCAGCGGCATGCGACCCGACAGACGGTCGATATGGTCGATGTTCAGGCCGTATTTGGCGGTGATCGAGCTCACGGCCTGCAACTGGCCGGCGGTGACCTTGCGGGTCAGCAGGGTAACGATGTGGCGTTTCTTGCCCTGATTGCCCACCCATTGCTGGTAATCCTCTTCGGACACCGGGGTGAAACGCACCTGCTGGTCGAGCTCATAGCCCTTGAACAGGATGTCCTTGAGCACCGACTTGCCTTGCTCGGAGTCGGGAATTTCCACGAGGATGCCGAACGACAGCATGTCGTGGATCACCGCCTGACCGATGTCGAGGATATTCACACCACCCTGGGCCAGAACACCGGTAATGGCCGCTGTCAGACCCGGACGGTCGACTCCCGTGATGTTAATCAGGACGATTTCGCGCAACGCGCACCCCCGCAACTGGAAAAAAACCGCATTCTACCCACTTTCAGTGACCATCGGGCACCGCCAGCGCTTTGCCGGTCTAGGGCCTGTCGCTATACTGCGCGTCAACTTCACGGACAAAAGAGCCGAGCTCAGTGAACCGGCCCACGCCAGTTAAAACCGATAACTTCTTTCTGCTGATCTTCCGTGCACTGCGCCACCGCCGTGTACCGATTGCATTGCGCATTGCCAGCCATAACGTGATCCTGGTCGCCCTGGCCCTGGTGATCTATGCCTGCGTGATGGGCCTGCAGTTCAAGCAGGCCATGCACGAGCAGGCCGATGCGCTGGGCGAAAGTCTGACCACGCAGACCGCCACCTCCGCCACCGAGCTGCTGGTGTCCAACGACATCCTCAGCCTCAACGTGCTGCTCAACAACCTGACCAAGAACAAGCTGGTGGCCCACGCCGCCATCTACAGCGTGGACAACCGCATCCTCGCCGAGTCCGGTCAGCGGCCCAAGCACGGCCTGCTGGGCGAAGCCGAGGGCATGTACGAGAGCAAGATCACCTTCCAGGACGTGACCGCCGGTCAACTGCGCATCAGCCTGGACATGGATCAGTTCCAGCAGCCGATGACCATCAGCCTGCAAAGCATGGGCATCCTGAGTGCGATCCTGCTGGCACTGTCCCTGGCCCTGAGCCTGCGTCTGGGCCGGCACATCTCCACGCCGCTGCTGCAATTGCGCGTGTGGCTGCGCCGGATCGACGAATACACGCCGGGGATCGAGCGTCAGGACGAGATCGGCGATCTTGCCCGCCAGTTGCACGCCGACTATGCCCCGGAGCCGGCTGAACCGGAGCCCGAGCCGGAACCCGAGTTCGAGGACGACGAGCCGGAATTCGAAGTGCGCAACCTGCGTGATCCGAGTTTCGACGAGAGCCGCCCGATGGCCGCGCAGAAGCCTGCGCCACGCCATGTGGTCAGCACCGTTGAAGACGACGATGACGAAGACCCGTTCGCCGATCTGCGTGACGAGTCGCTGGACGAAGCAGCACAACCGGCAGTGCGCCGACCGACCCCAAGCGTGCCGCAACACACGGCGGTGCTGGCGGTGCAACTGGGCTCGCAGGAACAACTGCGTCGTTTGCCTCGCGCACGTCTGGAAGAGCTGCAGGATCGTTATCGCGATTGCCTTGAGCAGGCTGCTTCGTTGTATCAGGGCGAAATCGAAACCCTGAACGACGGCAGCACGCTGATGCTGTTCCACACCGAAGACAGCGGCGACGATTACCTGACCAACGCCATCTGCTGCGGCGAGCTGCTGCGGGCGCTGGGCCACCAGTTGCAGATCGAAGTCGCCGACAGCGGCATCACCCTGCAATTGCAGCTGGGCCTGACTCTTGGCGACGAACTGTTCGGTCTGAGCCAGATCGACCTGTTGCTGACCGACTCCGCCCAGGACGCTCTGGCCCTGTCGCAACACAGCCGCAACCTGCTGCTGGTGGAGCGCAAGATCGGTGACGACGCGCTGATCCGTCAACGTGCGCGGATCCGGCCGATTGCCAGCCCTGAGGGGGCTTGCTGTGTGGAGCGGTTGATGGAGCCTTATCCGTCGATGCTCGAGCGGCAATTGGCGCGGATGCATGAGCGTCGGGCTTAAGCCTTAAACCAGTTGCAACGAAGCCCGCAGACGAGTGATTGCCTGCGGGCTTTTTTGTGCGTGGCGTTTTCGTGATTGCGCCTGGCCCTGAAGAGCCCCCTCACTGTAGAGACCGGT
>NZ_AKJQ01000024.1:0-8129 GCF_000282255.1 Pseudomonas sp. GM25 | reverse complement strand
GGCCGGCGGCGACCCAGCCGATGCGGTAGCCGGGGGCCAGGCTTTTGGCGAACGAGCCGCAGTGCATCACCAGACCTTCGGTGTCGAAGGCCTTGGCCGGTTTCGGCGCCTGCTGGCCGTAATAGAGTTCGGCGTAGACGTCGTCTTCGATCAGCGGCACCTGATGCTGTTTCAGCAGTTCCACCAGTTCCTGTTTCTTGGCCTCGGGCATGGTCGCGCCCATCGGGTTCTGGAAACTGGTCATGCACCAACAGGCCTTGATCGGATGCCGCTCGAGCGTTTGGGCGAGTACGCCGAGGTCGATGCCATCGCGCGGGTGCACGGGGATTTCCACGGCTTTGAGTTTCAGGCGTTCGAGCACTTGCAGGCTGGCGTAAAACGCCGGGGCTTCGATGGCCACCAGATCGCCGGGTTCGGTGACCGCTTGCAGGCACAGGTTCAGTGCTTCGAGGGCGCCGTTGGTGATCAGCAGTTCTTCCATCGGCAGCATCAGGCCGCCGACCATGTAGCGCAGGGCGATCTGCCGCCGCAGTTGCGGGTTGCCCGGCGACATGTCGGTGACCACCATGCGCGGGTCCATTTCCCGGGCGGCGCTGGCCAGTGAGCGGGACAGGCGTTGCAGCGGGAACAGGGTCGGGCTGGGGAACGCTGAGCCGAACGGCACGGTGCTCGGGTCCTTGATCGACTCGAGCACAGAGAACACCAGTTCGCTGACGTCGACCTTGGTGGACTCGTTGACCTGGCTGCTGATGACTGGCTCCGAGAATGGGCTCGGGGCGTGGGTGTTGACGAAGTAGCCAGAGCGGGGCCGGGCGCGGATCAGGCCTCGGCGTTCCAGCAGGTAATAGGCCTGGAATACCGTGGACGGGCTGACGCCGTAAGTCTGGCTTGCGTAGCGCACCGACGGCACCCGCTGACCGGGGCCGAGGACGCCGGAGCGGATCAGTTCAGCGATGTCGTCGGCGAATTTTTCGTAGCGTTTCATCTTGGGTCCGGATTGATTTCATTCTGAAAGACCGTTTCGCCTTCATTCGCGAGCAAGCTCGCTCCCACAGTTGACCGCATTCCCCTGTGGGAGTGAGCTTGCTCGCGAATGGCTGCGCCGCAGTCTAAGGGATCAGCGATTCATCGGCGCAACAAACCGGCTCTTCGCCACGCTATAAATCTCTGGCTCATCACTGTCGGCAATCTTGAAACTCAAGGTCTGTGAGCTGCTGGCCGCGCGTTCTGTGGTCATCGCCACCGACACCGGCACATCGACGATCTCGCCTGGCGCCAGGCTCAGTTCGGTCTTGCCTTGCAGCTGGAAGCCTTCACCGTCCACCAGCGTCAGGATGTAATCCTGGCGCTGCTGGGTCTTGTTGATGACCTTGAGGGTGTAGATGTTTTCAATCTGACCCTGACCATTCTCGCGGAACAGGCCACGGTCCTTGGTCACGTCCAGCGACACCATCGGCCGTTCAACCAGCGCCAAAGCGAGGGCGCCGATCATCACCACCAGCACCGCGACGTAGCCGATCAGTCGCGGACGCAGCAGGTGTGTCTTGCCACCCTGCAATTCACGCTCGGAGGTATAGCGAATCAGGCCACGGGCGTAATTCATCTTGTCCATGATCGAGTCGCAGGCATCGATGCACGCCGCGCAGCCGATGCATTCCATTTGCAGGCCGTCGCGAATGTCGATGCCGGTCGGGCAGACCTGCACGCATAACTGGCAGTCGATGCAATCACCGAGGCCGGCTTCGGCCGGTTTCACCTCGCGTTTGCGCGGGCCACGGTTTTCGCCACGGGCCACGTCGTAGGAAATCGCCAGCGTGTCCTTGTCGAACATCACGCTCTGGAACCGCGCATACGGGCACATGTGCATGCACACCGCCTCACGCAGCCAGCCGGCATTGATGTAGGTGGCGGCGGTGAAGAACAGCACCCAGAACAGGCTGACACCGCCGATTTGCAAGGTCAGCAACTCTTCGGTCAATGGCCGGATCGGGGTGAAGTAGCCAACGAAAGTCAGACCGGTCAGCACGCTGATCGCCAGCCACAGCGTGTGCTTGGCCGCACGCCGTGCCAGTTTGTTCAGGCTCCAGGGCGCGGCTTGCAGCTTGATCCGCTGGTTGCGCTCACCTTCGGTGATCTTCTCGCACCACATGAAGATCCACGTCCACGAACTCTGCGGGCATGTGTAGCCACACCAGACCCGGCCGGCGAACACGGTAATCGCGAACAGGCCGAACGCAGCGATGATCAGCAGCGCCGACAGCAGAATGAAATCCTGCGGCCAGAAGGTCGCGCCGAAGATGTGGAATTTGCTTTCGGAAAGGTCCCAGAGCACCGCCTGACGACCGCCCCAGTTCAGCCACACCGTGCCGAAAAACAACAGGAACAGGAAACCCGCGCCACTCATGCGCAAGGTGCGGAACAGGCCGGTGAAGCTGCGGGTGAAAATCTGGTTATCGCTGGTGGCGTGTTTCGCCTTCATTGGGCGCGCCGGTACTTTTTTTATCTGGGGAGATGCTTCTACGGTTCGGACGGGGATTCGTTCGCTCATGGTCGTTCGCTCATCAGCCTCCATCAGGCCAGGGAACTATGAGCGCCGATCTGTTTGCATAACAGACTCAGGTATTTCAATAAAAAGCGTATCAGATGAGTTATAAAGCAATGCCTGCGACAACTTGAAGCAGCCCGCAGGCCAAGGCGCAGATGCCTATCCCAGACGCCTGCGCCGGTTGTTGATCGAGGTCAGTCAAATCACCGAATCACTGTCGTCGGCCTTCAGGTGTTTGCGTCCATCCCGGGCACCTGCGACGGTCAACGCATCAGCTTCCGCTTCGGTGACGTAGATGCGCCGTCCTTCCACTTCGACGAACGACATGGCTTTTTCGCTATCTGTCCTGACTTCCAGCGTGTCGCAGATCCGAATCTCTTCACCATTTTCCACGGTGAAAAAACAGACTTTCGATTCCGGATTGCTTTCATCGATACGAAGGGGCATGGGGCTGTCCTTTTTTCACAGGGGATCTGAATCGTTAGGGCCCGCGCTCCGCCGATCGTTCTACGCAACCGATTAATGGTCGCCGCTGTCCACCTTCTATAACCCCTTCACAAGGACTGCACGATGAACGCCTGGTGGCATGAAGTGTGGGAAACCCTGCAAGCCGAATTTGCCGACATCGGCGATGCATCGCAGCTGACGCGGATCACCGTGCGCCTGCTGATGGCAGCGATATTGGGCGGGATTCTCGGGTTCGAGCGCGAGCACAAGGGCAAGGCTGCCGGGGTGCGAACGCACATGCTGGTAGCCCTTGGCGCGGCGTTGTTCGTGCTGGTACCGCAATTGTCCGGTTCCCAGGCCGATGCGATGAGCCGGGTCATGCAAGGTGTGATCGCCGGGATCGGCTTTCTCGGCGCCGGCACCATCCTCAAGAACCACGAAGGTGACGAAGGGCACGTCAAAGGCCTGACCACCGCCGCCGGTTTATGGATGACCGCCGCCATCGGCGTCGCGGCCGGGTTGGGGCGCGAGGCGACGGCGGTGCTCAGTACGTTGCTGGCGTTGGGGATTTTCAGCGTGATGCCGAGGATCGTGAAAATCTTTGAAAAAGATAATGACGATCCTCGTTGATCAAACGATCACCGGCGGCATGGTCGTCGGCGGTTCTTCCTTGGGCGGTGGCGTGGTGCCAGGCGGTTCCTGTTCGGGGATCGGTTGCGGTTCGGTCTCGGGCAAGACCGGTTTGTCGATGTTCGGATCAGGTGTTTCGGCCGGAATCGGAATAGTCATCGGGTGAACCTCCGTGTGGCACTTGGCGTGGGAAGTGCTTAAGTGGGTTGACCACTTCACTGCGAAATCGATCCGATTTTGTGGCGGGGCAAATCCCTGTGAACTTTTCCCGGTATGGGTCGCTCGGAACCTGAGAGAGTTCATCGCCGGGCGCAGGCCCGGTCGTGACCGCCAAACAGGCAAACGAGCGTCCTTGGGGCGTTAAGGAGAGATGCTCAATGACTGCTGAAAAACCCTCCGAACTGAGCTACAACCCGCACATGCCGCTGTCGCAGGCCTTGCTGCTGCCGCGCATCGTCATTGAAAACACCGCGCCGACCCTCGACGGCGGGCAGTTTGCCGTCAAGGCGATTGCCGGTCGGGAGATCGTGGTCACCAGCAAGGTGTTCGCCGACGGTCACGACAAGCTGGCGGTGCGCATTCGCTGGCGCGAAGAGGGCGATGAGACCTGGCAGACCGAAGTCATGAGCGATCAGGGCAACAACGGCTGGCGCGGTGTGTTTCAACCGCAGCGCATGGGCCGCTATCTGTTCCTGATCGAAGCGTGGATCGACCAGTTCGCCAGTTTTCAGTACGAACTGGAGAAGAAGCATACCGCCGCCGTCCCGGTCAGCCTCGAGCTGCAAGAGGGGCGCACCATGGTGCAACAGGCCGCCGAGCGCAGCGAAGGTCAGCTCAGCGAACAACTGGCCGGCTTGCACCACGAATTGTCCGGCCTGCTCGAAACCGAGCAGGTCGCGTTGTTTCTGCACTCGCGCAGTGCGCAACTGATGGCCGAGGCAGATCATCGCGCCTACCTGAGCCTCAGTCCGGAGTTCCCGGTGGACGTCGAGCGCGAACTGGCGGAATTCGCCAGTTGGTATGAGCTGTTTCCCCGCTCGATCACCGACGATCCCGCCCGACACGGCACCTTCAATGACGTGCACTCGCGCCTGCCGATGATTCAGGACATGGGCTTCGACGTGTTGTACTTCACGCCGATCCACCCGATTGGCCGCAGCCATCGCAAGGGTCGTAACAATTCCCTGACCGCCGGCCCGGATGATCCCGGCAGCCCTTATGCGATCGGCAGCGAGGAGGGCGGCCACGAAGCGATTCACTCGCAACTCGGCACCCGCGAGGACTTCCGTCGGCTGGTGGCCGCAGCCGCTGACCATGGTCTGGAAATCGCCCTCGACTTCGCGATCCAGTGTTCCCAGGATCACCCGTGGCTCAAGCAGCATCCGGGCTGGTTCAACTGGCGGCCGGACGGCACGATCAAATACGCCGAGAACCCGCCGAAAAAATACCAGGACATCGTCAACGTCGACTTCTATGCGCCGGAAGCGATTCCGAGCCTGTGGGTCGAGCTGCGCGACATCGTTGTCGGTTGGGTGCAGGAGGGCGTGAAGATCTTTCGCGTCGATAACCCGCACACCAAGCCGCTGCCGTTCTGGCAATGGCTGATCGCCGATGTTCGGACGCTGTACCCGGAAGTGATCTTCCTGGCCGAGGCGTTCACTACCCCGGCGATGATGGCGCGGCTGGGCAAGGTCGGTTACACCCAGAGCTACACCTATTTCACTTGGCGCAACACCAAGGCCGAACTGGCGACCTATTTCAGCGAGCTCAATGAATCGCCGTGGCACGAGTGCTACCGGCCGAATTTCTTCGTCAACACCCCGGACATCAACCCGGCGTTCCTGCATGAATCGGGGCGTCCCGGATTTCTCATCCGCGCGGCGCTGGCGACCATGGGTTCGGGCCTGTGGGGCATGTATTCGGGGTTCGAACTGTGCGAATCGGCGCCGGTGCCGGGCAAGGAGGAATACCTTGATTCCGAGAAGTACGAGATTCGCGTCCGCGACTTCAACCAGCCCGGCAACATCATTGCCGAGATCGCCCAGCTCAACCGCATCCGCCGCCAGAACCCGGCGCTGCACAGCCATCTGGGCCTGAAGATCTACAACGCCTGGAACGACAACATTCTGTATTTCGGCAAGCGCAGCGCGGACGGCAGCAACTTCATTCTGGTGGCCGTCAGCCTCGATCCGCATAACGTGCAGGAGGCGAATTTCGAGCTGCCGCTGTGGGAAATGGGCCTGCCGGACGATGCCACCACCCACGGCGAAGACCTGATGAACGGCCATCGCTGGGACTGGCACGGCAAGTACCAGTTCATGCGGATCGACCCGGCGTATCAGCCGTTCGGGATCTGGCGCATTACTTCCCCTTGATCGTTCCCACGCTCTGCGTGGGAATGCCGCCATGGACGCTCTGCGTCCGCCTTTGGGACGCAGAGCGTCCCGGTATGCATTTCCACGCGGAGCGTGGGAACGATCAGTAGCAGGTTCGGCTTCAATGAATTGAACAGGAGTTTCACATGGCGAAGAAACCCAAGTCAGCCACCTTCATCAAGGATCCGCTCTGGTACAAGGACGCGGTTATCTATCAGGTTCACGTCAAATCCTTTTTCGACTCCAACAACGACGGGATCGGCGACTTTCCCGGCCTGATCGCCAAACTCGACTACATCGCCGAACTCGGCGTCAACACCATCTGGCTGTTGCCGTTCTACCCCTCGCCACGCCGCGATGACGGTTATGACATCGCCGAATACCGTGGCGTGCACAGCGATTACGGGACGATGGCCGACGCCAAGCGGTTCATTGCCGAGGCGCATAAACGCGGGTTGCGGGTGATCACCGAGCTGGTCATTAACCACACCTCCGATCAGCACCCGTGGTTCCAGCGCGCGCGCAAGGCCAAGCCCGGTTCGGCGGCGCGGGACTTCTACGTGTGGTCGGATGACGACCAGAAATACGACGGCACCCGGATCATTTTCCTCGACACCGAAAAGTCCAACTGGACCTGGGACCCGGTGGCCGGCCAGTACTTCTGGCATCGCTTCTATTCGCACCAGCCGGACCTCAATTTCGACAACCCGCAGGTCATGAAAGCCGTGCTGTCGGTGATGCGCTACTGGCTGGACATGGGTATCGACGGCCTGCGCCTGGATGCGATTCCGTACCTGATCGAACGTGACGGCACCAACAACGAAAACCTTCCGGAAACCCACGACGTCCTCAAGCAGATCCGCGCCGAGATCGACGCCAACTACCCGGATCGCATGTTGCTGGCCGAAGCCAACCAATGGCCGGAAGACACCCAGCTGTATTTCGGCGATACCGACGCCGAGGGCGTGAATGGCGACGAATGCCACATGGCGTTCCATTTCCCGCTGATGCCGCGCATGTACATGGCGCTGGCCCAAGAAGATCGCTTCCCGATCACCGACATCCTGCGTCAGACCCCGGAGATCCCGGCCAACTGCCAATGGGCGATCTTCCTGCGTAACCACGATGAACTGACGCTGGAGATGGTTACCGACAAGGAGCGCGACTATCTGTGGAATTACTACGCTGCCGACCGTCGCGCGCGGATCAACCTTGGCATTCGCCGGCGGCTGGCACCGTTGATGGAGCGCGACCGCCGTCGCATCGAGCTGCTAAACAGTCTGCTGCTGTCGATGCCCGGCACGCCGACTCTGTATTACGGCGATGAGATCGGCATGGGCGACAACATCTATCTCGGCGACCGCGACGGCGTGCGCACGCCGATGCAATGGTCGATCGACCGCAATGGCGGCTTCTCCCGCGCCGACCCGGCCAGTCTGGTACTGCCGCCGATCATGGACCCGCAATACGGCTATCAGTCGGTCAACGTCGAAACCCAGGCTGGTGACCCGCATTCGCTACTGAACTGGACCCGGCGCCTGCTGACCGTGCGCAAACAATCCAAGGCGTTCGGTCGCGGCACCTTGAAGATGCTCTCGCCGGCCAACCGTCGCGTTCTGGCCTACACCCGTGAATACACCGGACCGGACGGCAAGCATGAAACCATCCTGTGCGTGGCCAACGTGTCACGCAGCGCGCAAGCGGTGGAGCTCGACCTGTCGGCCTACGTCGGCATGGTGCCGGTGGAGATGCTCGGTGGTAACGCGTTCCCACCCATCGGCCAGTTGAGTTTCCTGCTGACCCTGCCGCCCTACGGTTTCTACTGGTTCGGCCTGGCGGCGGAAAACCAGATGCCGAGCTGGCACGTTGAACCGGCGCAGAGCCTGCCGGACTTCACCACGCTGGTGCTGAAAAAGCGCATGGAAGAACTGCTCGAAGCGCCGTCCCGCGCCACCCTCGAACAGGCGATCCTGCCGAGCTGGCTGCAGAACCGCCGCTGGTTCGCCGGCAAGGACGCTGCCATCGACCAGGTCAAACTGGCCTACGGCGTGCGCTTCGGCGATGCCCAGCATCCGGTGCTGTTCAGCGAAATCGAAGTGCAGAGCGGCGGGCAGACCAGCCGTTATCAATTG
>NZ_AKJQ01000023.1:0-8411 GCF_000282255.1 Pseudomonas sp. GM25 | reverse complement strand
CCCCTGCCCCAGCCACTGGCGGGTCTGCGGACTGTACCAACCGGCTTCGGCATCGCGGCACAAATCCCCCAGCACCGCGCCCGCCTCCACGGAGGCCAGTTGATCCTTGTCGCCCAGCAACACCAACCGGGCATGAGGTGGCAAGGCATCGAGCAGGTTGGCCATCATTTCCAGGTCGATCATGGACGCTTCATCGACCACCAGAACGTCCAGGGGCAGACGGTTACCGGCATGGTGGCGAAAGTGCCGCGTGCCGGGACGACTGCCAAGCAGGCGGTGCACCGTGGTCACCTCGGTCGGGATTTTTTCCCGGACGCTGTCAGCAACTTTCAGCGACTGCACCTGCTGACTGATGGACTCGGTCAGCCGCGCCGCCGCCTTCCCGGTAGGCGCCGCGAGGCGGATGCGCAATGGCTGGTGCGCCTCGACCGCAGGCGCCTGGAGCAACGCCAGCAAACGGACCACCGTCGTCGTCTTGCCGGTGCCCGGGCCACCCGTGATGATGCTGAAGGCACTTCGGGTGGCCAGGGCGCAGGCGAGTTTCTGCCAGTCGATGACATCCGCACGCTGCGCTGGATCGAACAGCTCGTCCAGCCGCCGTGCAAGATCGGACGGTGTCGCTTCCTGCTCCGCGAGTCGCTGACGCAATGCGCTGTCGATGCGCCGCTCGTAGGCCCAATAGCGCCGCAAGTACAAGCGCTTGCCGGACAACACCAGCGGGCGCTCCTGCGCCGACGCACCTTCGTCGGCGGCCAGTGCCACCAGCGAACTGCCGGCCAGTACTTTGCACCAATGCGCTCCGTCGAGGGTTTCGAGCAACTGCGAGGGCAACAGCAATACGCCGGGTTGTGCGTCCCCCTCCGGAGGCAGAGACAGCGCGAAATCCGGCGCCTTGAGGGTTTCGAACAGATCCAGGCAGACATGACCATGGCCGAGCTGGTGACTGGTCAATACGGCGGCTAGCAACACCAGCGGATCGACATCGGGTGCCAACTCATGAAGGAAGGCCACGAATGCCTTATCCAGTGCCCGCAACCAACCACGCTCGACCCACTGGGTCAGCAACAGCAACAGATCATCGGCCCGGGTCAGGGGCGTCAGTTGCACGAGGCTGTCGGCGGTCAGCGGCGTTGGCAGCAGATCGGCGAATGTCCGGTTCATAGCAGTACTCCCTGTTCCCACGCGGGCTCGGCCTTGGGTTGCGATTTGCCCTGGAACATGAGGTCCAGACGTTCGATCAGCGCCCTTGGTGGTCGCGCGAAGTAAACGCCACCGCCAGGAGCCCGTGTCCCACGCAGGAACAGATACAACGCGCCGCCGATATGCCGGTCGTAGTCGTAATCGGCGAGCCGCGCCTTGAGCTGACGATGCAGTGCCAACAGGTACAGCACGTATTGCAGGTCATAACGGTTGTCGAGGATCGACTGCTCCATGGCTCGCTCGGTGTACGCGGCGTCATCGACACCCAGCCAGTTGGATTTGTAATCGGCCACGTAGTAGCGGCCCTCGTGCTCGAACGTCAGGTCGATAAAGCCTTTGAACATGCCATTGAGCTGCACCGCTTCGGCGCCGACCCGGGCAACACCGTTGTGGGTGAACTGACGCACCTGTTCGTCGAGCTTGAGGACGTCGACTTTGTGGCTGGCAAACCAGAACTCCATCTCGACCCGATACTGCTTCAATTGCTCGAGCACCACTGGCGGTTGGTCGAAGCCCGCAGGCAGCGGCAATTTGAGCAAGTGTTGCAACCAGTCACCGAGGGTAGTGATCCAGCCTTCCCAGCCCCGACGGTTGCAACGTCGGGCAATTGCATCGTCCAGCGATTCGCGGGTGACCGCAAACCCTTCCTCCCCTGCCCACTCCAGCAAACCGTGAAGAAACGTTCCCGGATTCGGCCCGCGAGGGAAGCGGTGAATGTCGGCCCCGCCGGCGATGATCTCGCGCGGAGCTTCAGGATCCAGGCGTTCGTCGTCGAACAGTTTTTGCGCTTGCGGACTGTCGGGAGCTTCGTCATTGCCGACGCTCAGCACGTCACTGATGCGCAAGGCACTGTACGACGCGATCCACCAGTTCTCGCTGGCCCTGCGGCTCGGCAAAAGGGTGGCACGTAGCGTGGCTTCGTTACGCGGAGGCTGGTACTCCTCGCGGGTGGCCTCCGGCATTTCAACAACGCTCAACGACGAACAATTCTGTTGCAGATCGTCCAGCCAGCGAGCCAATCCGCTGGACTCGTTCAACGTTGCGCCGCCGCCCAACAGATAGCCCAGTGCAGAAAGATGCAGCACCGAACTGCTGTGGTTACCGCGCTTGAGATCCGTCACCCCGAGCCAACACGCGTGTTGCGCGCGGGTCAGCGCGACATAGAGCAAACGCAGATCCTCCGCCAGGCGCTCATTGTCCGCCAAGGCGATCAGTTCAGCGTCGGACTTCAGACTGATGCGGGCCTTGCCGGACTCATCGTGGTAATGCAGCGGCAATCGACTGCCATCCACGGGTTTGGCCGAGCAGATGAACGGCAGGAACACCAAAGGGTATTCAAGCCCCTTGGACTTGTGAATGGTCACGACCTTGACCAGTTGTTCGTCGCTTTCAAGACGCAGGATCTGCTCTTCACCTGCCTGCCCGGACAGCGCCAGATGCTCAGCCAGATGACGGATCAGTGCCTGCTCGCCATCGAGTTCCGACGCGGCCTGTTGCAACAACTCCGACAGGTGCAACAGGTTGGTCAGCACCCGCTCGCCATCACTGCGGGCGATGAGCATCTGCGGCAGTTGAAAGTCGTGCAGCAGGCGCCGCAACATCGGCAGCACCCCTTGCTTGCGCCAGAGCTCACGATAACCACGGAACTGCATGACCCGGGTTTCCCAGACCAGTTCGTCCTGATTCAGGCGCTCCAGCTCAGCCAGCGGCAGATTCAGTGTGATGCACGCCAGCGCCGCTTTCAGGGAGCGTTCGACATCCGGCTCGGCGCACGCCTTTAGCCACGACAGCAGATCATGGGCTTCCTGAGCGGCAAAGACCGAGTCCTTGTCCGACAGATAAACGCTGCGGACTCCGCGCGCTGCGAGCTCACCGCGTATCGCCTGCGCCTCTTTACCGTCGCGCACCAGGATCGCAATGTCCGCTGGCCGCAGCCCACGCCAATCCTTGCCCTCCTGCGCAAACCCGGCGCGACCGGTCTGCCCGCCATTAAGCAGGGTCGTGATCTCACTGGCGCAGGCCGCCGCCAACTGCTGGCGATAAACCGCCCCGGACAGTGGCTTGTCGGTGGATAAATGCCAGATGTTCAGCGCTGGCACATCCAGCCCGGAAACCTGCAAATGTTCTTTACGACCCTGAGCCTCTACAGGCTGGAATGGCACCGGGTTATCGCCGTTTTTCTCTCGAAACAGAAATGCTCCGCGCCCTTGCTCACGGGACTCGGCACGTTCGAAAACATGGTTGACCGCACTGACCATCCCGTGACTGGAACGGAAGTTCGTGCCCAGGGTATGCAGGCGTCCGGTTGTAGCCTGGCGGGCTCGCAGATAGGTGTAGATATCCGCGCCACGGAAGGCATAGATCGCCTGCTTGGGGTCGCCAATCAGGAACAGTCCGGTCTCGGGATTATCCTCTTCAATGCGATAGATGCTTTCGAAGATCCGGTACTGCACCGGATCCGTATCCTGGAACTCATCGATCAGGGCGACCGGGAACTGCTCGCGGATGAGCGTGGCGAGACGTTCCCCACCGTCGGATTGCAGGGCAGCATCCAGACGCAACAGCATGTCGTCGAAACCCATTTCGGCCCGACGGCGCTTCTCGTCTTCAAAGCGAGCACCAACCCATTTGGCAGCATGCTGCAGCACGGCCGCATCGGGCGTCGGCAAATTGTCGAGGCTCGACTTGAGCACAGGCATGGCATCCAGGCCCGGGTGACTCGGCGGCTCGCCTTTCCAGGCTTCAGCCATGCCGTCCGGTGTGAGCCGGGCGAACCCGGTGCCGATATCCAGTTGCTCGAGCGACTCGTCCTCGGCCCAGGCCTTGAGCTTTTCGAACCAGGGTTCGAAATAGCGGGCCTGCATCTTGCGCCCGTCCACGGTTTTGTTGGCGACGCCCTGATGGCAGATGGCGAGTAACTCATCAGCCCACTGCCGCCATGGCCCCTTCAACTCCACCAATGCCGCACGGCGTTCCTGCAGGCAGTCTTCGATCAGTTCGGATGGGGTCTTGTCAGAGTCCCCTTCGCGCTCGGTACCAAACAGCCCACGCACACGCGGCAACAAGGCCGCCGGACCTCCCCAGTGACTGCGGACCCAGCTCAATGCATCGCCCTGCATCGGATAGCAAAACAGCCGCCAATAATCGCGCAGCACTTCGCCGAGCAGGTCGCTGTGATCGGTTTCCAGGGTCTGGGTAAACAGACTACCGCTGTCGAACGCATGCTCGCGCAACATTCGCTGACACCAACTGTGGATCGTCGAGACGGCGGCTTCGTCCATCCATTGCGCGGCGATGTCCAGGCGGTTGGCGCAACCGGGCCATAGTTGCGGATCGAACTGTGCACGCAGCTCATCGATCAATGAATCGGGGGGAGGTGTCTCGTCACGGAAGAAACGGGCAGCCTCGGCCAGGCGTGTGCGTATGCGCTCGCGCAGCTCTTTGGTGGCCGCGTCGGTGAAGGTCACCACGAGAATCTGCGGGGGCAACAGCTCTCGACCGAAACCACTCGCCTCGCCTCCGTGGCCGAGGATCAACCGCAAATACAACGCCGAAATGGTAAACGTCTTGCCAGTGCCCGCACTGGCTTCGATCAGTTGGCTGCCCTTTAACGGGAATGCCAGGGCGAGTGGCGGCTGGTTACTCATGCGCCTGCCTCCTCGTGGGTCCATGAGCGCCACGGTGCCTCAAGCAAAGGGCGATACAGTGCATCACACCAACCGGAGAAAGTTTCATCCGCCTGGAGTGCGTCGAAGTCGGCGAATTGTCGGGACAGAGCCGGGCTTTCACGCCGCTCGCCTTCGCTAGTCTGACCATCGCCCTCATAGGCTTTACGGGCAGCCGCTTCGGCCTTGACCGGATCGGTCTGGGCCAGCCATGCAAAAGCCGTTTTTACCGCGACAGGAAGTGGCTGGCGCATGCCCGTCTGCCAGGCGAGCAGCAGATCCTCGAGAATTCGCCCCGCTCGAGTCTGTTCCAGAGGTTCAAGAAGGAGCGTGTCATCACTGGCCACCAGTGCGGTCGTCAGGAAGAGTCCACTGGCGCACGCGACGAGATGGCTGACCCAGGGCTTGGTCATGCGATGCCATTTGCGGCTCTTGATCGAGCCTATGCTGTTGGGGATTGTTGTGACCGACAGTACGCCGCCATCGGCGCGCCGGTGCAAACCGCCTAGCCATCCTTCAAGGCGCAGTTCCTGCCATTCAAAATTGATCGGTAGCGCGTTGGTTAGCGGTGTTGGCCATAACGCCAACAGCTGTTGATATCGTTGCAACAAGTCTGGCAAAGGCTCGATCAACTCTCGTTGAAGGCATTCACCGAACCCGGCCATGGGCAGCAGTCCGCTGTTCTGCAGGCGTCGGGCTTGAGACTCGAGCGCCTGATCAACATTGTTCGGGTGTCTCAAGGCTGCCCCGAGCAAGCTGTCGCTGAGCATGTATCGCTGCAACGCATCCAGCACAAAGGGTTCCTCGTCAGCCTGAGGTACCTGCGCCGCTTCAAAGTAAACCTTGAGTCGCTGAGTGAAAAAGTGTCGAACCGGATTGCGCAGGAAGTCCTGCAGCAGCTCCAGACTCAACGGTTCCTCCTGAACATGGGGGGCAAGCATTGTTGCGGCGTCGTTCTGTTCGTGATGTTGATGCAGCACTTGCCATTCGCTGGCATAGCTGAACAGTTTGTCTTCCTCATGGAAGTAGCGCGAACTGAATGGCTGCAACGGATGCTCCTGAGTCATGGCAATCAGAAGATCTTCGTTGTCGTCGACCGATCGCCATCCATTGGCGAGATGATCGCGCAACTGGCCGATCAACACAGAGGCTGGCCGCTCGCTGTTGTCGCGAATGCTGCGGCCGACCCAACTGATGTAGAGCTGATGGCGGGCGGACAAGAGCGCTTCGAGCAGAAGATAGCGATCGTCTTCACGACGGGAACGATCTCCCGGCCGGTAGTCGCTGCCCATGAGATCGAAGTCCAGCGGCGGTTGAGCGCGTGGATAATCGCCATCGTTCATGCCCAACAGGCAAACCAGCCTGAACGGGATCGCGCGCATCGGCATCAGCGTGCAAAAGTTAACGGCTCCCGCCAGGAAGCGCTGCGACAGACGCCCCTGATCCAGCCCCGCCAGCCAGGCCTCACGGACGACGGTCAGTGGCAGCTCGTCCAGCAGACCGACGGCCTCGCAGGTTTCCAGCCAGGTTTCGCGCAACTCCTCGAGCTGAGCCAGCAGGTAGTCGTCATGCTCATCTTCGGGTTTGAAAAACAGCTGCATCAACGCCTGAAGCCGATATCCCCATTCCTGTGGTTGCGCGGGTTTCATCAGTTGCTGATGCGAAAGCTCCAGTGCATCCAGCAACGCTACCAACGGGCCGATCAACGCGGCATCGAGACCACCGATTTCATCGTAGGGTTCGATATCCCCACAGGCTCCGGAACTGCCGACGGCATAGCCGAGCAGCATCCGACGCAGGCCGAAGCGCCAACTGTTTTGCTCCAGTTCGTCGGGCAATCCCAGTTCGGCCCGTTGCCCGGCATCGATGCCCCAACGTACGCCGGCCCCTTCGATCCAGCGATGCAGAGTCGGCAAGTCTCGCTCCTGCACACCAAACCTGGCGCGTAACGCAGGAACGTCGAGCAGGTCGAGAATTTCACTGACGGGGAAACGACTGTCCGGCAGCTTGAGCAGATGCTCGACAGCGATCAGTAATGGATCCCGCCCGCGCTGGCCCTGATCGGCCATAGTGAAGGGAATGAAGCGTGGGTCCTGACGATCCAGTTGCCCAAATACGGCGCGAATATGCGGCGCATAACTATCGATGTCAGGCACCATCACGATCACATCGCGAGGGCGTAATTGAGGGTTGGCACTGAAACGGGCCAGGAGCTGGTCGTGGAGAATCTCCACTTCGCGCTGGGCGCTATGAGCTATGTGAAAGCGGATCGAATCGTCTTGAGTCAGATCGACTGCCGGCCAGAGCGCTCGAGTCTCGCTGAGCGGCCGCAGCTCCAGAATGTCGTCCTGTAACTGATTGAGCATGTTCTTCGGCTGGTTTTCGCTGAACAGATCGATACGTCCGTTGCGAAATGCTGCGCGATAGCTGTCCGGCTCGTCGTAGCTGTCGAGAAGGTTGATGTAATCGCGACCTTGCTTACCCCACGCTGCGAGGAGCGGGTGAGCATGTTGGTGGAGCGATTCCGAATCCAGCACCACAGGCATGCCGTTTTTTCGGGCCTGCCGCTTGTACTGATGACGCAAGAGATCCTTGTCGGCAACGATATCGGCCCAGTGATAACGACAGGGGTTATGGACGCACAATAAAACCTGGCTGAAACGAGACAACCCGGCCAATGCTTCCAGTACCTGGGCGGGCAACGAGGAAATTCCGAAAACGATCACTCGCTGGGGAAGTCCGGTCGGTGCGCGTTCAAGACTGTTGATGCGCTCCATGAACCGCTGGTGCACGCCCGCGCGACTCTGGGCCATGCCTTGCTCGCCCACATCGTCCAGCAGAGCGCGCCACAATTCTGCCTGCCAGCAACTGGTCGGTGAGAGCGGCTTCGCTTCACCTCTTACATTTCGGAGTTGATGATGCCCCTCTGCCCAGTCCTCAAGCCAATCAGCGCGGTAAACCTGGTATTGGTCGAAGAGGTCTGCCAGACGCTCGGACAACTGGTAGCGTTTGCGTAGATCGGTGTCATGGGTGAGGAAGCGCTGTAGCGGTTCGAAATGCGGTCGGGTGATGACCTGTGGCAACAGGCGCATCAGACGCCAGGTCAACGGTGCCTTGTCGAGCAGCGACTTTGCCGGAATTTCCTCTCGTCCCAGAACCATCCGGTAAAGCTGCCACATGAAACTGCCCGGCAGTTGCACATCAATAGCGGCGGCGATACCACAGCCGCCGGAGTCGTCCTCTTCAGGATCCTCAGCCAGTGCCAGCTTGAGCCATTGAGCGATGCCGTTGCTCTGTACAAGCGCGATTTCGTTCTCCAGGGGAGCCAGTGGATAGCGCCGCATGATGCTGATCACAAGGCTGCGCAGTTCATCCAGGCTGTTGCTCTGAACGACCATGAATGCAGCGTTGAGGGACTGGGTGTCCGGCATGAAGGCTTCCTTGGAAAAGTACAAAAGCTAGGGCTGAACCTTAGCATTGTCGGCAGGCGACGACAGCCGCAAGGCGGCTGAGAATGCTGTAAGAACTTTCCTGCGGGCAAAACAA
>NZ_AKJQ01000022.1:0-12315 GCF_000282255.1 Pseudomonas sp. GM25 | reverse complement strand
GGCGGGTTCGCCCGCCACCGAGGGCGCACTCGTCCTCGAAAAAATGCCAACCCCCGATTTTTTGCAGGAGCACCTATGACCCGTCCAAAGAAAGCCGAGCCCGCCGCGCACGCCGAACCCTCGCGCATCCGTGAAGGCCTGCCCTTCCCGCTCGGCGCAACCTGGGATGGTCTGGGGGTGAACTTCGCGCTGTTTTCCGCCAACGCCACCCGGGTCGAACTGTGCATTTTCGACGATGCCGGCGAAGTCGAACTCGAACGCATCGAGCTACCGGAATACACCGACGAGATCTACCACGGCTACCTGCCCGATGCGCATCCGGGGCTGATCTATGGCTACCGGGTCTACGGTCCGTACGACCCGGCCAACGGCCACCGCTTCAACCACAACAAATTGCTGATCGACCCGTACGCCAAACAACTGGTCGGCCAGTTGAAATGGTCCGAAGCGCTGTTCGGCTACACCATCGGCCACCCGGACGCCGACCTCAGCTTCGACGAACGCGACAGCGCGCCCTTCGTCCCCAAGTGCAAAGTCATCGACCCGGCACACACTTGGGGCCATGACCACCGCGTCAGCGTGCCGTGGGACAAGACCATCATTTACGAGACCCACGTGCGCGGCATCAGCATGCGTCACCCTTCGGTGCCGGAGAACGTGCGCGGGACGTTCGCTGGGCTGATGGTCGACGACGTGCTGGAACACATCCGCAAACTCGGCGTGTCGACCGTCGAGTTGCTGCCGATCCACGCCTTCGTCAACGACCAGCACCTGTTGCACAAAGGCATGACCAATTACTGGGGCTACAACAGCATCGCGTTCTTCGCCCCGGACCCGCGCTACCTGGCCAGCGGCAAGATTGCCGAGTTCAAGGAGATGGTCGCGCACCTGCACGAGGCCAATCTCGAAGTGATTCTCGACGTGGTCTACAACCACACCGCCGAAGGCAACGAGCAAGGCCCGACCCTGTCGATGCGCGGGATCGACAACGCCTCGTACTACCGTCTGATGCCGGACGACAAGCGCTTCTACATCAACGATTCCGGCACCGGTAACACCCTCGATCTGAGCCATCCGTGTGTGCTGCAAATGGTCACCGACTCGCTGCGCTACTGGGCCAGCGAAATGCACGTCGACGGTTTCCGTTTCGATCTGGCGACCATTCTCGGCCGCTATCACGACGGTTTCGACGAGCGTCACAGTTTCCTTGTCGCCTGCCGTCAGGACCCGGTGCTGCGTCAGGTGAAAATGATCGCCGAGCCCTGGGACTGCGGCCCCGGCGGTTATCAGGTGGGCAACTTCCCGCCGGGCTGGGTCGAATGGAACGACAAATTCCGCGACACCGTGCGCGCCTTCTGGAAAGGCGACGACGGCCAGCTCGCCGATTTCGCCAGCCGCATGACCGCCTCCGGCGAGATGTTCAACCAGCGTGGCCGTCGGCCTTATTCGTCGGTGAATTTCGTCACCGCCCACGACGGTTTCACCCTCAACGATCTGGTGTCTTACAACGACAAGCACAACGAGGCCAACGACGAAAACAATCAGGACGGCAGCAACAACAACCTGTCCTGGAACCACGGCGTCGAAGGCCCCACCGACGACCCGGAAATCAATGCGCTGCGCCACCGGCAGATGCGCAACTTCTTCGCCACCCTGCTCTTGTCCCAAGGCACGCCGATGCTGGTGGCCGGTGACGAATTCGCCCGCACCCAGGACGGCAACAACAACGCCTATTGCCAGGACAGCGAAATCGGCTGGGTCAACTGGGACCTGAGCGAGGACGGCAAGGCGCTGCTGAAATTCGTCAAACGCCTGATCAAATTGCGCCTGGCTTATCCGATCCTGCGGCGCGGGCGTTTTCTGGTCGGCGAATACAACGAGGACATCGGGGTCAAGGACGTGACCTGGCTCGCGCCGGACGCCACAGAGATGACCACAGAACACTGGCATGACGCGCACAACCGCTGCATGGGCATGTTGCTCGACGGTCGCGCCCAGGAAACCGGGATTCGCCGCAAGGGCGCCGACGCCACGTTGCTGCTGGTGGTCAACGCTCATCACGACATCGTCAACTTCACCTTGCCGGAAGTGCCTGAAGGCAGTTTCTGGACCTGCATGATCGACACCAACCAGCCATCGATCCGGGGTCAGGAACGCTTCACGTTCGGTCACGAGTACTCGGTCACCGGGCGCTCGCTGCTGCTGTTTGAACTGCAACGTGAGGAAGAGGACTGATATGGACTTGCCCGGCTATCTCTCACGGCACACCCCGGATTACCGCGACACGGCTGCCCTCGGCACATGCCTGCGGGAAATGGTCGAAGCCGGCCTCGACCATCTGCCATTGCCCGGCAGCGGTCGTACGCTGGAGCGCTGGCAACGGCTGTCCGAGGTCGGCGGGCATGATCTGGGGCTGTGCAAACTCTATGAAGGTCATACCGATGCGCTGGCGATCATCGAGCAACTCGGTGGCTCACCGACGCCCGGCAGCACGTGGGGCATGTGGGCGGCCGAACCACCGCAGGCGCGAGTTCGGGTCAGCCGCTCGGGACAACTGGTGCGGTTGAACGGGCGCAAAGCCTGGTGCTCCGGTGCGGCAGTGATCAGTCACGCCCTGCTTACGGCTTGGGATGAAGATGATCGTCAGCAACTGGTGGCCGTGGCTCTCGATCAACCGGGGGTGACCGTGACCGATCAGGGCTGGCAAGCGGTCGGCATGGCGGCCACCGGCAGCGTCGAGGTGCTGTTCGATGATGTCGAGGCACAGGCAATCGGCGACCCTGGCGACTACCTGCAACGTCCGGGGTTCTGGCACGGCGGAATCGGGATCGCTGCGTGCTGGTACGGCGCCGCGCGGGAGATCGGCGAACGCTTGCGTCAACAGTGCGCGCGACGTGAAGAGCCCCATGCGCTGGCCAGTCTCGGCGCCGTCGACAGCGCCTTGCACGGCGCCGCTCAAGCGCTGCGCGTCAGCGCTCTGGACATCGACAGCCATCCCCACGCCGACGCCGAGTTGCTGGCCCGCCGTGTTCGCGCCGTGGTCGAGGATGCCGCTGAACAGGTGATCCGCGAGACCGGTCGGGCCCTCGGCGCCGGGCCGTTCTGCAAGGATCCGCACTTTGCCCGCCTGGCGGCCGACTTGCCTGTCTATCTGCGTCAGAGCCATGCCGAACGGGATCTGGCAGCACTGGGCCAACTGATTGCGCAGCAACCGCGCGCGAGTTGGTCGCTATGAAGCGTAATCCGATCGTCGGCGAAGGAACCTCACTGCAGGAATGGCAGGGCTCACGGCATCTGGCGGCGGTGGACAGCATCGACATTCTGGATCTGGTCCCGCCGGGATCGCGAGCCGTAGTGATCGCTCCGCACCCGGACGATGAAGTGCTCGGTTGCGGCGGACTGTTGCAACGGCTCGCAGCGGCGGGACGCACCCTGCAACTGATCTCGGTCACCGATGGCAGCGCCAGTCATCCGGGCTCGGATCGCTGGCCGGTGGAGCGCCTGAGCGTGGTGCGCCCGCAGGAATCCGCCGAAGCCCTGCGTCGCCTCGGCCTGCCCATGCACCAGTTGCAATGGCTGCGCGGCGGCTTCCCCGACACCCAGGTTGCCGCGCGCGAGTCGATGCTGTGCGAATACCTGACCCGCTATCTGCAACCCGACGACGTGATCTTTACCACCTGGCGCGAAGACGGCCACAGCGACCACGAAGCCGTCGGCCGCGCCAGCGTCGAGGCGGCGCGCCGCGTGGGTGCGATTTGTCACGAACTGCCGGTCTGGGCCTGGCACTGGGCAACGCCTGAAGACGCCATCGTGCCGTGGGAGCGGGCGCGCAAAATCCTGCTCAGCCCGGCGCAGGTTGCGCGCAAGCGTCACGCGGTGCACGCCTTCGCCAGCCAGCTGGAAGGCGATCCCGAAGCCGGCCTGGCTCCGGTGCTCAAACCCTATGTCATCGATCGACTGCTGCAACCGTTCGAGCTGATCTTCCTATGAGTGTCTTTCTATGAGTGTCGAGGATCGCTACTTCGAAGGCCTGTTCAGAGGCAATAACGACCCCTGGGGATTTCGCCAGCGCTGGTACGAGCAACGCAAACGCCTTGTGACCCTGGCGGCCCTACCTCGCCCGCACTATCGGTCTATCTTCGAGCCGGGATGCGCCAACGGTGAACTGAGTGCGGCGCTGGCCGAACGCTGCGACCGGCTATTGTGCTGCGACACCAGCGCCGCCGCAGCCAATCTGGCACGCACCCGACTTAGCCTGTTCGACCACGCGGAGGTGCGTCATGGTCGCTTGCCGGGCGACTGGCCCGAGGAAAAATTCGACCTGATCGTCTTCAGCGAAATCGGCTACTACCTGGACCGACAGGATCTGACAGAGGTCATCCGGCGCATCAGCGATTCATTGACTGCCGACGGACAATTGCTCGCCTGTCACTGGCGCCCGCCCATCGAAGGTTGCCCGCTCAATGCGCGACAGGTTCACGACCTGATTCACGAACAGTTGCACCTGCCACGATTGGTCCTGCATCAGGAAGCGGATTTCCTGCTGGAAGTCTGGAGCCGCGAACCCCGCTCGGTGGCCGCGCTGGAGGGGTTGCGATGATTGGCATCCTGATTCCGGCGCACAACGAAGAAGAGTGGCTCGATGACTGCCTGCACGCTGCTTTGCGAGCTGGCGGACATCCCATGCTGGCCGGTGAACCGGTGGAAATTCTGGTGGTGCTGGACAGCTGCACCGATCGTTCGGCGCACATCGTCAGCCAGTATCCGGTGCTAGCTTTGAGCATCGAAGCGCGCAACGTCGGCCAGGCGCGGGCCATCGGTGCGCAGCAATTGCTTGAGCGCGGGGCGCGCTGGATTTCCTGCTCCGACGCCGACAGCCGCGTCGCCGAGGACTGGCTGGTGGCACAACTGGGGCTGGGCACCGATGCGGTGTGCGGCACGGTGACCGTTGACCGGTGGCATGACGGGTTCGATGAAGCGGCGCAGATTCGCTATCACCGTGATTACCGGGCCTGCGAAGGCCACCGGCATATCCATGGAGCCAACCTGGGCGTCAGCGCGCAAGCCTATGTCCGCGCCGGCGGCTTCGAGCCGTTGTCCTGCGATGAAGACGTGCAGCTGGTGCGTCAACTTGAGCGCTCAGGGGCCAGCATCGCCTGGAGCCATCGTCCGCAAGTCATCACCAGCGCTCGTCTGGACAGCCGCGCACGCGGCGGTTTTGGCGACTATCTGCGACAGCTGGCACAGACTGAATAAAAAAAAGCGGATCAGGTTGATCTGTGACGCGACGAACCGCCCGTCTTGAGCAATACTCTGCTGCGCAGCAATCCAGGGTTCGGAGCGCTGCCGGGCTATCCACCAGCCTTCACGGGTCGAACACACCTGGTATCACCAGCGTTTGGGCGACTGAGGGCGAGACACAACAAGGACGTATCACTCATGAAACCGTTATCCCTCAGCGAGAGCGGCCTGCCGGCGCAGATCTGGAACAGCGCCCCGCAGCTCGACAACATTCCCGTCATCAACACCCACACTTTGGTGCCACCTGGTGCCCGCGCCGTGGTCATCGCCCCGCACCCCGGCGATGAAGTGGTGACCTGCGGCGGCCTGCTGCAACTGCTTTCCAGCCTCGGACATCCCTTGCAACTGCTGTCGATCACCGATGGCAGCGCCAGTCATCCGGGCTCGCGCCAGTGGTCGGAGAAACGCCTGAGCGTGTTCCGCCCACAGGAAAGCGTTGAAGCCCTGCGTCGCCTGGGTTTGCCCATGCACAGCCTGAAATGGGTGCGCGGCGGGTTCACCGACAAAGCCCTGCTCGACCAGGAAACCCAACTGACCGACTTCATCGTCCGCTACCTGCGCCCCGGTGATGTGGTGTTCAGCACCTGGCGCGAAGACGGCACCGCCGATCATGAAGTGGTCGGCCGGGCGAGCGCAAAAGCAGCACAACAGGTCGGCGCCACCTACCACGACGTACCGGTCTGGGCCTGGCACTGGCCGGAACGGGATCAGGCGCAGATCCCGTGGCATCGCGCGCGCAAGCTGCGCCTCGACACCTGGACCGTCGCGCGCAAGAGCCACGCCACCCACGCTTACGCCAGTCAACTCAATGGCGAACCGGCGATCGGTATCGCGCCGCTGCTGCCCAAGTCGATTCTGGAACGCATGCGCCTGCCCTACGAGATCGTCTTCGTCGATTGACGGTCCGTCGGGCGCGGGCAGCCACTCAAAGTGAACTGCCCGCGCCCGGATCAGTCGCATGAACAGGCAGTCATGATTCAGAGGAGTGAACGTGTCCAGCGATCCCAAGCGTCATGCCGTCGACGCACAGACCTCGACCCCGTCCGCCATCCATCGCCTGCGGGTGCTGACGGTCAATACGCACAAGGGTTTCACCGCGCTCAATCGACGTTTCATCCTCCCGGAGCTGCGTGAAGCGGTGCGCAGCACCTCGGCCGATCTGGTGTTTCTGCAGGAAGTGGTGGGCGAACACGAGCGGCATTCCAGCCGCTACAACGAATGGCCGCAGACCTCGCAGTACGAATTCCTCGCCGACAGCATGTGGAGCGACTTTGCCTACGGCCGCAATGCGGTGTATCCCGATGGCCATCATGGCAACGCCCTGCTGTCGAAATACCCGATCCGCGAATACCGCAACCTCGACGTCTCGATCACCGGCCCGGAACGCCGCGGGCTGTTGCATTGCGTACTGGATGTACCGGGGCATGCCGAAGTGCATGCCATCTGCGTGCACCTGAGCCTGCTCGAAAGCCATCGGCAATTGCAGTTGCAGCTGCTCTGCCAGTTGCTCGAATCCCTGCCCGACGATGCGCCGGTGATCATCGCCGGCGACTTCAATGACTGGCAGTTGCAGGGCAACGTCGCCCTCGCCCGCCGCGACTACCTGCACGAAGCCTTCGAACGCCATCACGGCCGCCCGGCCAAGACCTACCCCGCGCGTTTCCCATTGCTGCGCCTGGATCGGGTTTATCTGCGCAATGCCAGCAGCCACGACCCGCAGATCCTCGGCAACAAACCGTGGACGCATCTCTCGGATCATTTGCCGCTGGCAGTTGAAGTGCATTTGTAGCGCGATACTGACAGCCGTCTTCACCCACAAAGCGATGCGAAACCGATGCCGCATTCGGTTTCGCAGACCGACTGTCGGCTATAAAACGTCTCTGCCTCGCGGCTTTCACAGCCATTGGCCCTACAAACAAGCACTTAGATAAATGCGCAAAAACAGAAACTTGCATCACCTGTTTTGACCCGACCGCTCATCGTCCAATTTCTTGACGCAGGGGCCCGGGTCTTCTTAGCTCTACCTTACTACCCCCGGAAATACTACTCGGGGCGAACCTCAGGTCACTCGTCAAAACGGGCGGCCAAGGCTTCGCCTCGCTCCATTCGGTCGCCCCTCGTTCGGGGTAGGAGAGACGCCAAGGCGAGATACCGCGTGCGCTAGCAAGGTAGACCTCCATGAAAACTTCACTCACCTCACAAGAGATCAAAATAACGTTCTGCACTGTTTCAAGTTCTATCTTGCTGTGCTCGTCCATGGAGGCGCAGGCGGGTCCTGTGGCGGACGAGGCGACGCCCTGGTATCGCCAGGACATTCCCGTCATGACCCTCCCCGCCACGGTCGTGACCCCGGGCCCGCAGCGGCTGAGCCCACAGCCGGACCTGCGCGGTACAAACCTGATCACCGAAGACCTCGCGCCCTCGGCCTGGGATCAGCTTTACGGAGCGACCTCCCGCCAGGCGCAAACCGATGTCCTCAGCCCGGGCTTCGCCACGCCCGGCACTGGCGACTTCAAGGGCCCCGCCGTGCTGACCCTGAAAAGCAACAGCGGCCACACCCAGCAGGTCGGCCTGATCGGCGGGGTCAACCAGATTCAGGGCAACAGCAACGGCCTGATCACCAGCCGCGCCCTCGCCGACCCGACCACCGATACCCTGAATCTGCAAGGCCAGAGCCTCGGCGCTTACTACAGCCTGATCGGCCCGCAGGGCTGGCACGTCGATCTGTCGGCCAGTGGCGGCCGGGTCAGCGGTTTCAGCCGTAACGAGCAAGGCGCACGCCTGGCCACCGAAGGCAGCGCGATGACGCTGTCGGTGGAAGGCGGGTTCCCGATCGGCCTGGGGGAAAACTGGGTGGTTGAACCGCAGGCGCAATTGATCAACCAGCGCATCACCCTGGACACGCCCTACGCGGGTTCGGGCAATGCGTCCTCCAGCGACATTTCATCGTGGAGCGGCCGGGTCGGTGCACGCTTGAAAGGTAGCTACGATCTGAACGGCCTGCCGGTCGAACCCTACGTGCGCACGAACTTGTGGCACACGGTGTACACCGGCAACACGGTGACGCTGGATCAGGTGGACAAGATCAGCAGCAGCCGCAAATCCTCGACCGTGGAAGTCGGACTGGGGCTGGTGGCGAAAATGACGCCGACGGTAAGCCTGTACGTCAGCGCCGATTACAGCAGCGATGTGGATGACAATGACCTGAACGGGTTGATTGGCAGCCTCGGCATTCGGATGCGCTGGTAAGGACGAGCCATCCCTGATGATCGTTCCCACGCTCTGCGTGGGAATGCAGCCCAGGACGCTCCGCGTCCCTTCCAGAGCTGGAACGCGGAGCGTCCCTTGAGGCATTCCCACGCGGAGCGTGGGGACGATCAGTACTCCGTGTGGGGGTCAGGCTTCCGGTTTAAGGATCAACACCGCCAATGGCGGTAAATTCAGTTCCAGCGACAACGCCTGCCCATGGCTGGCCACCTCTTCGGTGAACGCCCCGCCGCCGTTGCCATAATTGGAACCGGCGTAGGTGTCGGCGTCACTGTTGAGCAATTCCTTCCAGCGCCCGGCAAACGGCACGCCCACGCGATACGACTGGCGCGGCACCGGGGTGAAGTTGGCCACCACCAGCACCGGCGTGCCGTCCTTGCTCCAGCGCAGCCATGCGTAAACGCTGTTGATCGCGTCATCGCCAATCAACCACTGAAAGCCTTGCGGCACATCGTCCTGCTCATGCAGCGCCGGCTCTTCGCGGTAGAGCCGGTTGAGGTCGCCGACCAGTTTCTGCACGCCTTTGTGTTCCGAATACTGCAGCAGATACCAGTCGAGCTGCTGGTCGTGATTCCATTCGCGCCACTGGCCGAACTCGCAGCCCATGAACAGCAGTTTCTTGCCCGGATGGGTCCACATGAAGCTTAGATAGGCCCGCAGGTTGGCGAACTTCTGCCAGCGGTCGCCGGGCATCTTGTCGATCAGCGAATGCTTGCCGTGCACCACTTCGTCGTGAGAGATCGGCAGGATGAAACGCTCGGACCAGGCGTAGACCAGGCCGAAACTCAATTCGTTGTGGTGATGGGCGCGGTACACCGGATCCTGCTGGATGTAATGCAGCGAATCATGCATCCAGCCCATGTTCCATTTATAGGCAAACCCGAGACCGCCCTGCTGGGTGCTTTGGCTGACGCCCGGCCACGCCGTCGATTCCTCGGCGATCACCAGCGCGCCCGGTGCTTCCAGCGCCACTACGTCGTTCAAATGCCGCAGGAAGTCGATGGCTTCCAGGTTCTCGCGACCGCCATGGCGGTTCGGCACCCACTCGCCAGCCTTGCGCGAATAGTCGCGATAGAGCATCGACGCCACCGCATCGACTCGCAGGCCATCGACGTGGAAATGCTTCAACCAGTGCAACGCCGAGGCCAGCATGTAGCCGTGCACTTCGGTGCGGCCGAGGTTGTAGATCAGTGTGTCCCAATCCTGATGGAAGCCTTCCAGCGGGTTGCCATATTCATACAATGCGGTGCCGTCGAACTGCGCCAGACCGTGGGTATCAGTCGGAAAATGCGCCGGGACCCAGTCGAGAATCACCCCGATGTCGGCCTGATGGCAGGCGTTGATGAACGCCGCGAATTCATCCGGCGTGCCATATCGGGCGCTCGGGGCGAATTGCGACAGCAACTGATAACCCCAGGAACCGCCGAACGGGTGCTCCATGATCGGCATCAGTTCGATGTGGGTGAAACCCAGCTCCTTCACATAGGGAATCAGTCGTTCGGCCAGTTCCGGCCAGGTGTACTGGCGGGCCACTTCGCCGAGATCGTCGAGTTCGCATTGCCAGGAACCGGCGTGCAATTCATAGATCGACAGCGGCGCATTGTGCTGCTGGCGCTCGCGACGGCTGCTCATCCAGTCCTGATCCTGCCAGTCGATCTGCAACGGCGAGGCGACTTTCGAAGCGGTGTCCGGCGGCAGGCTGGTGGCCAGCGCCATCGGGTCGGCCTTGAGCGGCAGGATGCCGTGGGCGCCGAGGATTTCGTATTTGTACAGCTCGCCCGCCTGCAAGCGCGGAATGAACAATTCCCACACGCCAGACGGATGCCGCAGGCGCATCGGATGCCGCCGGCCGTCCCAGACGTTGAAATCGCCGACCACCGACACCCGCCGGGCATTCGGCGCCCACACGGCAAAGCGCACACCGTCGACGCCATCGACGGTTTTCAGTTGCGCGCCGAGGCAGCTGCTGAGGTCGCGGTGATTGCCTTCGGCGAACAGGTACAAGTCCATTTCCCCGAGCAACTGGCCGAAGCTGTAGGGATCTTCCGCGACCTGTTCACCACCGGCCCAGCGGGTGCGCAACAGGTACGGCCGTGAGCCTTCGAAATGCCCGACAAACAACCCCGGCGTTTCGGTGGCCTCCAGCGGACCGAGCTCTTCGCCACTGTTTTTATCGACGACAGAAACACTCAACGCGCCGGGCAGATACGCCCGGATAAATTGCCCGCCGGCACCATCGCCGTGGGGGCCAAGAATGGAAAACGGGTCGTGATGTTCTGCGCGCACCAAGGCATCAATGTCTTTTGCAGTGGGCAGCAATCTTTCTTTAGCGTGACCCTGTTCCCTGTTCGAGAAACTCATGACTACTCTCCACCAAGATCGGAAAAGGGTTTGAGCCCCGTCAATAACCCATACAGACCGTGCAGCGGCACGGGCAGCCAGGTGGGGCGATTTTCGGCTTCATAGGCCACTTCGTAGGCCGCTTTCTCCAGACCGAACAACGCCAGTGCGGCGTCGGCACCTTCAGGATCTTGCCAGGCATGATCAAGACTAGCTGCCGCTTGGCGATATGCCTGGAGAAATGCTTCCCGGGCTTCACGCAGGTAACGCTCCGTGACTCGCCGACGCGCGGCTTCGGCCTCGGGACTGTTGTCGACGTTGTGCACATTCAGGGCCATGGCCGCGGCATAGTCGAAGGAGCGCAGCACCCCGCTGACGTCTTTGTACGGGCTGTGCTTGCCTCGGCGCTCGGCCAGTGGCCGCGCCGGTTCGCCTTCGAAGTCGATCAGGTACGCGTCGCCCTTGATAACCAACACCTGCCCCAAATGCAGGTCGCCGTGCACGCGGATCCGCAAGCCGCCAGCGGATTGCTTCGCCAGTTCCTGCACGTGGGCAAGAATGGTTTTCTTGTTGTCGAGCAACCGAGCAACCAGCTTCTGATCCGCCGCATCGAGTTCGCCCTGATGCTGCTTGAGCAACTTCAACGCATGCTCGACCTGCGCCGCGACATCCTTGCCCGTCGCCTGCGCATCCTTGGTCGAACTGACTTGCGGCGCGAAATCCTTGTTGTCGCTCGGCGCGGCCAACACCTGATGCATTTCCCCCAGACGCTGGCCGAGCATCCCGGCGAAATCCTTCAGTTCACCCAAGGCGTTGTAGTGCTGCGCCTGTTCGGAAACAGCGTCGGCCAATTCGTCGCGCAGCGCCCGTTCGAGGTTGTTCTGCGTCCATTCCCAGGCGTCGCCCTGATTGCTCAGATAACCCTGCGCAATCATCAGCAGGTTGTCTTCGCCCTTCCCGTCCCGGCGAATCACCGAACCGAGCAGCGGTGAGATATTGGCAAATCCGGCCGCGGTCAGGTAAGCGCTCATCTCCAATTCCGGGTGTACGCCAGAAGCGACTTTGCGGATCAGCTTGAGCACCAGACTGTTGCCGATCACCACCGAACTGTTGGATTGCTCGGCGGACAGATAGCGCACTTCGGACTCCGCGCCGAGGCCGAGTTTCTCCAGTTGCGGCGTTGCCTCGAAACGGATCTCGCCCTCACTGGATTCCAGCACCGTCCCGCCCTGCATGCCTTCCAGCACCGCACGAATAAACGCTTCAAGACTGAAGGCGTCGGTGATCAAGCCGACCTGACGCACCCGGCGCACTCGGGCCAAAGCCAGTTGCTGCGGCAACGCCGGCCCGACCTGATCTTCGGCAATGAAGCCGAATGGCAATTGATAACGGCTGGGCTGCCCGCCG
>NZ_AKJQ01000021.1:0-2962 GCF_000282255.1 Pseudomonas sp. GM25 | reverse complement strand
GTTTTGTTTTGCCCGCAGGAAAATGGATTGTTTGAATTCTATGCAGCGGCCCGGTGCATGGCTATTATTCGGGCCTCATTCTGAGGCGAGACCTGCATGCTGACGTTGTTGAACCTTCTGAAGGATGGTCGATTCCATTCCGGTCAGGCCCTGGGCGTTGCTCTGGGAATTAGTCGAAGTGCGGTGTGGAAGCAGCTTCAGCATCTGGAGGCGGAGCTTGGGTTATCCATACATAAAGTTCGAGGGCGGGGCTATCAATTGGCCTCGCCGCTGGCGTTGCTTGACTCGCTCGCAATAGAGGAAGGTCTTGCTGGCTGGTCTGTCAGTGTCTTCGATTCCATTGACTCAACTAATGCTGAATCGTTGCGAGCGGTAGATCGAGGGCGGGTTGCGCCTTTTCTAATACTGGCTGAGCGGCAGAGTTCCGGTCGAGGGCGCAGGGGGCGTAAATGGGTAAGTCCGTTTGCTGAAAACCTTTATTACAGCCTCGTGTTGCGTATCGATGGTGGGATGCGTCAGCTCGAGGGGCTAAGTCTCGTTGTCGGTCTCGCGGTCATGCAGACCCTGCGCGCGCTTGGGGTGCCAGGTGCGGGGCTGAAATGGCCCAATGATGTTTTGGTCGGGCGAAAAAAAATTGCAGGCATCCTGCTGGAGCTCGTCGGAGATCCAGCGGACGTTTGTCACGTAGTATTGGGCGTGGGCATTAATGTGAACATGCAGGCTACAGACGAAGTCGATCAGCAATGGACTTCAATGCGTCTAGAGTCGGGTAAATCTTGTGATCGCAATATTCTGGCGGTTGAGCTGAGTAAGCAGCTGCAACTCTATCTGCGACGTCACCAGTCAGGCGGCTTCTCTGCGCTTCAGGCAGAGTGGGAGGCGAGCCATTTGTGGCAGGGACAGCCGGTTTCTCTCACTGCCGGTGTCAATCAGGTAGAGGGTGTGGTGCTGGGAATCGATAATCAAGGCGCGCTGCGGCTAAAGGTAGATGGTGTGGAAAAGGTCTTTAGTGGTGGTGAGCTCAGCTTGAGGTTGCGTGATGATTCTTGAGCTCGATTGTGGAAACAGTTTTATCAAATGGCGGGTGCTGAGTGCAGAGTTGGGCGCCTTGGTCGCAGAAGGTGTGGTCGACTCTGATGGCGCCTTGGTCGACAGTCTTCGGTCGCTTGAGAAGATATCTCTCGGTAAATGTCGCCTTGTCAGCGTAAGAACTGAAGATGAGACCAATTTGCTGATTGGCTTGCTCAGGCGCGAGTTCGGCATTTCCGTTGTCTGTGCGTCGCCCGCTCGCGAGATGTCTGGCGTAACGAACGGTTACGACGACTATGAGCGCCTTGGTCTCGATCGCTGGCTGGCAATGCTTGGTGGTTTTCACCTGGCTAAAGGTGCTTGTCTGGTTCTTGATTTCGGGACGGCGGTGACTGCGGACTTTATCTCCGCGGACGGTGAGCATCTGGGAGGCTTCATTTGTCCTGGCATGCCGCTGATGCGTAATCAGTTGCGTACGCATACTCGAAAAATTCGCTACGGGGACCTGGCGGCGGAGCGGGCATTGACGAGTCAGGCTCCTGGGCGCAACACGGCTGAGGCTGTCGAGCGTGGCTGTTCGTTGATGCTAAGAGGATTCGTATTGACGCAACTGGAGATGGCGCGTTCCTACTGGGGTGATGATTACAGGGTCTTCATTACGGGTGGTGACGCCGAGCTGGTCTCAGATGTCGCCCCTGAGGCTCGGATTGTTTCCGATTTGGTGTTCGTGGGTTTGGCTATAGCGTGTCCTTTGTCCTGAGGTTTGTATGCGTTGGTTGTTCCTTCTGCTTCTGGTACTCAATGTGTTTTATTACGTCTGGCATCAGCAGGAGGCCCCGCTACGCGCAAAGGATGTCACGCCCCTCAGTCTTTATCGTGGTTCGCAACAGGATATTCGCTTGCTGAGTGAGGCTGGTGGTGATGCTTCCCGTGAAAAAAGGACTGGAGGAAAGCCTGATGGGGAGTGCCTTTATGTGGGGGGGGTGTCGCGCCCCGAGTCCGCTCAGGCGTTGGAGCAGCGTTTGACGGAGCTTGGAGCAAAAGCTCTTCCTTCGTCAAAAGAGTCTTCCGGCGGCTCATATTGGTTCCAGATTACGCCCGAAACCCAGCGTTTGCTGGGTGATGCTCAGTTACAAAACCTTTCCAAGGAATTCAATGAGTTAAAACATAAAATAATGCTGTGCGAGGGGGTTGCACCTACTGAATAGTTTGCATAGAATGGCGCCCGCTCCACAGCGAAGACCTGAAAAGGTTGCAGCAGCGGGGTGGTGTCAATGCAGCTAACCTCAGGTTTTTAAATGAGAAAATGCTTGACAGGGGTTTGGCATAGTATAGAATGCCGGCCTGATTAGGAGGGGTTCCCGAGCGGCCAAAGGGATCAGACTGTAAATCTGACGTCTACGACTTCGAAGGTTCGAATCCTTCTCCCTCCACCAGATTTTAGCGTGAGCTGCAGGCTCCGCGGGTATAGTTTAGTGGTAGAACCTCAGCCTTCCAAGCTGATGATGCGGGTTCGATTCCCGCTACCCGCTCCAAGTTTGCAGGTTGTGCAAAGTGTTACGCTCTTGTAGCTCAGTTGGTAGAGCACACCCTTGGTAAGGGTGAGGTCAGCGGTTCAAATCCGCTCAAGAGCTCCATATAACAAGGCAGATATGAAAATATCTGCCTTTGTTTTAATGGCTTGTGTTGGTTGCTCAATTTCTTCTGTTAGGGGTGATATCGATGGCTAAGGAAAAATTTGATCGTTCCCTGCCGCACGTCAACGTTGGCACCATCGGTCACGTAGACCACGGTAAAACCACGCTGACCGCTGCTCTGACTCGCGTCTGCTCCGAAGTTTTCGGTTCGGCCGTAGTTGAATTCGACAAGATCGACAGCGCTCCAGAAGAAAAAGCTCGCGGTATCACCATTAACACCGCGCACGTTGAGTACA
>NZ_AKJQ01000020.1:0-26248 GCF_000282255.1 Pseudomonas sp. GM25 | reverse complement strand
AGCCCCCCAGCCGTTGCGGCGGCTCATCGAGGTTCAACACTTCAGCCAGTGCCTCGAAACGCGCGGCAACGTGCTGACGGTTGGCCAGCCGCGCACCCAGCGCCTGTTCGGCATTGGTCACTGCCAGTTGCTGCCAGCGCGCCCGTGTACCGCGTACCCGATGGCTGATGGTCAGCTCACGTCCGCGCAGCGCCTGAATGGCCTCGATCAGCGCAGGGAAGTCTTCGTGCACGACGTTGACGATCAGTTCGCTCGGCAAATCGCGTTCAGGGCTACTGATGAAGTATTGCCCGAGGAAAGCGGCCATGACCTCGGCCACTTCCTCTTCAATCCCGACTTGTGGGAAGAAGTTCTTGCTGCCAAGCACCCGCCCTCCCCGCACGCTGATCAGGTGGACACAGGCACCGCCCGGATTGACGAACGCGGCGATCACATCGATATCACCCGTTCCGCCTTCCATGCTCTGCTGATCCTGCACCCGGCGCAGCAAGGCAATCTGGTCGCGCAGTTCGGCGGCGCGCTCGAATTCGAGGTTGATTGCAGCCTCTTCCATCGCCGTCGACAGCTCATTGGTCAACGCATGGCTGCGTCCTTCGAGGAACATCACCGAGTGACGCACATCTTCGGCGTAAACCTCAGGCTCGACCAGCCCGACACAGGGCGCCTTGCAACGCTTGATCTGGTATTGCAGACACGGCCGGGTCCGGTTCTTGTAGTAACTGTCCTCGCACTGACGCACGAAGAACGTCTTCTGCAGAAGACTGAGGCTTTCGCGAATCGCCCCCGCACTCGGATAGGGACCGAAATACTTGCCCTTGGCCTTTTTAGCCCCGCGATGAATGCTCAGGCGCGGGAATTGTCCGTCAGACAAAAAGACGTAGGGATAGGATTTATCGTCGCGCAGC
This sequence comes from Pseudomonas sp. GM25, assembly GCF_000282255.1. Taxonomy (NCBI): domain Bacteria; kingdom Pseudomonadati; phylum Pseudomonadota; class Gammaproteobacteria; order Pseudomonadales; family Pseudomonadaceae; genus Pseudomonas; species Pseudomonas sp. GM25. The sequence continues at coordinate 25,343 of NZ_AKJQ01000020.1, read as the reverse complement.
AGGATGTTGTACGGCGGCCGCCACTCCTTGATCAGGGTTTGCTCGAGCAGCAACGCCTCTGTCTCGTTGGAGGTGATAGTGGTTTCGACCTGGGCGATACGCCCGACCAGTGCCGCGGTTTTCGGTGCCAGGCCTGTCTTGCGGAAGTAGGTGGCCAGACGTTTCTTGAGGTTCTTGGCCTTGCCGACGTACAACAGACGCGCATCGCTGTCGAACATGCGATACACGCCGGGGCGCCCGCTGACGGTCGAGAGAAAGGCGCCCGAATCGAATGCTTCAGTCATGGTCAGAGGCTGGCATCAACCATGCCGTGTCGAACCGCCAGCAGCGTCAGCTCGACATCGCTGCTGATCGATAGCTTCTCGAAAATGCGGTAGCGGTAGGTGTTAACGGTTTTCGGCGACAGGCACAATTTGTCGGAAATGATCTGAACCTTCTGACAGCCGACAATCATCAACGCAATCTGGATTTCCCGCTCCGACAACGCATCGAACGGCGAATCATTGGTCGGCTGAAAGGATTTGATGGCCAACTGCTGGGCAATCTGCGGGCTGATATAGCGCTGGCCGGCGAACACCAGGCGAATGGCCTGAACCATTTCCGGCAATCCGGCACCCTTCGTCAGATACCCCGCCGCACCGGCCTGCAACAACCGTGTAGGAAACGGATCTTCCTCACACACGGTGACCGCGACCACTTTGATGTCAGGATGACTTCGCAACAGTTTGCGCGTGGCTTCGAGGCCGCCGATGCCCGGCATCTTGACGTCCATCAGCACCACGTCGGGCTTCAACTCACGAGCCTTGATGAGGGATTCTTCCCCGGACTCGGCCTGGCCTACCACCTGCAGGCCATCGATATCGGCCAGCATCCGTGTAATGCCTGTACGAACGAGATCATGGTCGTCGACCACTAGCACCCTAATCAAGCAGACACCTCGCGATATGGTCTTATTGGGATGCCGGACACCTTAGCAAAAAGTGCCGGGCAGACCTAGCGGCAAGCGACATATAAAAAGTTTCAATTCTTCATCGAGGGCTTGCCAGCCGTGGGTTTCAGAGCACAGGTGTACTGAAATCGAGCTGCATTCGCAGGAAACACTCGTCCTCGCCCTGCACAAACATTCCTTTTCTTCGATACAGGTTTTGCGCCGGATTGTTTTTGAACACCGTCAGGCGCAACGCCGGGCGACGCTCCAGCCGAGCCATCGCAGCAACCTGATCGATCGCCCAGGATCCCGCGCCCTGGCCTTGAGCGCTTTCGACGATCTGCAATTCGCGGATATACACGGCCCGAGCATCACGACTCAGACTGAAATAGCCCATCAATTCGCCTTCGCGAAGGATCAACCAGTTTTCGCGCCCGGCCCAGGCGACATCAAATGCCTCGTCCTGCCACAGCAACTCATAGTGAATGTAGTAGCGGAGCATGTTTCGGCAAGTCAGTTCTCGTACAAACGACAGGTCGGCGGACGTTGCCTGGCGTAACTCAAAACTCATTCCTGCCTCGATCTTCTTCAAGTTCATGCCCCTTCCTTGAGCACACGTTCAGAAAGCAGAGTGTGTCACACCTTGGCGGGCGCTCAACCCATAGAGGCCCTCTTGTGCGTTCGATAGCAATTTCTGATTGCTGACGCGCAGCCGCCTCTAGTAAGCTCGGCGCATTCTTTGGAGACAGCTCATGTTCAACACCCTCTCACAGCTTCGTACCGCCAGCGCCTCGCGCTCGGTTGCGGCTGCCCGGGTGAACGGCGTCTGCGCTGCTCCTGCAAGCTTTTATTTTGGGTATTGGTTTAGCCACTGGCGCGCCTGATACCCACACGGCGCCCATTTGAACGGGTCGCCTACCAGAGATTTCTCAACCCCCGGTCGGCCTCCCGACCGGGGGTTTTGTTTTTTCAGACCCTGATTTTTTCAGCAACACACCAGACACTTTGAGGATTCAACCAATGAACTACGCCACTTATTACCGTCACGACAGTTTTACCGCCTGGCGATTTACCAGCCTCCGCTCGGGACAGCCTGCCGCCTCCGATCGGTCACCCACAGGTGGCAAGCCAACACACGTAGCCAATCCGGCCAATTGTCGAACACCCCAGTAGGGCCGAGTGAGCGGGACGCCCCCGCCATCCGCCCAGGAAGACCGAATATGAACTCGTCCGTTTCTGCTCTGCCACTGTCCACCCTGAACCCTGCCAACGAAGCATTGACCCTGCGTCTGCCGAGTTCGCTGCAACTCAAACAGCAATTGCCTCTGAGCAATGCGCTGAACCAGCAAGTCGTCGCCCACCGCCAGGCGGTCCGCGCGATTCTCGATGGCCATGACCCGCGCTTGCTGGTGATCGTCGGCCCCTGCTCGATTCATGACCCCGAATCCGCGCTCGAATACGCCAGCAAACTGGCGCGCCTGGCCGAAGAGGTCCGTGATGACATGCTGCTCGTGATGCGTGCCTACGTCGAAAAACCTCGCACCACCGTCGGCTGGAAAGGCCTTGCCTACGATCCGCATCTGAATGGCAGCGACGATATGGCTGCCGGTCTCACGCTGTCGCGCGAACTGATGCTGGAAATGATCCGCCTCGGGCTCCCGATTGCCACCGAACTGCTGCAGCCCATGGCTGCCGGGTACTTCGATGACTTGCTGAGCTGGGTCGCCATTGGCGCCCGTACGACCGAATCACAGATCCACCGGGAAATGGCCAGCGGGTTGAGCATGCCGGTCGGCTTCAAGAACGGCACCGATGGCGGTGTGACCGTCGCCGTTGACGCAATGCGTTCGGCAGCCCATGCCCATCGCCACTTCGGCGTTGACAGCCAGGGCCACCCGGCGATCATCCAGACCCCGGGCAATCCGGACACCCACCTGGTGCTGCGTGGTGGTCACCAAGGGCCGAACTACGACCGCGAAAGCGTTGCCGTCATCAACACCGAGTTGAACCGCCTGAAAATTCCGAGCCGGATCATGGTCGATTGCAGCCATGCCAACAGTGGCAAGGACCCAATCCGCCAGCCGGGCGTGTTTAACGATGTGCTGGAACAACGACTGCAAGGCAATCGTTCATTGATCGGCATGATGCTCGAGTCGCATCTGTTCGAGGGATGCCAGCCCCTGAGCGAGTCGCTGCGTTATGGCGTTTCGGTGACTGATGGCTGCCTCGGTTTCGCTGCAACAGAGTGCCTGTTGCTGGATGCCGCGCAACGCATTCGACAACAGGCCTGACAGTCAAACCGCCCTCCGGTGTATGTCATTGACCCGGAGGGCCAGCCGATGCTCAACGTCGACACATCAACCCTGCACTACTCGCATCAGGGTCACGCTGGACATCTGACTCACATCATCAAGCCTCTCGACCGAATAGGACACTTGCACAAGGGTGTCCACATGTTCGCGCCAGAATCGATACGGCACGATGAAGACCAAAGGTTGCATGGCCATTCCGCTGATTATTTCGCGGTCATCGCGGTGAAAGAATGACTCGCCGTCGCACTTGAGATAAACCAGCTCCCCCTCCTCTACCCGCGCATCACTGATCAATACACTGACGCCGTCAATTGCATCCTGCACATCGAGTACCCCGTCATCGGCTTCGAGCACCTGGGGTGCCGCCAATACATCCCTTTCAAGAGGAGCAATGTTGATTCGCGTCACACCTGATTCGCGAATCGCGCCGCTTTGCTGTTCGACACTGTATCGAATCACCACTTCCCCGCCGAGATGCGGCGTGATGAACTCGGGTGCGATCCCCAGCACCAGAGGCCGACCGACAGCAAAGGACTCGACGATCAGCGTGTCTCGAAGTGATGTCTCATGCGCGCCCCCCTCCCAGATCAACCGCACCCGGTCGCCAACACACATTCCGGCATAGGGCTGAAGCGTGACCGAGGTCCCGTCGATGATGCGTGCGGGGTCAAGACTGCCCCCGACAGCGTCCTCGAGGGTGACCGGCATGAGGCTGTAACGAACATCTCCGACATCCAGTTGCCTGCGCAAGGAAATCAGTGGCTCCGGATGCGAGGCACTGGTCAATGTCCAGAACACCTCCAGCGAACCTCCGTCCAGCGCCGCGATGTGATTGCCCCGAACGACCAGAACGATCTCCCTGCCCAACTGGGCTTCGCTGACAAATCGCGTGACTTCATGCTGATACGGCATACCTTCGATATCGTGGCCACACCAGCTCAACACGATCCTGTCCCCACAGGCCATTCCTGGATAGGGGGCGATCCGCACGACTACCCGATTCAGAGAGGGATCAAGAACTGCACCCTCCAGTGAATCGATTGCGGGTACGGGCAGCGATAAAGCGTGTTCGCGTGTCCGACAATGTCCGAAGACCCCGACCCGTTCAGCATCCATCCCCATGCCTCGCACTTGCGAAGCCGTTACCAGTTCATCCGTCATGTTCATTCGCTGCTCCATTCCATGGAAATGACACGCCGGCGGGCTGCGTCAAAGAGCCTCTATTTAACGCGTTTCATCGCCTCCACGATGTCAGCCGGGCACCCGGCGAGACAGAGCTAAAGGCACTGGGTCGAGTAGGCAAAAATGGGGAAAACACATTCGCCGAGGCTAGACCCCTCCAAATATTCAGAACCGGATTTCATTCAAAAGTGAAATTTCATACGCACACTGATCCAGTTTCCACCCCACTAGAAAGACTCTTCAGGCATCACCTGCGCAACGACTGTTTTAGAGTGGCACGCAGACAACATCGATGAATCTCTGCGATCAAGGACGAAAAATGCAACTAAATGCCACAACTCTCTATCCCGTACTGTTGGTGCATGGTCTGTTCGGATTCGAGCGCATTGGCCCTTTCGAACTGTTTCATGACGTCAAACAGGCGCTCAAGGCTGTCGGGGTGCAGGTATTCGTGCCGCACATGTCCGCGGTTCATGACAACGAAGTGCGAGGCGAGCAATTGCTTTCGCAGATCGACTCCGTGCTCCGAGGCACAGGCGCGACAAAAGTCAACCTGATCGGTCACAGCCAGGGCGCACTGACGGCTCGGTATGCTGCGGCGCTTGCGCCACACAAGGTCGCTTCCGTGACCTCGGTCAGCGGTCCCAATCACGGTTCGGAGCTGGCTGACTTCCTGCGCAAGGCATTGATCCCCGGACGGCTGCCGGAGACCGTGGCCCAGAACGTAGCTACGTTGTTTTCCAACTTTTTATCTCTGCTCAGCGGGCACAAAACATTGCCTCGCCATGCACTGGCAGCACTTAATGCGCTGACGACGGAAGGTGTCGGCCAATTCAATGACAAATACCCGCAGGGCCTTCCCGAAACCTGGGGTGGCCAGGGTGCCGAGCGGGTCGATGGTGTTCGCTATTATTCGTGGAGTGGCGTTGTGCCAGAGCTGACCGCGCAGGCCCTCGACCCGGTGCAAGGCATCTGCCTGGCCCTGTCGGAATATTTCATTACAGAACCCGCGCAGAACGACGGTTTTGTCGGCCGTTTCAGCTCTCACCTCGGCACCGTGATCCGCTCCGATTATCCGCTCGACCATTTGCGCAGCCTGCGTCGGGGCATCGGTCAGCGCACCACGGAGAACGATCCGATCCAGCTCTACGTGGAACATGCGTTGCGCCTGCAAGCAGCTAATCTGTAGCGACCGGTATCAGACGAGCGAATGGAACTTTGCCGAGAAATCGGCCACTGAATCCGGTAGGCTCCCTCCTTTACTGATTTGATTGGAGAGTTTCCCCATGGCTAAAGCCACTGCCCGCCACATCCTGGTTTCCAGCGAAGCCAAGTGCAACGAACTCAAGGCCCAGATCGAAGGTGGCGCTGATTTCGCCGAAGTGGCCAAGGCCAACTCCACCTGCCCGTCCAGCCGTCAGGGCGGCGACCTGGGTTCGTTCGGTCCTGGCCAGATGGTCAAGGAATTCGACACCGTGGTATTCAGCGCGCCGATCAACGTCGTGCAAGGCCCGGTGAAGACCCAGTTCGGCTACCACCTGCTGGAAGTCACCAGCCGTCAGGACTGATATTCAGCCCGACCTGCTGTGCAACGGCCCGCCTGATGGCGGGCCGTTTTGTTTTGGTTACACCACACCGCTGGCGAACGGCGCGCCGCTCGCGTACAAATTGCGCTTATCGATTACCCGGCTTTAAGGCTGACAATGCGACTGGCTTTCCCGACATTGATGTTTACTGCCGTGACCCTGCTGCTTGGGATCACCGGTGTGGACGCCGCACCCCAGCATGCGATGACCGTCTATGGCGAACCGGCAAAGTACCCGCCCGGCTTCAGTCACTTCGATTACACCAACGTCCGGGCGCCCAAGGGCGGGACGATGCGCCGCTCGGCCATCGAGATCGGCCACTTCGACCACGTCCTGCCGTATATAGATAAAGGCATCGGCGTCAGCCAGATCGACGGCCTGCTGTATTCCCCGCTTGCCCAGCGCTCGATGGACGAGCCCTACACCGTATACGGCCTCGTAGCGCAGAAAATGGAGCGATCGGAGGACGGCCTGTCGTTGCGCTTCTTTATCAACCCCAAGGCTCGCTTTGCCGATGGCAAGCCAATCACCGCCGAAGACGTGCGCTACACCTATGACTTGCTGATGACCCAGGGCAGCCTGCGTTATCGCACCCAGTTCGCCGACGTCAAAGGCGTCGAAGTCGAAGCCCCGCTCACCGTGCGTTTCGATTTCAAGAGCAACGAAAACCGCACCCTGCCGCTCGATATCGCCACGCTGCCGGTATTTCCCGAGCATTGGTGGAAGACCCGTGATTTCGCCGGTGGTGGCGGCTATGAACCGCCGCTGGGCAGTGGCCCGTATCGAGTCGGCAAGGTCGACTCCGGACGCAGCATCACCTTTGAACGCAATCCCGACTGGTGGGGCAAGGACCTGCCGGTCAGCCGTGGCCTGTACAACTTCGATCACTTCAGCATCGAGTATTTCGGCGACACCGACGTCGCCCGCCAGGTCCTGCGCGGCGGCGCCTACGACTACAACCGTGAGTTCTCCGCCACCGGCTACTCCATCGGTTACGAGAGCCCGGCCCTGAGCGACGGTCGTCTGCAAAAGGCTCACCTGGCCACCGAAGCGCCGCAGTCGGCCCAGGGCTTCGTGTTCAACCTGCAAAAGCCGATATTCCAGGATCGCCGCGTTCGCCAGGCACTGGCCATGCTCTGGGATTTCGAGTGGAGCAACCGGCAGATGATGCGCAACATGTACATCCGCCAGCAGAGTTACTTTTCCAACAGTGATCTGGCCGCCCGCAAGCTGCCGGACGCCGCCGAACTGAAGATTCTCGAACCCTTGCGCGGACAGATTCCCGACGAGGTATTCACCCAGGTCTTCGAAGCGCCGAAGACCGATGGCAGCGGCATTATCCGCGACAAACAACTGCAAGCGCTGGAGCTGCTGGAACAGGCCGGCTGGAAACCCGATGGCGACCAGTTGGTCAACGATCGTGGCGAGCCGTTGAGCTTCACCTTCCTGGTCAGCCAGAACGGCATGGACCGCCTGCTGCTGCCGTACAAGCGCACGCTGAAGCAGATCGGCATCAACCTCGACATCCGTCGCATCGACTCCTCGCAGTACGTCAATCGCCTGATGAGTCGTGACTACGACATGATCGTCACCGGCTACCCGGTCACCACCTCCCCCGGCGGCGAACTGTTGAACTACTTCGGTTCGGCGTCGGCCAACGACCCGGGCGCCAACAATTACATGGTGCTGAAGAACCCGGCGGTCGACACCTTGATCAACGGCCTGATCCGCGCCTCGACCCAGGCCGACATGTTGCGTTACGCCCATGCGCTGGACCGGGTGCTGCAATGGAACTACTACTGGATTCCCAACTATTACCCGCCGGGCACGTCGACCGTGTGGTGGAACCGTTTCGGCATTCCTACCGTGCAGGCGAGCAATGACGAGGCGATCGAGAGCTGGTGGGAAATCAGCAGCACGCCGCTGACCAACCAGCAGATGACGGCCGAGAAAATCAGCCGTGGCAGACCCGGAGGGCCGCACTGATGTGGGCTTACATACTGCGGCGCCTGCTGCTGATCATCCCGACGCTGGTGATCATTCTGCTGGTCAACTTTGTGATCATCCAGGCCGCGCCGGGTGGTCCGGTGGAACAGGCCATCGCCCACTTGCAAGGCATCGGCGGCGCCAGTGTCGGCGGCGGTGCGAGCGAGACCATGAGCGGCACGTCCCGCGCCAGCCGTGGCCTCGATCCGCAACTGATCAAGGACATCGAAAAACAGTACGGCTTCGATAAACCCGCCCATGAACGCCTGTGGCTGATGCTCAAGAACTATGCGCAGCTGGATTTCGGCAAGAGCTTCTTCCGTGGCGCCACGGTCACCGACCTGATCCTGCAGAAAATGCCGGTGACCATTTCCCTAGGGCTGTGGGCGACGTTGATCACTTATCTGGTGTCGATCCCGCTGGGCATCCGCAAAGCCGTGCACCACGGCAGTCACTTCGATATCTGGAGCAGCACGGCGATCATCATCGGCTATGCGATGCCGGCATTCCTGTTCGCAATGTTTCTGATCGTGGTGTTCGCTGGCGGCACGTCGCTGAACTGGTTTCCGGTGCGCGGGCTGGTGTCCGACAACTTCGAATCCCTGTCGACGCTGGGCAAGATCACCGACTATTTCTGGCACCTGGTATTGCCGGTCACGGCGTTGGTCATCGGCGGTTTCGCCACCCTGACCATCCTCACCAAAAACTCGTTCCTCAATGAAATCACTCGCCAATACGTGGTCACCGCGCGTGCCAAAGGCCTGAGCGAAAACCGGGTGCTCTACGGACACGTGTTCCGCAACGCAATGCTGCTGGTGGTGTCGGGCATTCCCCAGGCGTTCATCAGCGTATTCTTTGCCGGCTCATTGCTGATCGAAGTGATCTTCTCCCTCGACGGCCTTGGGCGCATGAGTTACGAAGCGGCCGTGTCCCGTGACTATCCGGTGGTGTTCGGCTCGCTGTTTATCTTCACCCTGTTCGGCCTGCTGATAAAACTGATCGGCGACCTGTGCTACACGCTGGTCGACCCGCGCATCGACTTCGCCGCGAGGAACGCCTGATGTTCAAGCTCTCGCCTCTGGGCCGTCGCCGTTTCGAACGTTTCAAGAAAAACCGCCGGGGCTGGTGGTCGCTGTGGCTGTTTATCGGCCTGTTCCTGCTCAGCCTCGGCGGCGAACTGATCGCCAACGACAAGCCTTTGGTCGTCAGTTATCAGGGTCAATGGTACTTCCCGGTATTCAAGCGCCACACCGAACAGGAGTTCGGCGGACAACTGCCGTTTCAGGCCGACTACCGCAGCGATTACGTGCAGAAGCTGATCCGCAAGGACGGTGGCTGGCTGCTGTTTCCGCCGATTCCGTTCAGTGACGACACCCCGAACTACGACCTCAACAAACCGGCGCCGAGCCCGCCGACTTCGGTCAACTGGCTGGGCACCGACGACCAGGCGCGCGACGTACTGGCTCGGGTAATCTTCGGCGCCCGGGTGTCGATCCTGTTCGCCCTGATGCTGACATTTGTCAGCGCCTTGATCGGTATCGCAGCCGGTGCCCTGCAGGGCTATTACGGCGGCTGGGTCGATCTGCTCGGCCAGCGATTGCTGGAGGTCTGGTCAGGATTGCCGGTGCTTTACCTGCTGATCATCCTTTCGGGATTCGTCGAGCCGAACTTCTGGTGGCTGCTGGGGATCATGGCGCTGTTTTCCTGGCTGGCGCTGGTGGACGTGGTACGCGCCGAGTTTCTGCGCGGGCGCAACCTGGAGTACGTCAAGGCTGCTCGGGCCCTGGGCTTGAGCGATCGCAAAGTGATTGTCCGGCACATCCTGCCCAACGCGATGAACGCGACCCTGAGCTATCTGCCCTTTATTCTGACCGGGGCGATTTCGACCCTGACCGCGCTGGATTTCCTCGGCTTCGGCATGCCCGCCGGCAGCGCGTCACTGGGCGAGTTGATCGGTCAGGGCAAGCAGAACCTGCAAGCGCCGTGGCTCGGGTTAACCGCGTTTTTTACCCTGGCGCTGATTCTTTCCCTGTTGGTATTCATCGGCGAAGCGTTGCGCGATGCCTTTGACCCGCGCTCATGAACGGAACCTTGATATGACTGACAATCTGATCGAAATCCGTGATCTCAGCGTCGCCTTCCATGGCCAGACCGTGGTGCGCAACCTGTGCCTGGACATCCGCCCCGGCGAGTGCCTTGCACTGGTCGGCGAGTCGGGCTCGGGCAAGTCGGTGACGGCCCATTCGATCCTGCAACTGCTCCCCGAATGCGATGCCCGGACTACCGGCAGCATTCGTTATCGTGGCCAGGAACTGGTCGGCGCCGATCCCAAGACCCTGCGCGATCTGCGGGGCAACCGCATCGCCATGATTTTCCAGGAGCCGATGACCTCGCTCAATCCGCTGCACACGATTGAAAAGCAGATCGGCGAAACCCTGTTGCTGCACCGTGGCCTCGGCGGCAAGGAAGCTCAGGCACGGATCCTCGAACTGCTCGAACTGGTGGGCATCCAGAAACCGAAAGAACGTCTGAAGGCTTATCCGCATCAGCTGTCCGGCGGCCAGCGCCAACGGGTGATGATCGCAATGGCCCTGGCCTGTGAGCCCGAACTGCTGATCGCCGACGAGCCGACCACCGCCCTCGATGTGACCGTGCAGCGCAAGATCCTGTTGCTGCTCAAATCCCTGCAACGGCGCCTCGGCATGTCGCTGCTGCTGATCAGCCATGACCTGAATCTGGTGCGCAGCATCGCCCAACGGGTATGCGTGATGAAGGCCGGTGAGATCGTCGAGCAGGCGCCGTGCGAAACCCTGTTCACCGAGCCGAAACACCCTTACAGCTGCGTGTTGCTCAACGCTGAACCGGAAGGCGAAGCACTGCCCCGGGACGAACGCGAGAACGTGCTGGAAGTCGATGACCTGCGGGTTGATTTCACCGTCGGCGGCGGGCTGTTCCAGCGCAAACAATACCTGCGCGCGGTGGACGGTATCAGCCTGAACATCCAGCGCGGCAAGACGCTGGGCATCGTCGGCGAGTCTGGTTCGGGCAAATCGACTCTCGGTCAGGCGATCCTTCGGCTGCTCGACTCCAAGGGCAGCATTCGCTTCCAGGGCACGGCACTCGACGGTCTCGACCAGAAGCAGATGCGGCCGTGGCGCCGGCAGATGCAGGTGGTGTTCCAGGACCCGTTCGGCAGCCTCAGCCCGCGCATGTCGGTGGCGCAGATCATCAGCGAAGGGCTGGAAGTGCATTGCCAGTCGACTGCCGACGAGTGCGACGACCAGGTGATCCGCGTGCTCAAGGAAGTGGGCCTCGACCCTGAAAGCCGTCATCGCTATCCCCATGAGTTCTCCGGTGGCCAGCGTCAGCGCATTGCCATCGCGCGGGCACTGGTGCTCAAACCGGCGCTGATTCTGCTCGACGAGCCGACTTCGGCGCTGGATCGCACCGTGCAGAAACAGGTGGTCGCCCTGCTCCGCCAGCTTCAGGAAAAACACGGCCTGACGTATCTGTTCATCAGCCACGATCTTGCCGTGGTACGCGCCCTCGCCCACGACATGATCGTGATCAAGGACGGCAAGGTGGTCGAAAGCGGCGCCAGCCATGACGTGTTCGACTCACCGCAGCATCCCTATACCAAAGAGCTGTTGGCGGCGGCGCATCCGGGATAGGCATAATCAGCGCATGCCTTTGAACCGCGCCGCGGCTATCGCTGGCAAGCCAGCTCCCACAGGTTTATCGGGGTACACGACATTTGTGAACGACCAAAAGCCCTGTGGGAGCTGGCTTGCCAGCGATAGGGCCAGGCCTGGCGGCACACATTCAGGATCAGTCAGATGAACACCACCGAAAGCCTCAAGGATTACCAACGGGTTCGCACGCTGGCGATCCGTTCGTTGTTCGAGATCATCGAGCAATCCAGTGAAGGCACGGTGATTGTCGACCGCGACGCGAACATCGTCTGGATGAACGAACGCTACGCCCGACGCTTCGGGCTCGACTCCGCCGCTGGGGCCATCGGCAAGCCCTGCGAAAGCGTGATCCCCGGCAGCCTGCTGCGCGAGGTGGTGCGCACCGGGCGGCCGATTCTGCTGGACATGCAGGACACCCCGAAAGAACCGCTGGTGGTGATGCGCCTGCCGATTCATGACGACGCCGGATCAGTGATCGGCGCCATCGGTTTTGCCCTGTTCGACGAATTGCGCACGCTGTCGCCGATGCTCAAGCGCTATCTGAGCATGCAGGAAGAACTGGCCTCGACCCGTTCTCTGCTGCGCGCAAGGCAGACCAAATACAACTTTGCCCACTTCATCGGCACCAGCGCTGCCAGCCTGGAAGTCAAACGCCGTGCCCGTCGCAGCGCCAGTGCCGAGTCGCCGGTTCTGTTGCTGGGCGAAACCGGCAGCGGCAAGGAGTTGCTGGCGCAGGCCATCCACGGCGCTTCGCCTCGAGCGCACAAGGCCTTTGTCAGCATCAACAGCGCGGCGATTCCCGAAGCGCTGCTCGAAGCCGAGTTCTTCGGCACCGCGCCCGGCGCCTTCACCGGAGCCGATCGCAAGGGTCGCACCGGCAAGTTGCAGATTGCTCAGGGCGGGACGCTGTTTCTCGACGAGATCGGCGACATGCCGCTGCCGCTGCAGAGCAAATTGCTGCGGGTGTTGCAGGAAAAGGAATTCGAGCCCGTAGGCTCCAACGACGTGATCCAGAGCGATGTGCGGGTGATTGCCGCGACCTCGACGGATCTGGAAGCGGCGATCAAGCGCGGCGAATTCCGCGCGGATTTGTACTACCGCCTCAACGTGCTGCCGATTCAGGTGCCGCCGCTGCGGGAACGGCTGGACGATCTGCCAGCGCTCAGTGAGGCGATTCTGGAGGAGTTGCGCAGCCAGCATGAGCTGAATCGCGAAGCGCTGGAGCTGTTGGGTCAGCACGCCTGGCCGGGGAATATCCGCGAGCTGCGCAATATGCTGGAGCGGGCGGCGTTGCTAAGTGATGACTTGATGCTGACGGCGGATGACATTCGTGCGGCGATTGGCACGTTTACACCGGTTGAGCGAGCGCTGGCGCCTCTGTCAGAGCCGATAACCAACGAAACCTTCAGTCAGGCCCGCGAACGGTTTGACCGGCAGTTGATTCAATCCACCCTCGCGCAATGCGGGGGCAAGGTGATTGAAGCGGCTGAACGGCTCGGGCTTGGACGCTCGACGCTTTACAAGAAGATGATCGCGCTTGGGATCGCAGAGTCTCAATAGAGAGACACCATTCCCCATAGAGAGAAACATCAAAAGCATCGCGGGCAAGCCCGCTCCCACAGCGGAATGCGCTCAACTGTGGGAGCGGGCTCGCCCGCGAAAGCGTCCTCACAGCCATAGATGTCTCCAAACAGAGACAAAACTTCGAAAACCACCGCCAAACATCAAATTAATTCCTTTTATTTCAATAACTTAACCATCTGGCACAGATCTCGCTATAGCGCTCCCCACACCCGTTCCACCCACAAAAATAACAATCGAAGGAGCACACCATGAGTGTGATCATCGCCTTGGCAGCCCTCGCGCTGCTGATGCTCGCCGCCTACCGTGGCTACAGCGTTATCCTTTTTGCCCCGATCGCCGCCCTCGGGGCCGTCCTGCTCACCGACCCGTCCGCCGTCGCCCCTGCTTTCACCGGGGTGTTCATGGAGAAGATGGTCGGCTTCATCAAACTCTACTTTCCCGTGTTCCTGCTCGGCGCCGTGTTCGGCAAGCTGATCGAACTGTCGGGTTTCTCCCGCTCGATCGTCGCGGCAGCGATTCGTCTGCTCGGCACCCGCCAGGCGATGCTGGTGATCGTGCTGGTCTGCGCCCTTCTCACCTACGGCGGCGTTTCGCTGTTCGTCGTGGTGTTCGCGGTCTACCCGTTCGCAGCGGAAATGTTCCGCCAGAGCAATATCCCCAAGCGCCTGATCCCGGCAACCATTGCCCTCGGCGCGTTCTCCTTCACCATGGACGCCCTGCCCGGCACGCCGCAGATCCAGAACATCATCCCCAGCACCTTCTTCAACACCACCGCGTGGGCAGCGCCGTGGCTGGGCGTGATCGGCACGATTTTCGTGTTCTGCGCCGGCATGCTGTTCCTGCAGCGCCAGCGCAACAAGGCGCAGCGTGCCGGCGAAGGCTACGGCACCGAACTGCGCAATGAACCGGAAACCGCCGAAGACCTGAAGCTGCCTAACCCGTGGATCGCCCTGTCGCCGCTGCTGGCGGTGGGCATCATGAACCTGCTGTTCACCCAATGGATTCCGCAGTGGTACGGCAAGACCCACAGCCTCGCGCTGCCGGGCATGGCCGCGCCGGTCACCACTGAAATCGCCAAACTCACGGCGATCTGGGCGGTGCAGGCAGCATTGCTGGTGGGCATCCTGATGGTGCTCGCGTTCGGTTTTAAAGCGATCAAAAGCAAGCTCGCCGAAGGCAGCAAAAGCGCAGTCAGCGGTGCGCTGCTGGCGGCGATGAACACCGCGTCGGAATACGGTTTCGGCGCGGTCATCGCGTCGTTGCCAGGTTTTCTGGTGCTGGCCGACTGGCTCAAGAGCATCCCCAATCCACTGGTCAACGAAGCGATCACCGTGACCCTGCTGGCCGGTATCACCGGTTCTGCTTCGGGCGGCATGAGCATCGCGCTGGCAGCGATGTCCGAACAATTCATCAGCGCTGCCCACGCTGCCAACATTCCGCTGGAAGTGCTGCACCGGGTGGCCGCGATGGCCAGCGGCGGCATGGACACCCTGCCACACAACGGCGCGGTGATTACCCTGCTCGCCGTCACCGGCCTGACTCACCGTGAGGCCTACAAGGACATTTTCTGTATTACGCTGATCAAGACCCTGGCGGTTTTCGTGGTGATCGGCACTTTCTACGCCACTGGCATTGTGTGAGGTATTGATGACGACTCTTTCTGGCAAGACCGCACTGGTTACTGGCTCCACCAGCGGCATCGGGCTGGGCATCGCCCTGACGCTGGCCAAGGCTGGCGCCAACCTGATCCTCAACGGTTTTGGCGACGCCTCCAAGGTGATCGCCGAAGTCGAGCAGTTCGGCGGCAAGGTCGGCCATCACCCGGCAGACGTCAGCGACCCGGCGCAGATCGCCGACATGATCGCCTACGCCGAGCGCGAGTTCGGCGGCGTGGACATTCTGGTCAACAACGCGGGCATCCAGCACGTCGCGGCGGTGGAAGAGTTTCCGGTGGAGCGCTGGGACTCGATCATTGCGATCAACCTGTCATCGGTGTTTCACAGCACTCGCCTGAGTTTGCCGGGCATGCGCGCCAAGGGTTGGGGGCGGATCGTCAACATCGCCTCGGTGCACGGTCTGGTCGGCTCCACCGGTAAAGCTGCGTATGTGGCGGCCAAGCATGGCGTGATCGGCCTGACCAAGGTGGTCGGCCTGGAAACCGCCGCCAGTAATGTCACCTGCAATGCCATTTGCCCGGGCTGGGTGCTGACGCCACTGGTGCAGAAGCAGATCGATGATCGCGCAGCCAAAGGTGTCGACCCGCAACAGGCGCAACACGATCTGCTGGCCGAGAAACAGCCGTCGCTGGAGTTCGTCACCCCAGCGCATCTGGGTGAACTGGTGCTGTTTTTGTGCAGCGAAGCCGGCAGCCAGGTGCGTGGCGCCGCCTGGAACATCGATGGCGGATGGCTGGCGCAGTAAGCTTGCAACTGATCGCTCCCACGCTGTCGTGGGAGCCTTCTGACAAACAATAAGAGGCAAACCATGTCCGACATTCTCTGGCAGCCCGATGCCAAACGCATTGCCCGATCCCGCATGGACGGCTTTCGGCGCTTCATCAATCAGCGCCACCACCTGAAGCTCGACGACTACCCGGCCCTGCATCAATGGTCCATCGACCAGCGCGAAGCGTTCTGGCAAGCGATCGTGGATTTCTTCGGCATCAGTTTTCACACCCAACCGGACGCCGTTCTGCGTGGCGGCCTGAAAATGCCGGGCGCCGAGTGGTTTCCCGGCGCCACCCTGAATTTCGCCGAGCATCTGCTGAGTCGCCGCGACGATGCCATCGCCGTGATCGCTATCGGGGAAAACGGCCAGCGTGAACTGCTGACCTGGGCCGAACTGGCGCAGCAGGTCGCGGGGTTCCAGGCCAGTCTGCAAGCGGCCGGTGTTGCGCTAGGCGACCGAGTTGCAGCATGCATGCCCAACACCTGGCAAACCCTGGTAGCGATGCTCGCGACCACCAGTCTCGGCGCGATCTGGTCGTGTTCGTCGCCGGACTTCGGCACCCACGGCGTGATCGACCGCTTCGGCCAGATCGAACCGAAAGTACTCATCACCTGCGCCGGTTACCGTTACGCCGGCAAAGAGATCGACCAGACCGTCAAGATCAATGAAATCCTCGAACAACTGCCTTCACTGCAACAGCTGATCATCGTCCCTTACGCGCGCCCCCACGCCCATGTCTCCGATTACCGGACGCCCGCCAACGTCACGCTGTGGGACGACTTCTATGAGCCGGGTGATGAGCCGCAATTCGTCCCGGTGCCGTTCGATCATCCGCTGTACGTGCTCTATTCCAGCGGCACCACCGGCGTGCCGAAATGCATCGTTCACAGCACCGGCGGCGTGTTGCTGCAACACGCCAAGGAACACGGGCTGCATGTCGACCTGGGCCCCGGCGACCGTTTGTTCTACTACACCACCTGCGGCTGGATGATGTGGAACTGGCTGGCCTCGGCACTGGCGGTCGGCAGCGCGGTGGTGCTGTATGACGGCTCACCGTTTTATCCGGACAACGAGCGGTTGCTGGAGCTGCTCGACGACGAGCAAGTCAGCGTGTTCGGCACCAGCCCGAAATTCCTCGCGACCCTGGAAAGCAGCGGCATCAAGCCGCGCGAAAGCTACGACCTGAGCCACCTGAAAACCCTGCTTTGCACCGGCTCCGCGCTGTCGCCACAGAGTTATGACTTCGTTTATCGCGACTTCAAACCGGACGTCTGCCTGTCCTCGATGTCCGGCGGTACGGACATCGTGTCCTGCTTCGTCAACGGCAACCCGATGTCAGCGGTCCGCCGGGGCGAGATCATGGGCAAGAGCCTGGCCATGGCGGTGGAAGTGTGGAACGACGCCGGGCAACCGGTGATTGGTGAGAAAGGTGAGCTGGTGTGCACCCGACCATTCCCGGCGATGCCCATCGGACTCTGGAACGATTCCGACGGCGAGAAGCTGCGCAAATCCTATTTCAGCCAGTTCCCCGGCGCGTGGGCCCAGGGTGACTACGCAGAACAGTTGCCTCACGGCGGGATGCTGATTCACGGACGCTCCGACGCCGTGCTCAACCCCGGTGGCGTACGCATCGGCACGGCGGAAATCTACCGTCAGGTGGAGAAAGTCCCGCAGGTGCTGGATAGCGTTGCCATCGGCCAGCAGTGGCAGGACGATGTGCGCGTGGTGCTGTTCGTCCGCCTCAAGGAAGGCGTAGCGCTGGATGACGCGCTGCAACAGCAGATCCGCCAGGTGATCCGCGCCAACACCACACCGCGCCATGTACCGGCGAAGATCGTCGCGGTCACCGATATTCCGCGCACCATCAGCGGCAAAGTGGTGGAACTGGCCGTGCGCAATGTGGTGCACGGTGAACCGGTGAAAAACACCGATGCCCTGGCTAATCCTGAAGCGCTGGAGCAGTTCCGCAATCGGGTCGAACTTCGCGACTGAAGCCTGTCAGTCCATCAGTCCCCACTCGCCGGTCGAGGGCGGTGGGGACGGCATGGTGTCGGCGTGCAGCTTCAGACGCAGGCGCAGGTTGTTGACCGAATCTGCGTTTTTCAGGGCCTCGTCTTCATCGATCACCCCTTCTTCCACCAACGCGAACAGTGCAGCGTCAAAGGTCTGCATGCCCAGTTCTGCCGATTTTTCCATGATGGTTTTCAGCTCGCCAAAGTCATTGCGCCGGATCAGGTCGGCAATCGTCGGCGTACCGAGCATCACCTCGGCGGCGGCCCGTCGCTGACCGTCCCGGGTTCGTACCAGACGCTGCGAGACGAACGCCTTGAGGTGATTGCCCAAGGCATGCAGCAATTGCGGCCGTCGCTCTTCGGGAAAGAAATTGATGATCCGGTCCAGCGCCTGATTGGCGTTGTTGGCGTGCAACGTCGACAGCACCAGATGCCCGGTTTCGGCGAAGGCCAGCGCATGCTCCATGGTCTCACGGTCACGGACTTCGCCGATCAGCACCACGTCCGGGGCCTGGCGCAGGGTGTTTTTCAGCGCAGCGTGAAAGCTGCGGGTATCGACCCCGACTTCGCGCTGGTTGATGATCGATTTCTTGTGACGATGGATGTATTCCACCGGGTCTTCAATGGTGATGATGTGCCCGCTGCTGTGGCGATTGCGATGATCGATCAGTGCCGCCAGCGACGTGGATTTACCCGAGTCGGTGGCGCCGACGAACAGGATCAGGCCTTGCTTGAGCATCACCGATTCGAGCAGCACCGACGGTAGCTTCAGGTCTTCGAACCGGGGAATGTCGAGTTTGACGTTACGGATCACGATCGACACGTCGTTGCGTTGTTTGAAGATGTTGACCCGGAAGCGCCCGATACCCGTGCGGGAAATCGCCAGGTTCATTTCCAGATCCCGGTCGAACTCCCGGCGCTGCTCGGCGTCCATCAGGGAGGCGGCGACAGTCGCCACTTCGCCGGGTTTGAACGGCTGATCGCTCAAGGGCGTCAGCACCCCGTCGAACCGCGCACTGGGCGGTGCGCCCGTGGACAGGAACAGATCCGAACCGTGGCGGCTCGCCAGTTGTTTGAGCAATGCATCGATTTCCATGGCCAAAAGCACCTGCGAAGCTTTCAATGAACTTAAGACCGTGCGTCGTGACGCGACGGGCCTTACAGCGTCTACCGCACTAGGATAGTAGACGCCGCCTCACCGACCGACGCCCAGGATTGATGTGATGAACGCTGTACCGAACACCAACGACGCCCAGGCATTGATTGCCCGCACCGACTGGAGCCGGAGCCCGCTGGGCGCCGCCGGCACCTGGCCACAGAGCCTGCGCACCGCGGTGGACATCGTGATTCACTCGCCGATGCCGATGCTGCTGTTGTGGGGCCCGCACCTGACCCAAATCTACAACGACGGCTTCGCGTTGCTGGCCGGGAGCAAGCATCCGCACGCTTTCGGACAACCGGCGCACCAGATATGGCCGGAACTTCGAGACTTTACCGACCCGATTTACAGCGCCGTCCTACAAGGCCAGGTGCGAACCTACAGCGAACGCCGCTTCACCCTGCAACGGGACGGCCAGGACTCCGACTTCTGGCTGGACCTGACCTACAGCCCGATCCGCGACGAAAGCGCTCAAGTGGCGGGCATTCTGGTCACCGCCATCGAAACCAACGAACGCCGGCGTATCGCCCTGGAACTACAACAGCGCTCGGAAGACAGCCTCAAGGCCCAGCGCGAAAGCGAAGAACGCCTGCAACTGGCGCTGGCGGCCACCGATGCGGTCGGCACCTGGGATTGGGACATTGGCGAAGACCGCTTCATCGCCGATGCGCATTTCGCCCAGTTGCACGGTGTCGATCCGGCGCTGGCCGGTCAGTTGCCGATCAGCGAATACCTGCACGGTGTGCACCCTGAAGACCGCGCCCTGATTGCCCGCAGCATCAAGCACTGCATCACCCACGGCACTGAATACGCCGAGGAATACCGCCTGCTGCAAGCCAATGGCGAGCTGCGCTGGGTGTTCGCGCGCGGGCGCTGCTACAAGGACCATCATGGCCGGCCGATGCGTTTCCTCGGCGCCGCGCTGGACCTGACCGAGCGCAAGCACACCGAACAGGCACTGCGGCAAAGCCAGACCGAGCTGCAACTGATCATCAACGCCATGCCGATTCTGATCAGTTATGTCGACCATGAGGAACGCTTTCGGCTGAACAACGCCGCGTACCTCGATTGGTACGGGCTCACGCCGCAGGAGTTGTACGGTCGCACGATCCGCGAGGTCATCGGCGAAGAGGCCTATTTCCTGCGGGCGCCGTACATCGCCGAAGCCCTGGCCGGTCGTCCCTGCTCGTTCAGCCTGTACACGCCACACCGCGACGGCAGCCAGCGGCATGCCTTGATGAATTACCTGCCGCGTCACGGCGCGGACGGTGCGGTGAACGGTTTCTATATCTTCGTGATCGATGAAACAGAACGCAAAAAGACCGAAGAAGCCCTGCGCAACCTCAATGAAACCCTTGAGGAACGCGTCAGTGCGCGCACCGAACAACTGGCCCAGGCCAACCAGCGTTTGCAGAACGAGATGTTCGAACGCGAACGCGCCGAAGACGCCCTGCGCCACGCGCAGAAAATGGAAGCGGTCGGCCAGCTCACTGGCGGCATCGCCCACGACTTCAACAACATGCTGACCGGCATCATCGGCAGCCTCGACCTTATGCAGCGCTACATCGCCAGTGGCCGCGCCGATGAGATCGGTCGTTTCACCGACGCGGCGGTGTCCTCGGCCAACCGCGCGGCGGCGCTGACCCACCGACTGTTGGCGTTCTCCCGGCGCCAGTCGCTGGATCGCAAGACCCTCGACGTCAACGAGCTTATCCACTCGCTGGAGGACCTGATCCGCCGCACCAAGGGCGATCCGATCGAGCTCAAGTTGCGCCTGGCCGACAACGTATGGCCGGTGAGCACTGATGTCAGTCAACTGGAAAACGCGCTGCTCAACCTGGTGATCAACGCCCGCGATGCCATGCCCGACGGCGGTGAGCTGCTGATCGAAACGGCCAACGTCTACCTCGACGGCAACGACATCACCACCCTCGAACCGGTCAAGGCCGGCGACTACTTGATGCTGGCGGTGAGCGACAACGGCACCGGCATGACGCCTTCAGTGCGTTCCAAGGCGTTCGATCCGTTCTTCACCACCAAGCCGATCGGCCAGGGCACCGGGCTCGGGTTGTCGATGATTTATGGCTTTGCCCAGCAATCCGGCGGGCACGTCAGCCTCGACAGTCTGCCGGGCCAGGGCACCTGCGTGCGCCTGTACTTGCCTCGTTTGTATGCACTGGAACCGGAGCGGCCGGTCATCGAAACGGTCACCGAGGCCCCCGCTGTCGCCACCGGCGAAACCGTGGTGGTGGTCGAGGACGATCCGGCGGTGCGCATGCTGGTCATGGACCTGCTCAAGGAGCTGGGTTATCGCGCCCATGAGGCCGAAGACGCCAAGGGTGCCCTGCCATTGCTCGAATCGGATCTGCGGGTTGACCTGCTGGTGACCGACGTCGGCCTGCCGGGCATGAACGGCCGGCAAATGGCGGAGATCGCCCGCCAGCATCGTCCGGGGCTCAAGGTGTTGTTCATGACCGGTTACGCGCAGAAAGCCGCCGAGCGTCAGGGCTTTCTTGAGGACGGCATGGACATGGTCGCCAAGCCGTTTTCCATCGAGCAGCTGGCCGGCAAGATCCGCACGATGATCAGCCAAAACCCGTGACTTGAGGCATAATCCGCGCCCCGCCGTCACCCCGCTACAGGTATTGCACGATGAAAGCCCAAGCCCGCCACATTCTGGTGAAAACCGCCGAAGAGGCTGAAAAACTCAAACAACGCATCGCCAACGGTGAAGCGTTCGATGTGCTGGCGAAGAAGTTTTCGACCTGCCCGTCCGGCAAGCGCGGCGGCGATCTGGGTGAAGTGCGGCCGGGACAGATGGTCGGTGCGATCGATGCGGTGATCTTCAAGAAACCGCTGCGCACCGTGCACGGGCCGATCAAGAGCAAATTCGGGTATCACCTGGTGCAGGTGTTTTACCGAGATTGAGTGTTTGCCTTCGGGCCCAAATCGCGAGCAAGCTCGCTCCCACATAAGAGCTGTGAACGACACTCAACCACTGTGGGAGCGAGCTTGCTCGCGATCCGATTGCCCGGCAATCGGCCATTCACCGATTACTTCGCAATCAGAGCTCCGGGTACTTGAATAACCTGGCTCGCTAGCAGATGGCCGGCCTGCGACGCTTCCGTCGGGCTCCCTCCAAGCAAGCGACTCGCCAGATACGCCGCACTGAACGAATCCCCCGCCGCCGTGGTGTCCACCACCTTTTCGACCTTCTGCGCCGACACCTCAAACGCTTCCCCGTCACAACGGATCAGACAAGCTTCAGCGCCGCGCTTGAGCACCACTTCCGGCGTGCCGATCTGCGCGTACGCTTCAAACACCGCATCACAGTCTTCGAAATGGAACAACGCCTGCTCGTCGTCCACCGTCAGCAACGCCAGATTGACATGGGGCAACACGCTGCGATACGCAGCCCGCGCTTCTTCCACCGAGGCCCACAGGCGTGGGCGGTAGTTGTTGTCGAAGACGATTCGCGCATCACGCTGGCGGGCTTCGATCAAGGTCTGGATCAGCTTTTCCCGCCCCTGCGCACCGAGCACTGCCAGCGTGATACCGCTGAAATACAGCACATCGTAATCAGGCAGCGCAGCCAAAATCGGTGCGGCGGCTGGCGTAGTGAAGCAGTCGCGCACTGCGGCTTCGTTGCGCCAGTACAGAAAACGACGTTCGCCGGCGGCGTCGGTCTGGATGCAATACAGGCCCGGCAAACGACCGGGCAAGCGCTGGACCAGATCCAGACCAATGCCTTCGTCGGCCCAAATGCGGCACATCGCGTCACTGAAGCTGTCATCACCCAGCGCCGTGACGTAATCGACCTGCGCCTTGTCGCCCATGGCGCGGGACAGATAGACCGCCGTGTTCAGCGTGTCACCGCCGAAGCTCTGTTGCAGGCTGCCATCGGCACGTTGCTGGAGTTCGATCATGCATTCGCCGATCAGGGCGATGCGCGGGGTGTTCGGACCCAATGGACTGAGCGTGTTCATCAGAAACAGGTTTCCATGGTTTCGATCACCGACAGCTGCTCGTCCACGAGCAGCCCTACGCGCCACTTGTCGAAGGTCAGGCACGGGTGCGAAGTGCCAAAGGAAATGATGTCGCCAACGCGCAATTCCACGCCCGGCGCCACGGTCATGAACGCGTGCTGGTCCATCACCGCCGTCACTTTGCAGGCGCCGACATCGTCGCCCACCGCCGGCAGCACACCGGCCTTGTAACGCAGCAACGGCACCGGCATCCCGGCATCGAACGCCACGTCACGCTTGCCCAGGGCAATAACGGCAAAGCCCGGCTCCGGCATCGACTGCACGTGGGCCCAGATTTCCAGTGCCGGACGCAGGCCTTCGTGCAGATCGCTGCGACGGTCGAGTACGCAGCACTGCGCCTCTTTATAGATGCCATGGTCGTGAGCCACGTAACTGCCGGGACGCAGCACGCTGAGGAAACGCCCGCCAGCGTTCTGCGCTTCGAACGATTCGGCGATCAGGTCGTACCAGGCCGAACCCGACGCGGTGATGATCGGTTTGGCGATGGCGAACGCGCCGCTGTCCTGCAACTGCACCGCCAGGCGCACCAGCGAGGCGGCGAATTCACGGATGCCGGTCACGGCGTGATCGCCATGGATCACGCCTTCGTAACCTTCGATGCCGGTCAGGGCCAGCGCCGGTTGTGCGCCGATGGCCTTGGCCAGTTCGATGACTTCCTGCTCGCTGCGGCAACCGCAACGGCCGCCGACCACGCCGTACTCGATCATCACGTTCAGCCGCACACCGCGCGACGCAAAGTAAGCGCCCAGATCGGCGACGTTGTCCGGGTGATCGACCATGCAATAGAAATCGAAGCCGGAATCGGCCGCCATTAGATCGGCGATCAACGCCATGTTCGGCGTGCCGACCAGTTGGTTGGCCATCAACACCCGGCGTACGCCGTGGGCGTAAGCGGCGCGGGTCTGGGTGGCGCTGGCCAGGGTGATGCCCCACGCACCGGCGTCGAGCTGACGACGAAACAGTGCCGGGGTCATGCTGGTCTTGCCGTGGGGCGCGAGTTCGGCGCCGCTGTCGCTGACGAATTTCTGCATCCAGCGGATGTTGTGTTCCAGCGCTTCGCGGTGCAGCACCAGCGCCGGCAGGCTGATGTCACGCACCAGTTGCGCGCCGATGGCGGCATCGCCCTTTTCCACGGCAGCAGTGTTGTTGGCAGTCGTCATGGTCGAACTCCTCACAGTCGCGCCCGCAGGCAAGCGCGGTTATTCGTTGATTCGCCGGGCGAGGCTGTTGGCGCTCTCGATCAAGACCCGGCGATAGTCGTTGTAATTGGTTTTGGCATCGGCGCGCGGGGCGACGATGCACAGGGTGCAAATGGCCACGCCGCTCGGGTCTTTGACCGGCGCGGCGAAGCAATGGGTGAAGGTGTCGGCGACACTGTCGAAGGAGAAGAAACCGTCGATGCCGGCCTGACGGATTTCCGCCAGAAACGTCTCCATCGGCAGGCGTTCGCCACCCGGCAGGATGAAGTCGTCAGGGTCGATCAGGTCGCTGATCTGCTGATCACTCAAGTGCGCCAGCAGCAGCCGCCCGGAGGCGGTCCACGGGATCGGCGCGTTCTCGCCGATATCGGAAGAAATGCGAAAATGCCGCTCGCCCTCCTTCATCAGCGCTACCGTGTATTTGCGCCCGTTGAGCAGGCACATCTGCGCGGTTTCCCGGGTCTGACTGACGATCTCCTGCAAGGCGTGATCGGCTTCGCGACTGAGGTCGAAGTGACGCAAATGCGCCTGGCCCAGGAAGTACAACTGACGACCGAGATAGACGTGACCGTCCTTGCCCACCGGCTCCAGAATCCGCCGTTCGAGCAACGAGGCCACCAGTTCGTAGACCGTGGATTTCGGGCTGCCGATGCCGTTGGCGATGTCGTTCGGACGCAGTGGCTGGCCGATTTCCTTGAGGAAATCGAGGATATCGAACGCCCGGTCCAGACCGCGTGCCCGGCGCTTGATGGTGTCTTCGGTCATTTCAGTGGTTCCCATTCAAAGTGCCGGGAGTTTATCGCGAAAGATCGCTCCCACGCTCTGCGCGGGAGCGGTCGATACTCAAGCCTTTTTCTTGTACGCAATGCAGTCGATCTCGACCTTGCAGTCGACCATCATGCTCGCCTGCACACAGGCCCGGGCCGGTGCGTGTTCGGGCTTGAAGTACTCGCCGAAGACCTTGTTGAAACTGGTGAAATCCCGCGGATCGTCCAGCCACACGCCAGCGCGCACCACGTCTTCCAGGCCATAACCGGCCTCTTCGAGAATCGCGATCAGGTTCTTCATGGTCTGGTGCGTCTGCTCGACGATGCCGCCCACAATGATCTCGCCATCCACCGCCGGCACCTGCCCGGAAACGTGCAGCCAGCCATCGGCCTCAACGGCGCGGGCGAATGGACGAGGCTGGGCGCCAGCGGCGGTGCTGCC
>NZ_AKJQ01000019.1:0-22765 GCF_000282255.1 Pseudomonas sp. GM25 | reverse complement strand
GGCGGGGGCACCGGCCACTGCTGCAAATGAATCAGGGCATCGCCGAGGCTGGCCTCGCCAACAGCATCCACCCGCACCAACATCGCACTGGCATTGTCCTGACTGCCGGCCAGGTGCGCAGCGTTGACCAGAGTTTGTGCGGCACCTTGCAGGTCCGGTTGATCTCGCAGGATTCCGGCGATGGCGGTATCACCAAGCGTCGCCCACACGCCATCACTGAGCAGCACGAAACATTCGCCGTCACGCAGTTCGCCATCGAGAAAGTCCAGCACCAGATGCTGATCCAGCCCCAGTGCCCGTTTGAGCACATGCTGCATGCCCGGTTGATCCCAGACGTGATCCTCGCTGATCCGTTGCAGGGTCTCGGCATGCCAGCGATAGACCCGGCAATCACCGACGTGCGCCAAGGTAAACCGCCGGCCGCGCATGACCAGCGCACTGACCGTGGTGAGCAGCGGCTGACCGCCACCGTTGGCCTGCAACCAGCGGTTTTGCGCGAGCAACAGACGATCGAGGGCCTGGGCCACGCTCCAGGTTTCCGGGGTGGCGTAGTAGTCCAGTGCCAGCGCCTGCAAGGTCGAACGCGCGGCCAGCCCGCCATCGGCGCACTGGCTGACGCCGTCGGCGATGGCAAACAGAAATCCTTTGCTGGCAGCCAGCGCCGGGGCCGGCGTGACCAGGCGCAAGGCGTCCTGATTTTCCACGCGGGGGCCGGTGGCGCTGGCTTCGGCGAAGCTCAGTTGCAGAGCCATTCGGGCCTCAGACCCGGGCAGCGGTCACGGCCGCCGAGCCCCAGGTGGTTCTCCAGCGACGTTTGACCCCGTGCAGGCCAAACCACGCCAGCACGCCAAGGCTGGCGAACAGCCAAAGCGCCAGTTGATAGCTGCCGGTGCTCTGTTTGATCGCGCCCATGCCCGCCGCCAGGGCAAACCCGCCGATGCCACCGGCCATGCCGATCAGCCCGGTCATCACGCCGATTTCGCGACGGAAACGTTGCGGCACCAGTTGGAACACCGCGCCGTTACCCGCGCCGAGACCGAGCATGGTGCAGACGAAAAGTGCCAGCGCCGCGTAGGAACTTGGCAGGTTGAAGCCGACCGCTGCAATACAAACTGCGGCCACCGTATACATCGCCAGCAGCGTGCGAATACCACCGAAACGGTCAGCCAGCGCGCCACCCAGTGGACGCATCAGGCTGCCGCCGAACACGCAAGCAGCGGTGTAGTAACCGGCGGTCACCGGGCTCAAACCGTATTGATCGTTGAAGTAGCCGGGCAGGGCGCTGGCCAGACCGATGAAGCCGCCGAAGGTCACGCTGTAGAAAAACATGAACCACCAGCTGTCACGGTCGCCCAGGGCCTTGAAGTAGTCGGCCATGGATTTGGCTTTCGGCCGCTCCGGCGCGTTTTTCGCCAGCCAGGCGAACAGCACCAGGGTCAGGATCAGCGGAATCAGGGCGAAACCGAATACATTGCTCCAGCCAAACGCCGCCGCGAGTACCGGGGCGATCAGTGCCGCGAATACGGTCCCGGAATTGCCGGCCCCGGCGATGCCCATAGCCTTGCCCTGATGCTCCGGCGGATACCACTGCGAGGCCAGGGGCAGGGCCACGGCGAACGAGGCGCCGGCCATGCCGAGGAACAGGCCGAGCAGCAGGGCCTGTTCGTAACTGTGGATGCCGAGTTTCCAGGCACCGAACAGTGCGCAGATCACGATCACCTGGCCGATCAGCCCGGCGGTTTTCGGCGACAGGCGATCGGCGAGCATGCCCATCGCAAAGCGCAGTACCGCGCCAGCCAGAATCGGCGTCGCCACCACGAGGCCACGCTGTTGAGTGGTCAGGTGCAGGTCGGCGGCAATCTGCACCGCCAGCGGGCCGAGCAGGTACCAGACCATGAAGCTCAGGTCGAAATACAGGAAGGCCGCGAACAGGGTCGGGGTGTGGCCGGATTTCCAGAAGCTTTTATTCATCGCGCACCTCAGCTGTAGAGAATCTCGAGAAGGAGTCAGAACCAGCACAGTGGGGCGCCGCCACGGCCGCACCACCGGCCCCGGGCTGTGGGGCCAAAACGCAAAAACGCCGCTACCCGGATCGCCGAAAGGGGCGAAGAAGGTGAGCGACGTCTTTGTCGTAGGTGGGGCAACCGCCGTTGGTTACCTGTGGGGATTGCTTAGCGAGATTTGTGCCAGTTCAGCCGAGCAACTCGCTCATGGCAATGATCTGCTCCGCCACCTGTATCAGTTTCTGCTGGCGGCTCATGGCCTGGCGGCGCATCAGGGTGTAGGCCTCTTCTTCGTTGCAGTCCTTCATTTTCATCAACAAACCCTTGGCCAGTTCGATGCGCTTGCGCTCGGCCAGTTGCTGGTCGCGGGCCTGTAGCTGGGCGCGCAGGGCCTGGTCGCTTTCAAAGCGGGCCATGGCCACGTCGAGAATCGGCTGCAAGCGTTGTGCGTGAATGCCCTCGACGATGTAGGCACTGACCCCGGATTTGATCGCCTGACGCATCACGCCGGGGTCATGCTCGTCGGTGAACATCACGATCGGCCGGGGCTGGTCGCGGCTGACCAGCACCACTTGCTCCATCACATCGCGGCTCGGTGACTCGGTATCGATCAGGATCACGTCCGGACGCACCGTTTCGACGCGCGCCGGCAGATCGATGGTCAGGCCCGACTCGTCGATCACCTCGAAACCGGCCTCGGTCAGCGCGGCTTTCAGGCGTCCGACTTTTTTCGCGGTGTCGTTGATCAGCAGAATGCGCAGCATGTTCGCGGTCTCCTGTCAGCGCTGGGCGAGAAGGGGCGCGCTGTCGCTCAGCGCGTGGAGCTTGAAGCTTCGGGCATAGGCGGCCGGATCGCTGCCGTCCCAGATCTTGCCGTCGATTAACTGGCTGCTGCGCATGTCCTTGCCCCAGGCCGCGACGCCCACAGCAGTCGCCGCGTCGCGATAGATCTCCAGTTGCTGCACCTGACGGGCGACGGCGAGGTAATCCGGGTCATCGCGCAGCAAACCCCAACGGCGAAACTGAGTCATGAACCACATGCCATCCGAGAGATACGGCAGGTTCACCGCGCCATCGCCGTGAAAGCGCAGGGCGTGCGGGTCCTGCCAGCGATTGCCGAGGCCATCGTCGTAGTCGCCGAGAAAGCGTGGTTCGATGCAGGACACCGGGGCGTCGAGGTATTCCGGGGCGCTCAGCAACTGCGCGGTGCTGCGACGGTTTTCCGGGCTCTCTTCGATGAAACGGCTGGCTTCGAGGATCGCCATCACCAGCGCCCGGGCGGTGTTGGGGTACTGCTCGACGAAGGCGCGAGTGCAGCCGAGGACTTTTTCCGGGTGATCGGGCCAGATGGTCTGGCTGGTCGCCAGCGTGAAACCGAGATCCTGCTGCACGGCGCTGGCCGCCCACGGCTCGCCGACGCAGAGGCCATCAATGCGTCCGGCCTGCAAGTGCGCGACCATTTGCGGCGGCGGCACCACCACGCTGTCGACATCCTGCAACGGATGAATGCCCTGGCTCGCCAGCCAGTAATACAGCCACATGGCATGGGTGCCGGTCGGGAAAGTCTGGGCGAAGGTGAGTTTTGCGCGGGTTTGGTGCACATGGTGGTGCAGCGCTTCAGGACCGGTCACGCCCAGGCCCTGCAAACCGTGGGACAGGTTGAGGCTCTGGCCGTTCTGGTTCAGGCCCATCAGCACCGCCATGTCGGTCGGCGCGACACCGCCGATGCCCAGGTGCACCGCGTAGATCAGGCCGTAAAGGCTGTGGGCGGCATCGAGTTCGCCGCTGACCAGATTGTCCCGCAGGTTGGCCCAGGAACTCTGGCGCTTGAGGTTCAGGGTCAGCCCGTAAGGCTGAGCAAAGCCTTGAGTGGCGGCGACCACCAGCGAGGCGCAGTCGCTCAGGGCCATGAAGCCCAGGTTGATCGCGCTTTTTTCCGGGGCATCGCTGCCGTTGACCCAGGCCAGCGGCCCGGCGGAGGTTTGAGTCATGAAAGCCACCCTCAAAAAAAACGTCGTCCCAGGCTTTGCCCGCGCAAAACCGAGAGACGACGCCATTGTCCTTGCCTGCACGCCACCATTGGCCTGCGGGCTGATACCGAGGAAGGTGCAAGGCATATGCCATGCGCACGGATTTACCCGTGCGCCTCGCGCGGCGGGGCGATGCCCGGCTATAATCGCCGCCTCTTTTCGCCGCCCGAGTCATAGCCGCCCATGTACACCCTGGCCCGTCAGCTGTTGTTCAAACTTTCCCCGGAAACCTCCCACGATCTGTCGCTGGATCTGATCGGCGCGGGCGGGCGTTTGGGCCTCAACGGCTTGCTGTGCAAGGCCCCGGCATCGCTGCCGGTGAATGTCATGGGCCTGGAGTTCCCGAACCCTGTGGGTCTGGCGGCCGGTCTGGACAAGAACGGCGCGGCCATCGACGGCTTCGCGCAGCTGGGTTTCGGTTTTGTCGAAATCGGCACCGTGACCCCGCGTCCGCAGCCCGGCAACCCGAAGCCACGGATTTTCCGCCTGCCGGAAGCCGAGGCGATCATCAACCGCATGGGTTTCAACAACCTCGGCGTGGATAACCTGCTGGCGCGGGTGGCAGCGGCCAAATACAAGGGCGTGCTGGGGATCAACATCGGCAAGAACTTCGACACCCCGGTCGAGCGCGCAGTGGATGACTACCTGATCTGCCTGGACAAGGTCTACGCCCACGCCAGCTACGTCACGGTCAACGTCAGCTCGCCGAACACCCCGGGCCTGCGCAGCCTGCAATTTGGCGACTCGCTCAAGCAATTGCTGGCGGATCTGGCCACGCGCCGCGCTGAACTGGCCCTGCGCCACGGCAAACATGTACCGCTGGCGATCAAGATCGCGCCGGACATGACCGACGAAGAAACCGCGCAAGTCGCCCAAGCGTTGATCGAAACCGGGATGGACGCGGTGATCGCCACCAACACCACCCTCAGCCGCGTGGGCGTCGAAGGCATGGAACACGGTGACGAAGCGGGCGGTCTGTCCGGCGCGCCGGTGCGTGAGAAGAGCACTCACACCGTGAAAGTGCTGGCGTCCGAGCTGGGCGGCAAGCTGCCGATCATCGCAGCGGGCGGTATCACCGAAGGCAAGCATGCGGCCGAGAAGATCGCTGCCGGCGCGAGCCTGGTGCAGATCTACTCCGGCTTCATCTATAAGGGCCCGGCGCTGATCCGCGAGTCCGTGGACGCGATCGCCGCCAAGCGCTGATCGGCGGACATAAAAGGCAGGCATAAAAAAGGGCTCCTCGAAGGAGCCCCTGGGCCGTAGCCCGCCGTCCGGGAAGGACGTGCATGGTGATCAGGTTGTTACGAAATCAGATTGTCGTGTCGGAATAAGTGCCCTGTGTCAGCCGACGGCGTGAAGTTCGTTGAGTCTGTGGATTCCCGCAGTGCCGGTCATACCGTCCCAGTTGTCGCCGCGTCCTTCTCGCCAGCCGTTGATCCAGGCTTGACGTACCGACGGTAGAGTAAATGGGCAAAGCTCACGGGATTTGCCACCAACGCCATATTGATATCCGCGCAAAAATGCTCTTTCCAACGGATCACGCTTAAGTCTTCTCATAGGGTGTTTCCCTCACTTGTTGACTGTTTTTGTCGCGTCGACCTCAATTGAGGTCTGGCAGAAAAACTCTGCCGTTGGCGGCTCGCTGCCGGCGTGGCGAGCCAAGGTGTTGACGCCGTTGCGACGTCAACCTGTGTCCAGTTCTAACCAATGAGTCACATCGATGGAATGACCGTTTTGTCATAAGGACGTAACGAAAAAGATGCTATGGCCATAAGTAACCGCGTATTTATCCAATGTTTATTGGCCAAACCCCGGTATGATCGGCCCCGCGCTGGATGATGAGGTTAATCCTTTAGTGAGAATGACCCACGTTTACGCTGGGGTACTATTCGACGAAGGGTTGCTTTGAGTCATTTTGTTGCTTCAACTTTTTTATCTGTCCCGGCATCTAAGCTCTTTTAACCCGAGCAGCGGGGATGGAACGGCACACCTTCGTGCCACGCGGGCGCTCTTGTAGAAAAGCGCCTGATTGAAAACCGGATCGGCAATGCGTTGCCGGTTCATTAGCCAAAGGCTCTGGAAAAACCATGTCCGACCGTTTCGAACTCTTCCTCACTTGCCCCAAAGGCCTTGAAGGCCTGCTCATCGAGGAAGCCGTCGGGCTTGGCCTTGAAGAGGCCCGCGAACATACCTCCGCCGTGCGTGGCATGGCGACCATGGAAACCGCTTATCGCCTGTGCCTCTGGTCGCGTCTGGCCAACCGGGTGCTGCTGGTGCTCAAGCGCTTCCCGATGAAAAACGCCGAAGACCTGTACCACGGCGTACTCGACGTCGACTGGCAGGATCACATGCTGGCCGACGGCACCCTGGCCGTGGAATTCAGCGGCCACGGTTCGGGCATCGACAACACTCACTTTGGCGCCCTGAAGGTCAAGGACGCCATCGTCGACAAACTGCGCACCCCGCAGGGCGACCGCCCAAGCATCGACAAGCTCAACCCGGACCTGCGCATTCACCTGCGTCTGGATCGCGGCGAAGCGATTCTGTCCCTCGACCTTTCCGGCCACAGCCTGCACCAGCGCGGTTACCGCTTGCAGCAGGGCGCTGCGCCGCTGAAGGAAAACCTCGCGGCCGCGATCCTGATCCGTTCCGGCTGGCCGCGCATTGCTGCCGAAGGTGGCGCGCTGGCTGACCCGATGTGCGGTGTCGGCACGTTCCTGGTCGAAGCCGGCATGATCGCCGCCGACATGGCGCCGAACCTGCGTCGCGAGCAGTGGGGCTTCACCGCCTGGCTGGGTCACGTGCCGGCGCTTTGGAAAAAACTGCATGAAGAAGCGGTCGAGCGTGCTGCTGCCGGTCTGGCCAAGCCGCCGCTGTGGATCCGTGGTTATGAAGCCGACCCACGGCTGATCCAGCCGGGCCGCAACAACGTCGAGCGCGCCGGCCTGAGCGAGTGGATCAAAATCTATCAGGGTGAAGTCGCGACGTTCGAACCGCGTCCGGACCAGAATCAGAAAGGCCTGGTCATCTGCAACCCGCCGTACGGCGAGCGTCTGGGTGATGAAGCCAGCCTGTTGTACCTCTACCAGAACCTCGGCGAGCGTCTGCGTCAGGCCTGCCTGAACTGGGAAGCGGCGGTGTTCACCGGCGCGCCGGACCTGGGCAAACGCATGGGTATCCGCAGCCACAAACAGTATTCGTTCTGGAACGGCGCGCTGCCGTGCAAGCTGCTGTTGATCAAGGTCCTGCCGGATCAGTTCGTCACCGGCGAGCGCCGCACCCCGGAACAGCGTCAGGCCGAGCGCGAGCAAGCCGCCTACGATCAGACGCCGAACGAGCCGCAAGAGCGCAAGTTCAACAAGAACGGCAACCCGATCAAACCGACGCCGGCCCCGGCGCCAGTGATCGAGCAGCCGCGTCTGAGCGAAGGCGGGCAGATGTTTGCCAACCGCCTGCAGAAGAACCTCAAGGCGATGGGCAAGTGGGTCAAGCGCGAAGGCATCGACTGCTACCGCGTCTACGATGCGGACATGCCGGAATACGCCATGGCCATCGACCTTTACCACGACTGGGTGCACGTTCAGGAATACGCCGCGCCGAAGTCGATCGACCCGGAAAAGGCTTCGATCCGTATGTTCGATGCGCTGGCGGCCATCCCGCAGGCGCTGAACATCGACAAGAGCCGCGTGGTGGTCAAACGCCGCGAGCGTCAGAGCGGCACCAAGCAGTACGAGCGTCAGGCGGCCCAGGGCAAGTTCAATGAAGTGACCGAGGGCGGCGTGAAGTTGCTGGTCAACCTCACCGACTACCTCGACACCGGGCTGTTCCTCGACCACCGGCCGATGCGCATGCGGATCCAGAAAGAGGCCGCCGGCAAGCGCTTCCTCAACCTGTTCTGCTACACCGCGACCGCCAGCGTGCACGCAGCCAAGGGCGGCGCGCGCAGCACCACCAGCGTCGACCTGTCGAAAACCTACCTCGACTGGGCGCGCCGCAACCTGTCGCTCAACGGTTTCTCCGACAAGAACCGTCTGGAGCAGGGCGATGTGATGGCGTGGCTGGAGAATTCCCGCGACGAATACGATCTGATCTTCATCGATCCGCCGACCTTCTCCAACTCCAAGCGCATGGAAGGCATCTTCGACGTGCAGCGTGATCAGGTGCAGTTGATCGACCTGGCCATGGCCCGTCTGGCAGCGGGCGGGGTGTTGTACTTCTCCAACAACTTCCGCAAGTTCCAGCTCGAAGACAACCTGGCCGAGCGTTACGCGGTCGAGGAAATCACCTCCAGCACCATCGACCCGGATTTCGCCCGCAACGGCAAGATCCACCGCGCCTGGAAAATCACGGCTCGTTGACACTCTGCAAAATTGGATCCACAGAGCCTTGATTTTTAAAGGCTCTTGGATCCGTTCAGAGCTAGCCAAATTAGTGGCTAATAGCTATAACTCACACACGGCCGATGGGGTTTTTCCCGCAGATGCTGACGTAGTGAGTGGCTTTTATGTCGTTGCACCCCGTGCGCCCGAAGATATTGGGTTTTATCAGCGAAGAAGTCTCGGCCTGGCTGGTCGCGCTGCTGGTATTGCTCGCCGGCGGGATTCTCACGGGGCTGCTCGCCTGGGGCACCCTCAATCAGTTTCACAGCCAGTTGCGCCAACGCTTTCAGCTGCTGGCGAACGAGCGCTACAGCCGCATCGAAGAACGTTTTCAGGATCAGGAGCAACGCCTCGACGGCCTGCGCCGGTTCTTCGCCAACTCCGAATCGGTGTCCCGCGCCGAATTCGACGGCTACACCCAACCTTTATTACTGCGCACCCAGGCCTATTCGTTCGCCCTGCGGGTGAGCGGTGCCGAGCGAGCAGCCTTTGAACAGCGGGCGCGGGATGAAGGCCTGAGCACCTTCAGCGTGCGCGAACTCAATGCCCGCGGTGAGCTGCAACTGGCCTCGGCCCGCGATGAATACGTAGTGGTGTTGTACAGCCAGACCCAGAGCCGGCTCGGCTCGCCGCTGGGTTATGACTTGCTGGCCCAGCCGCTGCGCCGTACGACCCTGGAGCGCGCCGACCAGATTGGCGGCCTGGCGGTGTCGCAGCCGATGCATCTGGTGGCGATCGAGCCGGCCTACGCGCGCGGCGTGCTGTTGGTCGGGCCGGTGGTGCGTCCCGGCGAGACAAAGTCATTCGGCTACGTGATGGCCGTCATCAGCATGCGTCAGCTGCTGGCGGACGGTTTGCCGGATGCGTTCCATGATTATCTGTCGGTGCGCATTCTTGATCTGTCTACCAACGATCAGCATGAAGTGCTGTTCGAATCGACCAATGAACCGGCGCCGAGCGATCTGTCCGCTACCCGGCTGGTGCGCATGGCCGATCACGACTATCAGGTGGATATCTCGCCTAGCGAGGCGTTCATGCAGGCCAACCATTCGTCGGTTGGCAGCGTGGTGGTGCTGGGCGGATTGCTCAGTCTGCTGCTGAGTGCGCTGCTTTATGTGCTGGTCAGTCAGCGCCAGCGCGCGTTGCGCATGGTCGAGTTGCGCACTCAGGAGCTGCATGAGCGCGAACAGGAACTGCGCGGCACCCACGGCCAGTTGCGCGGGGTGCTCAACGCGGCGACCCAGGTTGCAATTATCGCCACGGACCTGCGCGGGGTGATCAACACCTTCAACCCCGGTGCCGAGCAGATGCTCGGTTATCTCAGCAGCGAAGTGGTCGGCCACATGACCCTGGAAAACCTGCACTTTCCCCGGGAACTGGTGGCCCGCGCGGCGGAGCTCAGCGCCCGTTATGGCAAAACCATTCCGACCTGTCAGGCGATGCTGGTGGAGGGTGGCGAAGTCGGC
This sequence comes from Pseudomonas sp. GM25, assembly GCF_000282255.1. Taxonomy (NCBI): domain Bacteria; kingdom Pseudomonadati; phylum Pseudomonadota; class Gammaproteobacteria; order Pseudomonadales; family Pseudomonadaceae; genus Pseudomonas; species Pseudomonas sp. GM25. The sequence goes on along the minus strand of NZ_AKJQ01000019.1, from coordinate 12,887 downwards.
GGGCACGAGGCGCGGGAATGGACGCTGGTGCGCAAGGACGGCAGCCACATCCCAGTGAACATGCTGGCCACGCCAGTGCTGGACGAGCAGGGGCTGTGGGTCGGACATCTGGCGATCTGCATCGACATCACCGAGCGCAAACGCGTGCACGAAGCGCTGGCCGCGCGGGACGTGCTGTTGAAGAAACTCAGCGCCCACGTTCCCGGCGGGATCTATCAATTCAAGATGGAGTTCGACGGGCGCTTCAGTGTGATCTACGCCAGCGACGGCATCCGCGAGATCTACGAGCTGGAGCCGGACGTGCTGCTGCTCAACGCCGAAGCCATCTTCACCCGCATCCACCCGCAGGACGTCAGCCGCGTGCGCAAGTCGATCCGCGCCTCGGCGGACAACCTCAGTCCGTGGCGCGAGGAATACCGCGTGCAGCTGCCCGAGCGCGGCCTGCGCTGGGTTCGCGGCGAGGCGACCCCGGAGGAACTGCCGGGCGGCGGCGTGCTGTGGCACGGTTATATCTCCGACATCTCCGACCTGAAGCGTGTCGAAGAAGAGCTGCGCGCGCTATCGGTGACCGACGCTTTGACCGGCATTCACAACCGGCGCTATTTCCAGGAGCGCCTGACCACCGAAATGGCCCGGGTCGAGCGTGGCGGTGGCGAGTTGTCGGTGATCATGCTCGACATCGACCACTTCAAGCGGATCAACGATCAGTACGGTCACGCAGCGGGCGACCGCGTGTTGCAGGCGGTCTGCGAGCGAATCGGCCATCGTCTGCGGCGTACCGACGTGTTCTGCCGGTTGGGTGGCGAAGAGTTCATGGTGCTGTGCCCGGACATCGACGGCGATCACGCGCACATGCTGGCCGAGGAGTTATGGCAAAGCCTGCGCGGTGCGCCAATCGATGTGGTGGGGGTGGTGACGGCCAGTTTCGGGATCGCCAGCTGGCGACCGGGAGAGGGCGCGGATGCGCTGTTGCTGCGGGCGGATTCGGGGGTTTATGCGGCGAAGCAGGGCGGGCGGGATCGGGTTGAGCGGCAGATGAACTGAGCCATTCGAATGATCGTTCCCACGCTCTGCGTGGGAACGCCTCCAGGGACGCGGAGCGTCACGGGCTGTATTCCCACGCAGAGCGTGGGAACAATCATTTACAGGGTTACAGAACCGAAGCGGTCTGCGGCGTCCGCGGCTGTTTGTAGAGATCCAGCAGCACCTGATCCAGCACCGACGACGCGCCGAACGGGGCCTTGTCGTTGAGGATCGCCACCACCGCCCAGGTGTTGCCGTTGACGTCGCGGCTGAAGCCGGCGATCGCCCGTACGGTGTTCAGGGTGCCGGTCTTGACGTGGGCTTCGCCGCGCATCGCGGTGGTTTTCAGGCGTTTGCGCATGGTGCCGTCGGTGCCGGCAATCGGCAGCGAGCTGATGTATTCGGCGGCGTACGGGCTGTGCCAGGCCGCTTGCAGCATGCTGGCCATTTCCCGGGCGCTGACCCGCTCGGAACGCGACAGACCGGAGCCGTTCTCCATCACCAGGTGCGGCGCGGTGATGCCTTTCTTCGCCAGCCACTGACGCACCACGCGTTGCGCGGCCTTGGCGTCATCGCCGTCGGCGTCGTTGCGGAATTTCTGGCCCAGGCTCAGGAACAGCTGCTGAGCCATGGTGTTGTTACTGTACTTGTTGATGTCGCGGATGATTTCCGCCAGATCCGGCGAGAACGCGCGGGCCAGCACTTTGGCGCTGCTCGGCGTCGGGGCCAGACGATCCTTGCCCTGGATGCTGCCGCCCAGTTCCTTCCAGATCGCCCGCACGGCGCCGGCGGTGTAGGTCGCGTGGTCGAGCAGCGACAGGTAAGTCTGCGAGCTGCAGCCTTCGCCCAACTGGCCGGCCACGGTCACGGTCACGCTGCCATCGGCCTGCGGCACCGGGTTGTAGCGCACGCCGCCGGTGCACTGCTTGGAGTTGAGCGCTTTGACGGTGTTCTCGATGTTGATGCTGGCAATCGGCGGTTCGACCGAGATCAAAACCCGGCCATTGTCGTTGCGGGCCACGAAACGCAGGGCCTTGAGGTTGACCAGCAGCGAATCCGGCTTGACCAGGAACGGCTTGTTCTCGTCGTTGCCGTCATCGTTGAATTCCGGCAGCTGTGGCTGCACGAAGAAGCTGCGATCCAGTACCAGATCACCGGTGACCTGGGTCACGCCATTGGCGCGCAGGTCGCGCATCAGCAGCCAGAGTTTTTCCATGTTCAGCTTCGGATCGCCGCCGCCCTTGAGGTAGAGGTTGCCGTTGAGGATCCCGCCGTTCAGGTCGCCGTCGGTGTAGAACTCGGTTTTCCACTGGTGGTTGGGGCCGAGCATTTCCAGCGCCGCGTAAGTGGTGACCAGCTTCATGGTCGAGGCCGGGTTGACCGACACGTCGGCGTTGTACACGGTCGGCGTGCCCGGGCCGTCCAGCGGCACCATCACCAGCGACAGGGCAGTGGGCTGCAGCTTGCTGGCCTTGAGGGCTTTTTCGACGTTGGGGGTCAGGGCGGTGTTGATGGTGGCAGCGGAGACGGGCAAGGCCAGCGGCAGAAGAAGACCGGCCAGGAGCAGAGGACGCAACGATTTGATCATATGAAATAAAACCCTACAGCCGAGGGGAAAAAAGACGAGGACATGGATGAAAAGGCCCTCAGTGGTCATGAAAGTGTCGGCATTATGCCCCAAGGTGTAACAGCTTGTGCCTTTCGCAAGGGCGCCAATTCGTTATTTTTTTACAGGCGGTCGCACGCACGTCCCAGAGAGTCGGGCAATCGCCGGCTTAAACTGGTAAAGTGCCGGCCGTTATTACTTAAGAGGATTGTTCCAATGGCGACTAACCGTTCCCAGCGTCTGCGCAAAAAACTGTGCGTCGATGAATTTCAAGAGCTGGGTTTCGAACTGAACCTGGGCTTCAAAGAAGACCTGTCCGAAGAAGCCATTGACGCTTTCCTCGAAGCATTCATCAAAGAAGCCATGGAAGCCAACGGTCTGGGCTATGTCGGCGGCGACGACTTCGGTCTGGTTTGCCTGCAGAAGCGTGGTTCGGTCTCCGAAGAGCAGCGCGCTGCTGTTGAAGCCTGGCTGAAAACCCGCTCCGAGCTGACTTCTACTGAAATCAGCCCGCTGCTGGACGTTTGGTATCCGGAAAAGCCGATCAACGCGGCTAAGTGATACTGAAAAAAACGGCGACCTGAGGGTCGCCGTTTTTTTATGCCTGCTTTTTAATGAGGCCTCAGGCCTTGCGCCAGTTGAGGATCAGCAAGGTCAGCACCCCCGCGACAATCCCCCAGAACGCCGAACCGATGGAAAACAGCGTCAGCCCCGACGCCGTGACCATGAAGGTGATCAGCGCCGCTTCCCGTTCCTTCACCTCGGTCATGGCGATGCTCAAGCCGTTGATGATCGAGCCGAAAAGCGCCAGTGCGGCAATCGACAGCACCAGCTCCTTGGGCAGCGCGGCGAACAGCGCCGCCAGCGTGGCGCCGAACACCCCGGCAATCCCGTAGAAAATCCCGCACCACACTGCAGCGGTGTAGCGTTTGTTGCGATCCTCATGGGCATGCGGCCCGGTGCAGATCGCGGCGCTAATCGCTGCGAGGTTGATGCCGTGGGAACCGAACGGCGCCAGCAGCAGCGAGGCAATGCCGGTGGTGGTGATCAAGGGCGAGGCCGGGACGTTGTAACCGTCGGCCCGCAGCACGGCGATGCCGGGCATGTTTTGCGAGGTCATCGCTACCACAAACAGCGGAATGCCGATGCTGATGGTCGCGGCCAGGGAAAAGTGCGGCGTGGTCCAGACCGGTGTCGCCACTTCAAGGTGAAAACCGCTGAAGTCCAGCAGCCCCATGAAACCCGACAGTGCGGTGCCGATCAGCAGCGCGGCGAGCACCGCATAACGCGGCGACAGGCGTTTGACGATGAGATAAGTGAAGAACATCCCCAGCACCAGACCGGTGCGGTGTTGCGCGGCGACGAAGATTTCGCTGCCGATCTTGAACAGAATCCCCGCCAGCAGCGCGGCGGCGAGGGACGCCGGGATCTTTTTCACCAGCCGTTCGAAGCTGCCGGTCAGGCCGCAGATCGTCACCAGCACCGCGCAGGTGATGTAGGCGCCGATGGCTTCGCCATACGTAACGCCGCCGAGGCTGGTGATCAGCAGCGCCGCGCCGGGTGTCGACCAGGCGATGGTAATCGGCGTGCGATAACGCAGGGACAGGCCGATCGAACACACCGCCATGCCGATGGAGATCGCCCAGATCCACGACGAAATCTGCCCGCTGGTCAGGCCCGCCGCTTGCCCGGCCTGGAACATCAGCACCAGCGAGCTGGTGTAGCCGGTCATCATCGCGATGAACCCGGCGACGATGGCGGAGGGCGATGTGTCCGCCAGCGGGCGCAGTCGGGTGTGGGTAATTTCGTTCATGACAGCGGCGTTCCTTGTTCAAGCCACGGATTTCGGGTTTAAGCCTAAACTCAAACGTAACGGAGCGTTGCAATACAGCCAAAGCCACAAACAGCCGTACAGTCGTGTTGCCACCTTCCATTGTGTACAATCGCGCTGTTTTTTACGCGATACTTGCCAGCGACCCACTGTGCCGTATTACAGTCACGGTCAATTCGCCGCAGTTCTTCCCGACTCGAGTGCCCATGAACGAACAGTTGCAACCCCTCAAGAAACAACCGCGAGCAGGCAAAGCCGGCCGCAGCGGAACCCAGGACGATATTGTCTATGCGCATATCTTCGAGGCCATCCTCGAACAGCGCCTGGCGCCCGGCACCAAGTTGAGCGAAGAAGCGCTGGGGGAAATTTTCGGGGTCAGCCGCACCATCATTCGCCGCGCGCTCTCGCGTCTGGCCCATGAAGGCGTGGTGCTGTTGCGGCCGAACCGTGGCGCGGTCGTCGCCAGCCCGAGCGTTGAAGAGGCGCGTCAGGTGTTCCTCGCCCGACGTCTGGTGGAGCGCGCGATCACCGAGCTGGCAGTGCAACACGCCACCGCCGAGCAGATCGCCGAACTGCGCCAGATGGTCAACGACGAGCGCGACAGCTTCTCCCGTGGCGATCGCGGCGCCGGCATCCGTCTCTCCGGCGAATTCCACCTGAAACTGGCCGAGGCAGCGAAGAACGCGCCGTTGATCAGCTTCCAGCGCAGCCTGGTTTCGCAGACGTCGCTGATCATCGCCCAATATGAAAGCGGCAACCGCTCGCACTGCTCCTACGACGAACACACCCAGTTGATCGACGCCATCGAAGCGCGCAACGGCGAACTGGCGGTGGACCTGATGATGCATCACATGGATCACATCGACAGCAAGCTCAACCTCGACGAGGAAAGCGCTTCGGACGATCTGCATGCAGTGTTCTCGCACCTGTTGCAGACCAAGAAGCCGGGGCGGCCGGCGGTCAAGCTCTGAGCTGACACCGTGTTGCGCCCATCGCGAGCAGGCTCGCTCCCACAAGGGAATGCATTGCAAATGTGGGAGCGAGCCTGCTCGCGATAGCTTTCTGACAGGCAATAAAAATCCCCCGAACTGCAAAGTATCGGGGGATTTTTTTGTCTGCGGAAAACTAGCGCTGGTGCACCAGCGCACCCGCCGCATAGGTCTGGGCCACAGTGCGGTCATCGCCCAAGGTCATCAGCACGAACAGCGTTTCGGCAATGTTGTTGGCCTGCTTCAAGCGGTAGCTCAGCAGCGGCGTGGCGTTGTAGTCCAGCACCAGGAAGTCGGCGTCGGAGCCCGGTTGCAGGTTGCCGATCCTGTCTTCCAGACGCAGTGCCCGCGCGCCGCCGAGGGTGGCGAGGTACAGCGACTTGAACGGGCTCAGGCGTGCGCCTTGCAGCTGCATCACCTTGTAGGCTTCGTTCAGGGTTTGCAGCAGCGAGAAACTGGTGCCGCCGCCGACGTCAGTCCCCAGGCCGACGTTCAGTTTGTGCTTCTCGGCCATCGGCAGGTTGAACAGGCCGCTGCCGAGGAAGAAGTTCGAGGTCGGGCAGAACGCGACCGCCGAGCCGGTCTCTGCCAGGCGTGCGCATTCGTCGTCGCACAGGTGCACGCCGTGGGCGAACACCGAGCGCTCGCCGAGCAACTGGTAGTGATCGTAGACGTCCAGATAGCCCTTGCGCTCCGGGAACAGCTCCTTGACCCACTCGACTTCCTTGAGGTTTTCGCTGATGTGGGTCTGCATGTACAGATCCGGGTATTCGCTGAGCAACTGGCCGGCGAGGGTCAGCTGTTCCGGGGTGCTGGTCGGGGCGAAACGCGGGGTGACGGCATAGTGCAGACGACCCTTGCCGTGCCAGCGCTCGATCAGCGCCTTGCTGTCGACGTAGCTCGATTCCGGGGTGTCGGTCAGGTAGTCCGGCGCGTTGCGGTCCATCATCACCTTGCCGGCGATCATCCGCAGGTCCAGCTTCTCGGCGGCTTCAAAGAACGAGTTCACCGATTGCGGATGCACGCTGCCGAACACCAGCGCGGTGGTGGTGCCGTTGCGCAGCAGTTCCTTGATGAAAATGTCCGCCACTTCATCGGCGTGGGCCTTGTCGGCGAACTGGCTTTCGCACGGGAAGGTGTAGGTGTTCAGCCAGTCCAGCAGTTGCTCGCCGTAGGCGCCGACCATGCCGGTCTGCGGCAGGTGGATGTGGGTGTCGATGAACCCCGGGGTGATCAGCGCATCCTTGTGATGCGTGATCTCGATGTCCGCCGGCAGGGTCGGCAGCAGTTCGCTGGCGTGGCCGAGGGCGCTGATCTTGCCGTCATCGACCACCAGCAGGCCGTCCTCGAAATACTCGTAGGAGGCGTCGATGCCGACCTCGGCAGGGTCGGCGATGCTGTGCAGGATGGCGGCGCGGTAGGCTTTGCGAGTCAGAGGCATGAGGGTTCTCTAATCAGTTTGAGGCTTTGAGTGTGGCGGCCTGACTGCGGCGTGAAACCGGCAGCAGTTTGGCAATCGGTTCGGCGCTGGCGGTGTGCTGGCCGAAATTGGCGTTATAGGTGGCGATGATTTCGCCGGCGATGGAGATGGCGATTTCCACAGGCAGCTTGCCTTTGACTTCGCCGATGCCCATCGGGCAGCGCATGCGTTGCACGACACTGGCGTCGAAACCACGATCACGCAAACGGTGTTCGAACTTCGCCCGTTTGGTTTTCGAGCCGATCAGGCCGAACCAGGTGAAGTCGTTACGCTTGAGGATCGCGGCGGTAAGTTCCAGATCCAATTGATGGTTGTGGGTCATGACGATGCAGTAACTGCCGGCGGGCAGGTCGTCGATTTCATCCACAGGCTCCTCGGCGACGATTTTGCGCACGCCGTGGGGAATCTGCTCGGGGAATTCCTCTTCCCGGGAGTCGATCCAGCGCACCCGGCAGGGCAGGCTGGCGAGCAAGGGTACCAGCGCGCGACCGACATGACCGGCGCCGAACACGGCGATCTGCGCCTGCACCTGGCCCATCGGTTCGAACAGCAGCACCGTGGCGCCGCCGCAGCACTGGCCGAGGCTGGCGCCGAGGCTAAAGCGCTCCAGATGGGTGTCCTGCTTGCCGCTGGCGAGCATCTCGCGGGCGATCTGCATGGCTTTGTATTCCAGGTGCCCGCCACCGATGGTGTCGAACGTCTGGCGGGCGCTGACGACCATCTTCGAGCCGGCATTGCGCGGCGTCGAGCCGAGCTCTTCGATGATCGTCACCAGAACGCAGGGTTCGCCCTGGTTCTGCAGGTCGGCGAGGGCGTCGATCCAGTTGTACATGTTCACCTCGACATCTTCGTTGTCTGTTCGGGCCTCTTCGCGAGCAAGCCCGCTCCCACATTGAATTTGCACAAGTCCAACAGTCAGCGCATATCTCTGTGGGAGCGGGCTTGCCCGCGAAGGCCGCACCTCGGTCTTAGAGCGGAGCCAGCTCGGTTTCAGCTTCGACGGCTTTCACCGCCTTGAGCTGGCGCATCTGCTCGCAGCCCCACAACACTCGCTCCGGGGTCGCCGGCGCGTCGATCTTCGGTTGATGCCTGTAGTCGCCGAGGCTGGCCACCGCATCCTTGATCGCGCACCACGCGGCGATGCCGAGCATGAACGGCGGCTCACCCACAGCCTTGGAGTGGAACACCGTGTCTTCCGGGTTCTTGCGGTTTTCCACCAGCTTCACCCGCAGGTCCAGCGGCATGTCCGCCACGGCCGGGATCTTGTAGCTGGCCGGGCCGTTGGTCATCAGCTTGCCCTTGTTGTTCCACACCAGTTCTTCCATGGTCAGCCAGCCCATGCCCTGAACGAAACCACCCTCGACCTGACCGATGTCGATGGCCGGGTTCAGCGAAGCGCCGACGTCGTGGAGGATATCGGTCCGGAGCATCTTGTACTCGCCGGTCAGGGTGTCGACGATCACTTCACAGCACGCCGCGCCGAAGGCGAAGTAGTAGAACGGCCGGCCACGGGCCTGACTGCGGTCGTAGTAGATTTTCGGGGTCTTGTAGAACCCGGTGCTCGACAGCGACACCTGATTGAAATACGCCAGCTGGATCAGCGCTTCGAAGGTCAGGATGTGGTCACGAACGCGCACATGGCCGTTGTGGAATTCCACGTCCTCTTCGCTGACCTTGTAGTGCCGCGCGGCGAATTCGACCAGTCGCTGCTTGATGATCTCGGCAGCGTTCTGCGCGGCTTTGCCGTTCAGGTCGGCGCCGCTGGAGGCCGCGGTCGGCGAGGTGTTCGGCACCTTGTCGGTGTTGGTCGCGGTGATCTGCACGCGGTCCATTTCCACCTGGAACACTTCGGCCACGACTTGCGCGACTTTGGTGTTCAGGCCCTGGCCCATTTCCGTGCCGCCGTGGTTCAGGTGAATGCTGCCGTCGGTGTAGACGTGCACCAAGGCACCTGCCTGGTTGAGGAAGCTGGCGGTGAAGGAAATGCCGAATTTCACCGGGGTCAGCGCCAGGCCTTTTTTCAGGATCGGGCTGTTGGCGTTGTAGCGACGGATCGCTTCGCGGCGCTCGGCGTACTGGCTGCTTTCTTCCAGTTCGGCGGTCATTTCTTCGAGCATGTTGTGCTCGACGGTCTGGTAGTAATGGGTGACGTTGCGCTCGGTCTTGCCGTAGTAGTTGGCCTTGCGCACGGCCAGTGGATCGAGGTTGAGGTGACGGGCGATGGCGTCCATCACTTCTTCGATCGCGACCATCCCTTGCGGGCCGCCGAAACCACGGTACGCAGTGTTCGACGCGGTGTTGGTCTTGCAGCGATGACCGTTGATGGTTGCATCGCCGAGGTAGTACGAGTTGTCCGAGTGGAACATCGCCCGGTCAACGATCGAGGCCGACAGGTCAGGCGAGCAGCCGCAGTTACCGGCCAGATCCATCGCGATGCCGTGCAGGCGTCCGGTGCTGTCGAAGCCGACGTCGTACTCGACGTAGAACGGGTGACGCTTGCCGGTCATCAGCATGTCTTCGACCCGTGGCAGGCGCATCTTGGTCGGCTGGCCGGTGAGGTGCGCGATCACTGCGCACAGGCACGCCGGGCTGGCGGCCTGGGTTTCCTTGCCACCAAAACCACCGCCCATGCGGCGCATGTCGACGACGATTTTGTTCATCGACACGTCGAGGACTTCGGCCACCAGCTTCTGCACTTCGGTGGGGTTCTGGGTCGAGCAGTAGACGATCATGCCGCCGTCTTCAGTCGGCATCACCGAGGAGATCTGCGTCTCCAGATAGAAGTGTTCCTGGCCGCCGATGTGCAGCGTGCCCTGAATGCGATGTTCGGCGGTGGCCAGTGCGGTGGTCGAATCACCGCGCTGATGAGTGTGACTGTCGAGCACGAAGTGGCGTTTGCGCAGGGCTTCGACCACGTCCAGCACCGGTTCCAGATCTTCGTATTCGATGATCGCGGCCATGGCGGCCTTACGAGCGGTTTCCAGATCTTTCGCGGCCACGGCCAGCACCGGTTGACCGACGAACTGCACGTCATCGATAGCCAGCAGCGGATCGCCCGGCATGAGCGGGCCGATGTCTTTCAGCCCCGGCACGTCCTCGTGGGTGATGGCGATGCGCACGCCTTCGAAGGCGTAGCAGGGCTGGGTGTCAATGCTGATGATTTTCGCGTGGGCGCGATCCGACAGCCGCGCGTAAACGTGCAACTGGTTGGGGAATTCGAGCCGGTCATCGATGTACTGCGCTTCACCGGACACATGCTTGGCGGCGCTGTCGTGCTTGACGCTGCGGCCGACGCCAGAGGTCAGGTCTTTGGCGAACAATTCAGCCAGTTCAGCTTGAGTTTTCTCTACGCCGTGATGGTTAGACATAAGCGGTCACCCGAGTCTCGATGTGCGGTGTTTGCAGTTCGATGAAGTATTTGCGCAGCAGGTTCTGCGCGCTGAGCAGGCGGTATTCCTTGCTGGCGCGGAAGTCCGAGAGCGGGGTGAAATCCTCGCCCAGCGCGGTGCAGGCACGTTCGACGACGGCGTTGTTGAACGGCTGGCCGAGCAGCACGGCTTCACAGTGAGCGGCGCGTTTCGGGATCGCGGCCATGCCGCCGAAGGCGACGCGGGCGTCGGTGATCACGCCGTTCTCGACACGCAGATTGAACGCGGCGCAGACGGCAGAAATGTCATCGTCCAGACGCTTGGAGACTTTGTAGGCGCGGAAGCGCTGCTCGGCCGTGGCGCGAGGCACGATGATTTTCTCGATGAACTCGCTTTCCTGGCGCGCGGTGACACGGTAATCGATGAAGTAATCCTCGAGGGCCAGCGTGCGGCGGGTCTCGCCCTTGCACAGCACGATCTGCGCGCCGAGGGCGATCAGCAGGGGCGGCGAGTCACCGATCGGCGAGGCGTTGCCGATGTTGCCGCCCAAGGTGCCCTGGTTGCGGATCTGCAGGGAGGCGAAGCGGTGCAGCAATTCGCCGAAGTCCGGGTACTCGGCGTTCAACGCTTCGTAGCAGTCGGAGAGGGCGGTGGCGGCACCGATTTCAATGCGATCCTCGAAGTGCTCGATGCGCTTCATCTCGGCGACGTTGCCGACGTAGATCATCACCGGCAGGGTGCGGTGGAACTGCGTGACTTCCAGCGCCAGATCGGTGCCACCAGCCAGCAGGCGGGCCTGTGGATAAGCGTCGTAGAGATCGGCCAGATCGGCCACGGTCAGCGGCACCAGGCAGCGTTTGTCGCCGCTGTTGAGTTCGCCGATCGACGTCGGGGCAATGGCTTTGAGGCGGGAGATGGTTTCCGCTTCACGGGCGTCGAACTGATCCGGTTGCTTGCCGCAGCAGGATTGCTCGGCGGCGGCCAGGATCGGCCGGTAGCCGGTGCAGCGGCAGAGGTTGCCGGCCAGCGCTTCGTGGGCCTTGGCATGATCCGGTGCATCGCTGTTCTTTTGCAGGGCGAACAGCGACATCACGAAACCGGGGGTGCAGAAACCGCACTGCGAACCGTGGCACTCGACCATGGCTTTCTGCACGCTGTGCAGTTCGCCCTTGTGCTTGAGGTCTTCGACGCTGATCAGCTGTTTGCCGTGCAGCGACGAAACGAACGTCAGGCACGAGTTGAGGCTGCGATAGCGAATGTGCTCGCGGCCATCGTCATCCGTCTGTAACTCGCCGACCACCACCGTACAGGCGCCGCAGTCACCGCTGGCGCAGCCTTCTTTGGTGCCGGATTTACCCACGTGTTCGCGCAGGTAGTTGAGCACAGTCAGGTTCGGGTCCAGGGCGTGCTCGCTACGGAGTTCCTGGTTAAGTAAAAACTGGATCACGGAAGGCCTCGCAGACTCATTATTGTTGTTGAGCGACTTGAGCCGAATTTAGCAGGTCTGACTTTTCGGTCAATGGTTTTCTGACTTAAAGGTCAGGAAAAACCGTTTTGTCGCTCAACCACGTGTCTCTTCAGTATTGACCCTCATTGGATCAAGCGCTTTTTTGCGGGAATCGTGCCAAAAACCGCTGTGCGGGCACTCCGCCATGACCGCGCATTGCGCTACACTGCGCCGCTTGTGCAGATCGAAGAGTTTGAAGGACAACCATGACGTTCAAGGCGCCGGACAGCCTCGCCGAGCAAATCGCTCACCACCTCGCCGAACGGATCATTCGCGGCGAAATGAAGCCGGGAGAGCGTATCCAGGAACAGAAGGTCACGCTGGCGCTGAACGTCAGCCGCGGCTCGGTCCGCGAAGCCTTGCTGATCCTCGAGCGCCGTCACCTGATCGCGATCCTGCCGCGCCGCGGCGCCCACGTCACTGAGCTTACGGCGCACAAGGTGCAGAGCCTGTGCACGCTGATGAGCGAGCTGTACATCCTGCTCGGCAACGCAGTGGCCAATGGCTGGCAAGTCCAGTCCGACATGGCGCCGTTCGTGCAGATCCAGCAGCGCCTGACCGCCAGCTACGAGCGCCAGGACATCCGCACCTTCGTTGACGACAGTTTCAACGTGATGCGCGCCGCGTACCCGTTCGCCAACAACCCGTACCTGCAAGAAACGGTGGAAAACCTGCAACCGGCGATGAGCCGTGCGTACTTCCTTGCACTGGAACAGCGCAAGGCCGAGATGAGCGAGTTCCTCGAACTGTTCGAACGCCTGCTCGCCGCCGTCCTCGCCCGTGACCTGCCGCAGATCCGCATCGTGCTGACGGCTTACGCCCAGCGCAGCTGCGATCTGGTGGTGTCCGCCCTGACGGTTGCCTGACCTTGCGGCTCAAGTGCATCAAGCTGGCGGGGTTCAAATCCTTCGTCGACCCGACCACGGTGAACTTCCCCAGCAACATGGCGGCAGTCGTCGGGCCGAACGGTTGCGGCAAGTCGAACATCATCGACGCCGTGCGTTGGGTGATGGGCGAAAGCTCAGCCAAGAACCTGCGCGGCGAGTCGATGACCGACGTCATCTTCAACGGCTCCACCAGCCG
>NZ_AKJQ01000018.1:0-6325 GCF_000282255.1 Pseudomonas sp. GM25 | reverse complement strand
GGCCCCGCCGGCAGGTCAACGCGGCTGACCAGGGTCTTGCCGTCGTTGCTCTGGATTTGTACGTAGACGGTCACGGCCCAGTTCATCGCGCTCTGGATGCGCAGGCTCATCATGCCGGACTGCGACCAGTCCCAGGCACCGGTCTGCGGGGACAGACGCAAGGTCGGACGGGCCGTCGGGTTGAACGTCACCCGGCGCAGCACTTCGCCCTCGGGGGTCTGCTCGGCGTTGGCTTGCGGCAGGTCGGCGTTTTCGGTCGCGACCTTCACCACGTCGGCGGGGCGGACAAAGTTGAACAGGGTCTGCTGGCCGGCAGGTGCCGCCAGCAAGGGGCCAGCGAAAACCAGGGCAAAAATGGCAGGCAACGAACGACGAATCATGAGAACGGATTTCTCCCTAACGACCCACGAGGGCCAATGGAAAAGCGGTAGCAGAGAGATAGACAGCGCGGCGGGCAAAACTGCCCACCGATGTCTCAGGATATTTCACGACGGAAAGGAGGCAACGCATTGAGGATCGCCTTGCCGTAGCGCTGGGTGACCAGCCGCCGATCCAGCAAGGTGATGGTGCCGCGGTCTTCTTCGGTGCGCAGCAGACGGCCGCAGGCCTGGACCAGCTTCAGCGAGGCGTCCGGCACCGAGATTTCCATGAACGGATTGCCGCCCCGGGCTTCGATCCATTCCGACAGTGCGGCTTCGACCGGATCGTCCGGCACCGAGAACGGGATCTTGGCAATCACCACGTGCTCACAGTAGGCGCCGGGCAAGTCCACGCCTTCGGCAAAACTGGCGAGACCGAACAGCACGCTGGAATCACCGCCATCGACCCGCGCCTTGTGCTTGTTCAGGGTTTCCTGTTTCGACAGGTTGCCTTGAATGAACACTTGCTTGCGCCAGTCGCGGTCGAGGCCGTCGAACACGTCCTGCATCTGTTTGCGCGACGAGAACAGCACCAGACTGCCGCGAGAGCCTTCGACCAGTTCCGGCAGATCGCGGATGATCGCGGCGGTGTGGGCGGCGGCATCGCGCGGGTCGGCCTTCAGGTCCGGCACCCGCAACACACCGGCATCGGCGTGATGGAACGGGCTCGGCACCACGGCGGTGACGGCTTTTTTCGGCAGGCCGGCACGCATACGGAAGCGGTCGAACGTGCCGAGGGCGGTCAACGTCGCCGAAGTCACCAGACAGCCATAGGCCACGTTCCACAGGCTGCGACGCAGGGTTTCGGCGGCGAGGATCGGGCTGGCGTTGACCTCGATGTCGAACAGCGAACCGCTTTCGGCCAGGGTCAGCCAGCGGGCCATCGGCGGGTTGTCTTCCGGGTCTTCGGCGGTGAAGGCGGTCCACAGCTCCCAGTTGCCGGAAGCACGGGACAACAGGCTGCCGAACAGTGGATACCATTCTTCGGCCTGGTTGCTGGCGATGCCGATGTTGACCTCGCCGTCCATGCCTTCCTTGAGCAGATCCGTCAGACGGGTGAACAGGTCATTGAGGCGGGCGAAGCCTTTTTTCAGCTCGATGCCCATCTCGCGCATGTGCTCGGGAATCACCCCGCCAATGAAGCGATGACGCGGGCGCTCGCGGCCTTCGACGTCTTCGCCGGGTTTGAAGTCGGCGATCTGTTCGCAGGCGGTGAACATGAACTGCTGCTGGGTCTTGATCTCCCGCGCCAGCTCCGGCACCTGTTCGATCAGCTTGCCGAGGTCACCCGGCAGGGGGTGCTGGGCCAGCAGTTTGGTGAGGTTCTTGGCGGTGGTTTCCAGCCAGTCGGCGGTGGAGCGCAGGCGCGTGTAATGGGCGAAGTGGCCGATGGCCTTGTCCGGCAGGTGATGGCCTTCGTCGAACACATAAATGGTGTCGCGTGGATCGGGCAATACCGCCCCGCCGCCCAGCGCCAGGTCGGCCAGCACCATGTCGTGGTTGGTGACGATCACGTCGACCTTGCCCATGCCTTCGCGGGCCTTGTAGAAGGCGCACTGGCCGAAGTTCGGGCAATGACGGTTGGTGCACTGGCTGTGATCGGTGGTCAGGCGCGCCCAGTCGGCGTCTTCCAGCGCGTTGGGCCAGCTGTCGCGGTCGCCGTCCCATTTATTGCCGGCGAGCTTCTCGATCATGCTGGTGAACAGCTTCTGGCTGGCCTCATCGACCTCGATCTTGAAGCCTTCTTCTTCGAACAGCTGAGCGGTGGCGGTCTGTGCGTGGCCTTCCTGCAACAGCATGTCGAGCTTGGACAGGCACATGTAGCGGCCACGGCCCTTGGCCAGGGCGAAGCTGAAATTCAGCCCGCTGTTGCGCATCAGGTCGGGCAAATCCTTGTAGACGATCTGCTCTTGCAGGGCGACGGTGGCGGTGGCGATCACCAGGCGTTTGCCGGCCAGTTTGGCGGTCGGGATCGCCGCCAGGCTGTAGGCCACGGTCTTGCCGGTACCGGTGCCGGCTTCCACCGCGACAATCGCGGGGTCGCCACTGCGCCGGCCTTCGTCGTCGGTGTCGATATCCCCGAGGACCTTGGCGACTTCAGCGATCATCAGGCGTTGGCCGTAACGCGGCTTGAGGCTCTTGGCCTCTAGAAAACGCGAGTAGGCGCCCTGGATCGTGGTTTTGAGTTCAGTGCTGATCATTGAGTGTCGGGCGCAAAAAACGCTGGATAAATTTTCAGTGGTTCGGTTCGGCGGCTATCATACCCCGCGAATCGATCCTGCACAGACCGGAGTGACCCAATGACACCTTTTAGCCTCGTTTACCCCATCCATGTACTCGCCGCATTGGTGTGGGTCGGCGGTATGTTTTTCGCCTGGATGGTGCTGCGCCCTGCGGCGATGAAGGCACTGGACGGTCCCGGGCGCCTGACGCTCTGGGTGGAAGTGTTTCAAGGTTTTTTTCGTTGGGTATGGGGGGCGGTGATTCTGCTGCCGGTCACCGGGGTGGGCATGCTGCATCTGCAACACATCGCCTTCGATAACGCGCCGCGTTATGTGCAGGTGATGATGGGGTTGTATGTGGTAATGACCGCGCTGTTCATCCGGATTCAGGCGTTGATGCTGCCGGAACTGCGCACGGCGGTGCAGGCGAAGGACTGGCCGGCGGGTGCGGCAGTGCTGGGGCGGATTCGCAAGGTGGTGGGGTTCAATCTGCTGGTCGGGGTGGTGCTGGTGGCGGTGGCTGCTGCGCGACCGATGATTTAAGCGTGTTCGCTCCCGCGCACGGCGCGGGAGCGAACAGGTGACAGGTTACAAGCGCTGTACAGTGACAGACCCCGCCGCACCCGCAGGCCCCGGCTGCCCGTCAGCCCCCGGCTTGCCGCTCTTGCCGCCATCGGCGCGATAGACCAGGCAGCCCTTGGACTTGCCACCCGCCCCCGGCTTGCCGCCAGGACCGGCCGGGCCACCGGCACCGCCGGCGACTTCGACCTTGATCAGCTCGGCCGGAAACTCGCGCGGCACTTCAAGACGCACCAGCGCGCCCGGTGCACCCGGCTGACCATCGCTGCCGTTGCTGCCATCAAAACCGTGTCCCGCCTGACCCCAGGTGCAACCCGGCTCCTGACCGTTGGCGCCATCGAGCCCGACAAAACCCGGCGCACCGGTGCCGCCACGGGCATCGACCACCAGTTTCGGCGCATTCAACGCCTTGAATTGCAGATTCAGATTGCGCCCGGCGCGGGCGGCTTTTTCGTAGGTGCCCGGGGCGCCGCGGGCGGTGATCTGGCTGCCTTCGGCAAGTTGAGCGCGGATGACTTTCATCTCCAGCGCCTGTTCGCTCGGCACGATGGCAATGCGCGCTTCATGGCCCAGCTGCAATTCGCCGACACTCAGCTCGGTTACGTTCGAGGGAATCAGCAAAGTGCCGTAATCGGCGACCACCAGTTTCTCCAATTGCAGAGTGCTGGCGGTGTTCGGCAGACGCATCAGGGAATTGGTTTCGACGCTGACCACCTGGGCGCAGGCCAGGGGACTGATGAATGCAGCGAGCAGGCAGAGTTTACGCATGGGAAGCCTCCGGAGCGGCCGGGGCCGGGATGGTTTGCAGGTGGAAAACGCCGAACAACAGGATGCGGCCACGATCACGCCAAGGGTGCGGACGGCCCTTGAGGCTGCGGTTACACAGCAGCACTTCGAGCACGTGGATCGCCAGCAGCAGACCGCCGGCCAGATTGACCAGCAGGTGCAGCGGATGAACAAACGGCACCAGCTGATTGGCCAGCACCACGCAGCAGAACAGCAGGGTCAACAATCGCCCCAGCCCACAGAACACCTTCATACGCTCCCCCGTGTTGCGAATTATTCTTTGGGCGCACAGTAACGGCTTCTGCAGGGGATAAGCCAGAGGGGAAAATGAAAAAAACCGGACCGCCGCCGGATGGCTGCCGGTTCGACGACGTTCATCGACCGACAGCTCTAGCCTGCGGACTACAGACTCATCCTAACGATTGATGTGCAGTTCCACCCGACGGTTCTGCGCACGCCCCTCGTCCGTGTTGTTATCGGCGACCGGTTCGCTTTCGCCGCGCCCTTCACTGGTGAGTTTGTTCGGCGCCAGGCCTTGGCTCAGCAAATACTCCGCCACGCTGCTGGCGCGACGTTCCGAAAGCGCCTGGTTGTAGGCATCCGAACCCTTGCTGTCGGTGTGGCCGATGACCTTGATGCTCACCACATCGGCATTGCGCAGTTTGTCCATCAACGTATCCAGCTGGCTTTTCGCGGCCGGTTTCAGATCGGACTTGTCGAAGTCGAACAGCACGTTGCCGGCATCGTTGAGGGTGATGACTTCGGTTTGCGGGGCCGGTTCGGCGGGTTTCTCGGTGACCGGATATTGCGGCAACGGACAGCCACGGTGGTCGACCGGGGTATTGGCCGGGGTATCGGGGCAACGGTCGCGGCGATCGAACACGCCGTCGTCGTCTTCATCGCCATCCTGGGCATAGCAGATCAATCCGCCGGTGAGGATCCCCAGCGCAGCGCCACCGCCGGCCCAGCCGCCACTTTCGAGCGCGCCGAGACCGCCGCCGACCAGTCCGCCAATAAGGCTGCAGATCGGCCAGGTACGTTGATTGAGGGGAGCGGTGCCATCGCTGTGGGTGGCGCAACCGGTCAACAGGCTGCCCAGCAGCAGAACCGGCAAGACGGACCTTGTAAGAACACTCATCGTTAAAGCTCCTGTGTCACCGGCCCATACCGGTTACACAGGAGTAAAGACCCGCATCCGCGACTGCACAAGCCGCGGATGCGAGGGGGCTAGCGGTTGATTTTGATTTCGGTACGACGGTTCAGCGCACGTCCGTCCGCAGTTTTGTTGTCTGCCACCGGCTGGCTTTCACCGGCACCGGTCACCGACACGAAGCTGCTTTGCGGTACACCGCTTTCGACCAGGTACTTGACCACCGAGTGCGCGCGGCGATCCGACAGTTTCTGGTTGTAGGCATCGCTGCCGACGCTGTCGGTGTGGCCGGTCACGGTCAGTTGAGCGGTACTGGTTTCCTGTTTCAGGCGCGTGGCGACTTTATCCAGGACCAGCTTGTCGGCCGGGGTCAGCGTGGCCTTGTCGAACTGGAAGTGAACATCGCGGATGACAATGGTCTCTTCCTTGACCACTACAGCTTCTTCGACCACTGGCGCAGGGGCTGGTGGAGGGCAGCCGTCAGCATCGACCTGGACGCCTTTAGGCGTGCCCGGGCACTTGTCGCGACTGTCCGGCACACCATCGCCGTCTTCATCGCCATCACCGTGAACCCAGCAATAGGCTGCTGCCGTACCGCCGACGAGTAACGCGCCATACCCCGCCCACGCGGAGCTTTCGGTCGCACCGAGACCCGCACCGACGACACCACCGACTGCCGCACAGGTCGGCCAGTCGGTTTTCTGCAAACCTGCGCAACCAGTCAACACACTGGTTAGCAGAACCAAGGGTAATGCTGTCCGAACTATGCTCATCTAGTTTTCTCCTGAGGGATCGGCTTAGAACCGATTCAGGGAGTAAAGACCGGAGTTTTAATCTCCGCCAGCAATAGGCCATTGCTGTTTGTGCGCCTGTTCACGGGACTTCGACGAATTTGCCGCAAACCCGCAGAACAGAGATCTAGGCCTTGGCGTCCGGGCAGGCTAGTCTTGGCGCTCTGATTGAGGAGCTTCGATGAACGTCGCCATTTCTTCCCGCACGCCGCAGCAGGCATTGGCCGCCCTGCTCGACCGCTACGCCCCGGCACGTCTGCTGCTGATTGGCGCCAGCGAGTTCCCGGCGCTGGCAGCCTTTAAGGAAGCGCACCCGGACACCTGCGTCGCGCACGCCGCGCCCGGTGCGTTGCCGGCGGAACTGGCGGCCCGCCGTTT
>NZ_AKJQ01000017.1:0-28706 GCF_000282255.1 Pseudomonas sp. GM25 | reverse complement strand
TGGCCGCTGCCCCCGCCGCTGAAACCGGGTCAGGTCTTTGAAGGCTGGCGGGTTCAAGAGGTTATAGGTCGCAGCCAGCAATCACTGCTGTATCGCGTACTTGATGGTCAGGGCCAGGCGTGGCTGTTGAAGACGCTGCCTGCACAACTGGCAGACGATGCCCACGCCGGTCAGGCCTTGCTGGCGGAGGAATGGTTTCTCAAACGCGTCGCCGGGCGGCACTTCCCTGAAGTCCATAGCGCCGGCCAGCGTCAGCATTTGTACTATGTGATGCGTGAATATTCAGGGACGACCCTGGCTCAGTTGTTCGGGCAAAGCGGCCCTCTGCCACTGGCTCAGGGGCACGATCTGGCCGAACGCCTGTTGCGGGCCGTCGGCCTTTTGCATCGACGGCAGATCCTGCACCGCGACATCAAACCGGAAAACCTGCACCTGGGGGACGACGGCGAGTTGCGCCTGCTGGATTTCGGTCTGGCGTATTGCCCCGGCCTGTCGCAAGACGCACCGTCAACCCTGCCCGGAACCCCGAGCTTCATCGCTCCGGAGGCCTTTCAAAGCGCAGTACCCAGCGCACAACAGGATCTGTATGCGGTGGGCGTGACCTTGTATTTTTTGCTCACCGGGCATTTTCCCTACGGCGAGATCGAAGCCTTCCAGCGCCCGCGTTTCGGGGTGCCGGTGAGTGCCGGTCGCTATCGCCCGGATCTGCCGGAGTGGCTGGCGCAGTGTCTGGAGCGCGGTGTGGCGGCCGATCCTTTGCAGCGCTATGAAACCGCCGAGGAATGGTTGCTGATTCTGGAGCAAGGTGAGCGCCGCAGCCTGAGTGTGCGCCCTCGCCCCTTGCTGGAACGGGAGCCGCTGAAGGTCTGGCGGACGTTGGCGTTGCTGGCGCTGCTGGGCAATCTGGTGCTGCTGTTCCTGTTGTTTCATGGTTGATGCGGCGCTCCATTAACGGGCGCGCCGCTTCCATTCAGTGCAAAAACCACAATGAACATCTGGCCAATTCCAGCATTACCCCAGTGAATTCGCGGCTCACCGCAACTTGGCACAACCACTGCATTAACGTTTTCAACTGACATAAAGCCCGACCTTCAACGACGAAGGCCAGGCTTCCCGAGAGAACGGGACAAGGACAAAGGCGTCCTCGCTAGGTAACTGGCGGGACGCCTTTTTTGTTTGCGCCATTTTTGTCGAGCAAGGCCTGACTGCCCACAAGAGGCAAGCCCGATGCTCCCGGAGAACCTGATGAAAAAACTCAAACTGGTGATGATCGGCAATGGCATGGCCGGGGTCCGCACCCTGGAAGAACTGCTCAAGCTGAGCAACGAGCTGTACGACATCACGGTCTTCGGCGCCGAACCGCACACCAACTACAACCGCATCCTTTTGTCGCCGGTATTGGCCGGCGAACAGACCTTCGAAGAGATCGTGCTCAACGACCTCGACTGGTACCTGGAAAACAACATCAAACTGCTGCTCAACCGCAAAGTGGTGGAGATCGACCGGGTCAAACGCCGGGTGATCGCCGAGGATGGCACCGAGGCCGAATACGATCGCCTGCTGATCGCCACCGGCTCGACCCCGTTCATCCTGCCGATCCCCGGCAACACCTTGCAGGGCGTGATCGGTTACCGCGACATCGCCGACACCCAGGCGATGATCGACACCGCCAAGACCCACAAGCACGCCGTGGTGATCGGCGGCGGCCTGCTCGGCCTCGAAGCGGCCAACGGCCTGATGCTGCGCGGCATGCACGTCACCGTGGTACACCTCGGTGAATGGCTGCTGGAGCGGCAACTGGACAAGACCAGCGGCCAGCTCCTGCAAACCGCCCTCGAGTCCCGTGGCCTGCACTTTCGCCTGTGCGAACAGACCCAGGCCCTGCACGACGCCGGCAACGGTCGCGTGGGCTCGGTGCAATTCAAGAACGGCGATATCATTCCCGCTGATCTGGTGGTGATGGCTGCCGGCATTCGCCCCAACACCGAACTCGCGGAAAAGGCCGGCATTCCGTGCAATCGCGGGATTCTGGTCAACGACACCCTGCAAACCTACGACCCGCGCATCTATGCCATCGGCGAGTGCGCCAGCCACCGTGGCATCGCCTACGGCCTGGTGGCACCACTGTTCGAACAGGCCAAGGTCTGCGCCAACCACCTGGCGCAACTGGGTTTCGCCCGCTATCAGGGCTCAGTGACTTCCACAAAATTGAAAGTCACCGGCATCGACCTGTTTTCCGCCGGCGACTTCATGGGCGGCGAAGGCACCGAGACCATCACCCTCTCCGACCCGATCGGCGGGGTGTACAAAAAACTGGTGATCAAGGATGACGTGCTGGTCGGCGCCTGTCTGTACGGCGATACGGCAGATGGCGGTTGGTATTTCCGGCAGATTCGTGAGAATCACGCCATCGGCGAGATCCGCGATCACTTGATGTTTGGCGAAAACGCCTTGGGCGACGTAGGACATCAAGGCCAGGACAAAGCCATGAGCATGGCCGACAACGCCGAAGTCTGCGGCTGCAACGGCGTGTGCAAGGGCACCATCGTCAAGGCGATTCAGGAACACGGGCTGTTCAGCGTCGACGAGGTGAAAAAACACACCAAGGCCGCCAGTTCCTGCGGTTCCTGCGCGGGGCTGGTCGAGCAGATCCTGATCAACACCGTCGGCGGCGCGGCGGACGTCAAACCGAAAAGCGAAAAAGCCATCTGCGGTTGCAGCGACCTCAACCACGGCCAGATCCGCCAGGCCATTCGCGAACAGCACCTGCTGACCATCGCCGGCACCATGAGCTACCTCAACTGGCGCACCCCGAACGGCTGCGCCACTTGCCGCCCGGCCCTCAACTATTACCTGATTTCCACCTGGCCCGGCGAAGCCAAGGACGATCCGCAGTCGCGCCTGATCAACGAGCGGGCCCACGCCAACATCCAGAAGGACGGCACTTATTCGGTGGTGCCACGGATGTGGGGCGGCGTGACCAACCCGTCGGAGCTGCGGCGGATCGCCGACGTGGCGGACAAATATCAGGTGCCGATGGTCAAGGTCACCGGCGGCCAGCGCATCGACCTTTTGGGAATCAAGAAACAGGACCTGCCCGGCGTGTGGAAAGACCTCGACATGCCGTCCGGCCACGCCTACGGCAAATCGATCCGCACCGTGAAAACCTGCGTCGGCAGCGAGTTTTGCCGCTTCGGCACGCAGAATTCGACCCAGCTGGGCATCGACCTTGAACATGACCTGTTCAACATGTGGTCGCCGCACAAAGTGAAGCTGGCGGTCTCCGGATGCCCACGCAACTGTTCGGAAGCGGGGATCAAGGACGTAGGAATCATCGGCGTCGATTCCGGCTGGGAGATGTACATCGGTGGCAACGGCGGGATCAAGACCGAAGTCGCCGAGTTCTTCGTCAAGCTCAAGACCGCCGAAGAGGTGCGCGAATACAACGGCGCGTTCCTGCAGCTGTACCGCGAAGAAGCCTTCTACCTCGAACGCACCGTGCACTACCTGCAACGGGTCGGCATGGAGCACATCAAGAAAGCCGTGCTGGAAGATCCCGAGCGTCGCAAGGCCCTGAACGAGCGCCTGCAATTCTCCCTGTCGTTCGAACAGGACCCTTGGAAAGAGCGCCTCGCCCAGCCGCAACTGAAAAAAGAATTCGACGTGATCCCCGTGAAAAACCTGGAGGTGCCGGCATGAACTGGCTCGATATCTGTGCCCTGGAAGAGATCAACGCCCTCGGTTCGCGGATCATCGCCGGGCCCAAAGGTGACATCGCGATCTTTCGCACAAGCGACGACGAAGTGTTCGCACTCGATGACCGTTGCCCGCACAAGGGCGGCCCGTTGTCCCAAGGCCTGATCTACGGCAAACGTGTCGCCTGTCCGCTGCACAACTGGCAGATTGACCTGCAATCCGGCGAAGCCCAGGCGCCGGACGTCGGCTGCGCGCACCATCACCCGGCTCGGGTCGAAAACGGCCGCGTGCAATTGGCCCTGCGGGACGCCGTCTGATGAACCGCCAGACGACCGCCTCGACCTGCTGTTATTGCGGGGTCGGCTGCGGCGTGCTGATCGAGCATGACGGCGAGCGCATCCTCGGCGTCAGCGGCGATCCGGCGCACCCGGCCAACTTCGGCAAACTGTGCAGCAAAGGCTCGACCCTGCACCTGACTGGCGACCTGGCGGCCCGAGCGCTGTACCCGGAATTGCGCCTGGGCAAAGGCCTGGCGCGCAGTCGCTGCGACTGGGACACCGCGCTGGATCACGCCACCAACGTTTTCGCCGAAACAATCGCCGAACACGGCCCGGACAGCGTGGCGTTCTACATCTCCGGGCAGTTGCTGACCGAGGATTACTACGCCTTCAACAAACTGGCGCGAGCGCTGGTCGGCACCAATAACATCGACAGCAATTCGCGACTGTGCATGTCTTCGGCGGTGGTTGGCTACAAGCGTAGCCTCGGCGCGGACGCGCCACCCTGCAGCTACGACGACCTGGAGCTGAGCGATTGCGTGGTGATCGTCGGCAGTAACATGGCCTACGCCCATCCGGTACTTTTTCGCCGTCTCGAAGAAGCAAAATCCCGCCGCCCGCAGATGAAAGTCGTCGTCATTGATCCACGGCGCACCGACACCTGCGATCTGGCGGACCTGCATCTGGCGATTCTGCCGGGCACCGATGTCGCCTTGTTCCATGGGATTTTGCATCTGCTGTTGTGGGAAGACTGGATCGACCGCGACTTCATCAAGGCGCACACCGACGGGCTCGCCGAGCTGAAAAGCCTGGTGCGCGATTACACCCCGGCGATGGTTTCGCAGCTGTGCGGGATCAGCGTCGAGCAGTTGCAGCAATGCGCCGAATGGATCGGCACCGCGCCGAGTTTTCTGTCGCTGTGGTGCATGGGCCTGAACCAGTCCACCGCCGGCAGCGCGAAGAACAGTGCGCTGATCAATCTGCACCTGGCCACCGGGCAAATCGGCCGGCCGGGTGCAGGACCTTTCTCTTTGACCGGTCAGCCGAATGCCATGGGGGGGCGCGAAACCGGCAGCCTTTCCAATCTGTTGCCCGGTCACCGTGAAGTCGCCAATCCAGAGCATCGCGCCGAAGTGGCGGCGTATTGGGGTGTGGATAAGCTGCCGGAGAATACCGGTCTCAGCGCCATCGAACTGTTTGAACAGGTGCGCGACGGCAAGATCAAGGCGTTGTGGATTGCTTGCACCAACCCCGCACAATCGATGCCGGATCAGAACGCCGTCCGCGCCGCGCTGGAGAATTGTCCGTTCGTGGTGTTGCAGGAGGCGTTCCGTACCACCGAAACCGCAGCGTTTGCCGATCTGCTGTTGCCGGCGGCCAGTTGGGGCGAGAAGGAAGGCTCTGTAACCAACTCCGAACGGCGGATTTCCCACGTCCGCCAGGCCATTGCCGCACCGGGTGAAGCGCGCCCGGACTGGGCGATCACGGTGGATTTCGCACAACGTCTGGAGAAACGTCTGCGCCCGCAGCAGTCTGGCCTGTTTGCCTTCGAGCAACCGGCACAGTTGTTTGACGAGTACAAACAACTGACCCGGGGTCGCGATCTGGATTTGTCCGGGATCAGCCATGGGTTGATTGATGAACTGGGGCCACAGCAATGGCCCTTTCCCGCTGGTGCCCGCCAAGGTACAGCCCGGCTGTATGGCGACGGAATCTTTCCTACGCCGAACGGGCGCGCGCAGTTCGTTGCCGATCCCTATCGCGCCGCCAAGGAACAACGCGACGCGCGTTTTCCCCTGACCCTGATCACCGGTCGCCTGCGTGATCAATGGCACGGTATGAGCCGCACCGGCACGGCGGCGCAGTTATTCGGTCATGTCAGCGAAGCAGTGTTGAGCCTGCATCCTGACGAGTTGCGCCGTCACCGCTTGCAACCGGGGGATCTGGTGAATCTGAAAAGTCGTCGAGGCGCAGTGATCGTGGCGGTCGCCAGCGATGACAGCGTGCGTCCGGGCCAGGCGTTCCTGCCGATGCACTGGGGCGATCGTTTCCTCAAGGGGGGTGTGAACAGCCTGACCCTGCCCGCCTTCGATCCTTTGTCGAAACAACCGGAACTCAAGCACAGCGGTGTACGGCTGGAACCGGTGAATTTGCCATGGCAACTGTTCGCACTGATCGAGGGCGATGTTCAACGGCATTTCGAGGCGCTTCGACCGCTCTGTGAGGCGTTTTCCTACGCAAGTCTCAGCCTTGTCGGACGTGAACGGCCTGCGCTGCTGATACGCGCAGCCAGCGCCGTGGCGCCGGAGCCGCAATTGCTGCGTGAAATCGACCAGTGCCTGGCCCTGATCGACGGGCCGGTGCTGGCCTATGACGATCCTCGCCGCGCCATCGGCAAACGGGTACGGATTGAAAACGGACGAATCACCGCGATCCGTCTGGCCGGTGAAACCCTCGCCCAACACTGGTTGCAAGGCCTGTGGCTGGAGGGGCGTGCCGACGAACAACTGCGGCGCTGGCTGCTGGCACCGATGAGTGCGCCGCCGGGCAATGCAGGTGCGCAGGTTGTGGCGGACAAAACCCTGTGCAACTGCAAGAACGTCAGCCACAGCGCGGTTTGCGCCGGTATTCGTGAAGGTCTTGATCTACAGGGTTTGAAAAACAAGTTGGGGTGCGGCACGCAATGCGGTTCCTGCGTCCCGGAAATCAAGCGTTTGCTGGCCGCCGAAGTACGGCCGGTCGCCGTCATCTGAAGAGGAAAACACCATGAACGCGAAAGTCTGGCTGGTGGGCGCGGGCCCCGGTGATCCTGAATTGCTGACGCTCAAAGCGGTGCGTGCCTTGCGCGAGGCCGAGGTGGTGCTGATCGACGATCTGGTCAATGAAGCGGTACTTGAGCACTGCCCTGCTGCGCGGATCATTGCCGTCGGCAAACGCGGTGGCTGTCGCTCGACGCCCCAGGCGTTTATTCATCGGTTGATGCTGCGTTACTCACGTCAGGGAAAATGCGTGGTGCGGCTCAAGGGCGGCGATCCGTGCATTTTCGGGCGTGGGGGTGAGGAAGCGCAGTGGTTGCGCGAGCGCGGGGTCGAGGTGGAATTGGTCAATGGCATCACCGCCGGACTGGCCGGCGCGACCCAGTGTGATATTCCACTGACGTTGCGCGGCGTGGCCCGAGGCGTGACGCTAGTCACGGCTCATACCCAGGACGATAGCCAGTTGAACTGGCGGGCCCTGGCGCAAGGCGGGACGACGCTGGTGATTTACATGGGAGTGGCAAAGCTCGGCGAGATTCGGGAACAGCTGTTGGCGGGCGGTATGGCGGCTGATACGCCGGTGGCGATGATCGAGAACGCCTCGTTGCCGGAGCAGCGCGAATGCCGCAGCAATCTGACAGCGATGGAAGACGATGCCCTTGGTTACCAGCTCAAAAGCCCTGCGATTCTGGTCATAGGCGCCGTCGCAGCGGCTGCGTCCCAGGTCGATTCGATTCACTGGCCAGCCGACCGATTGGCCTGAAAATCCCCGGTTTCACCAAATCGCAGGCAAAGAAAAGCCCGGCCTAAGCCGGGCTTTTCTCAGAGCGGCAGCTAATTACTTAGCTTGAGCTTCAACCTGCGCTTCTACGCGACGGTTAACAGCACGGCCAGCGTCAGTTTTGTTGTCAGCAACTGGGCGGGTTTCGCCGTAGCCAACAGACTGAACGCGGGACGATTCAACACCGTACTGGTTGGTCAGAACTTGCTTAACGGCGTTTGCACGACGCTCGGACAGTTTCTGGTTGTAAGCGTCAGGACCGACGTTGTCAGTGTGACCTTCAACAGTAGTGGTGGTGGATGGGTACTGCTTCATGAAGTCAGCCAGGTTCTTGATGTCGCCGTAGCTGTTTGGCTTCACAACCGACTTGTCGAAGTCGAACTTGACGTCCAGCTCAACACGAACAACTTCAGCAACTGCAGGGCAGCCATCAGCGTCAACAGTTACGTTGGCTGGGGTGTCCGGGCACTTGTCAACGTTGTCGCAAACGCCGTCGTTGTCGCTGTCGGAGCAGACTTCAGCTGGTGCTGGAACTGGAGCAGCAGCTGGCTTGGAGCCGCCACCGAAGTTCACACCGATACCGACGCTAGGAGCCCACTCGGTGTCGCCCTGGTCGATGTTGTACTGAGCTTCAACGCCAGCACGGGCGTAGAAGTTGTCGGTGAAGTACAGCTTGGCACCAGCGCCCAGGTTGGCGAAGGTGGAACGGTTACGACCGTTCGAGCCGTTCTGGTCGATGCTCTGGTCGGAGAAACCGGCCGAGACGTATGGACGCAGCATGTCGCCTGGGTTGTTGAAGTGGTACAGAGCGTCCAGAGCGGTGTTAGCGCCTTTGACGTTCTTGCCATCGTCGGCACGCACGTTGTGCACTTCGTCGTAGCCCAGACGCAGTTCAACGTCGTCGGTCAGGAAGTAACCGATCGAACCGCCGAACAGGTTGCCGTTGTTCTTGAAGTTACGAGCGCTGTCGAATTGTTCTTTCTTTGCGAAGCCTTCGATTTCAACTGCGCCTTGGCCTTGTGCCAGAGCGCCGAAAGAAGTGGCGGCAATCAAAGAACCAATGGCCAAGCCCAAGGTGTTTTTCAGTTTCATCCGTTAAATCCCCATCTGGTGATTGTGAAGCAGTCCCGCAAACCGGGGGACAACTCGGCGGCAAGTCTATCAGAACTTGCCTACACGTAAGAGATATTTGCGCCGAACTAAGTTTCAGCAATGCCTGCAAATTTCTCACGCAATTTATCAAGAGCGCGTTTGTAACGCATTTTTGTCGCACTCAAACCCATGTGCATGATGTCTGCGATCTCCTGAAATTCCAGCTCTGCGACAAATCGTAGCACCAGAATTTCCCGGTCGATCGGGTTCACATACACCAGCCAGCGATCCAGTCCGCCCTTCTCTTCGGGTTTCGGCGCCTTTTCTTCGGACGCTTCCTCGAGGGGGTCAAGACTCAGTGCGTCCATCAAGCGACGCTTTCGCCGTTCCTTCCGATACTGCGTGATGCATTCGTTGTAAGTGATGCTATATAGCCACGTCTTGAACTTCGATTTCCCCTCGAAGTTCTTCAGGCCGTACAGCACCTTCAACATCACTTCCTGACAGACATCGTCTGCGTCGCGATCGTTCCCGAGATATCGCGCACAAACGTTAAATAATGTGCGCTGGTAACGCCGCATCAATTCTTCATACGCGCGCGTCACGTGAAAAAGCTCGGTATGCGAGCGCGCGACCAACTCCTCATCAGAGAGCTCGCGGGGGTCGTAGCGCGTGGATAGCGTTTGGGCTTTATTCAAAACAAGTCGTGCCGACAGTCAGGTCAATGTCCACCGCAGCCAGCGACAGCTGGCATTTTGCGGCGGCATACATTAGCAGGGTTTGCCGGGTTAGCGGCTACTCACATGCTGCTCCAGCAGGATCCGATTGGAGAGAGAGACTAGCTCACCCTCATCGGTCAGCAATGTGGTCTTAACCGTGCCGATCTCTTCGATCTGGCCTTCGACCTCGCCAATACGCACTTGTTGCCCAACCTGATACAACTCACGCACATAGATTCCCGCAAGAATCTGACCGGCAATTTCCCGGCTTCCCAAACCCATGGCCAGCGCAACCGCCAGACCAACGGTAATCAATACGATGACGATCACATGGTTCAGCAGGTCGGTCTTGACCTCCAGCTGACTGATCGCGACCGAAATGCTGATGATGATCACCAGGCCCTGGGCAATTCGCCCAAGCCCTGAAGCGTAGTCCAGGCCTACGCCTTCTGCCGCCCCGCGAACCAGGCCATTGGCCAATTGTGCGAGCAGGACACCCACCAGCAACACCAGCGCGGCACCGAACACTTTCGGCAAATACAGCGCGAGCATGTCAAGCGTAGCTGAAACTCGCTCAAGTCCAAGGGATTCTGCTGCCGAAACCAGGAAAATCAGCAGAACGAACCAATAGACGATCTTGCCGATCAGGGTCGAGATCGGTACTTGCAGCCCCGCGCGGGACATCAATTTGGTCAGGCCGGTGCCGCCCATCAGGCGATCGAGGCCCAGTTTGGCCAGCAGTTTGGACAGCAAGGTGTCCAGCAGCTTGGCCACGACAAAACCCAACAGCAGCACAACCAGTGCGCCGAACAGGTTCGGAATGAAGTTAGCGACTTTGGTCCACAACGCAGTCATTGCAGTGACGAGGCTCTGAGTCCAGAGATCAAGTTCCATATTCAATCAGCCTTATCAGCAGTGCGAGCGGTAGGTTTACGAAGACGGGAGACCGGCGCGACATGGGCCGAGCCGTTATTAAGGGCGATCATCAGCGCGGGCAGCCAGCGGCCCAGCAGGCTGAACAGATCGCCGGCGCCAACCTGGCGGTTGGCGGTTTTGAGTACGCGGCCCAGGCAGGCATCGTCGTCGCGGCTGGACGGCGAGGCGTTGAGCATGTCGCGCAAAGACTGTTCAAACGGATCGTGCATACGCACCTCTCGTGATGTCTGTGAAAGACGCGGGCAAATTTGGTCGGGTCACATGGCGCATCTTCATACCCAGCGCAAACGGCGGAACAACCACCATTGTCCGAACGCCAGGGCGAGCACCGTCAGGCAGGCGATCAGGAAACCATAAGGGCTGCTCGCGAACGGAATGCCGCCGACATTGATGCCCAGCAGACCGGTCAGAAAACTCATCGGCAAAAAGATGCAGGTGATGATCCCGAAGCGATACATCGTGCGATTCATGCGCACGCTCAATCGCCGGTCTTCGGCCTCCAGCACAAGCCCCACGCGCTCTCGGGTCAATTCGAGCTCTTCGAGATAACGGGTCAGGCTGTTGTTCAATTCGTTCCAGTAGTCGGCATCGTCATCGACGAACCATGGCAGTTTTATCCGCGTCAGCTGTCCGAAAATATCCCGCTGCGGTGCCAGAAAACGCTTCAGTCCGGCAGCCCGGCGACGGATGTGCAAAATGGCGCCATGCTCGGGGGTATACCGTTCGTCGGCATCCAGTTTTTCTTCCTCTTCGTCGACCACTTCGGAGAGGCAAGTCACCAGATCCTGCACCTTGTTGGTGAGGAATTGCGCCAGATAAAGCATCAGTTCGGACGAGGTTTTCGGCCCTTTGCCCTCGCCCAGCATCACCAACAACTCGTCGGTGGCGCGCAATGGACGCAAGCGCAGGGAAATCACCCGCTGGGCCGAAGCGAAAATCCGCACCGACACCATGTCTTCCGGCTCGGCACCCGGATTGAGATTGACCCCGCGCAAAAACAGCAGCAGCTCGGAATCCGGCAGCGGCAACAGGCGTGGGCGGGTGTTTTCTTCCAGCAGCAGATCGCACGTGAACTCGTTGAGCCCACTGGATTTGCGCAGCCAGGTCTGGGTCTGCGGGTGACTGCGATCCCAGTGCAACCACAGGCTTTCATGAGCCTGCAGTTGCAGATCGTCGAGATCAGTCCGGGCTATCGAACGCGCACCGCCTTTACCGTCCAGCACCAGGGCATGCACCAGCCCCCATTGCGCGTTTTCTTCCTCGAACATCCTCACCCCTGTGGTTACCGCGATTTATTCAGGCATTTTCAGCGGACTTGGCGAGATGATCACGCCATTGTTGTCCGCATAGATGTACTGGCCGGGATGGAAAGTGACACCCGCGAAGGTCACCGGCACGTTGAGGTCGCCGATACCGCGCTTGTCGGTTTTCATCGGGTGGCTGGCCAGGGCCTGCACGCCAAGATCGGTCTGGGCGATGACGTCGACATCACGAATGCAGCCGTAGATGACCAACCCTTCCCAACCGTTTTTCGAGGCTTTCTCGGCGAGCATGTCACCCAGCAGCGCACGACGCAGGGAACCGCCGCCATCAACCACCAGCACCTTGCCATTACCCTTGAGCTCGACCTGCTCCTTGACCAGCGAGTTGTCTTCGAAGCACTTGATGGTCACGATCTCGCCGCCGAACGAATCACGGCCGCCGAAATTGCTGAACATCGGGTCCAGCACCTGAACCAGCTCCGGGTAGGCGTCGCACAGGTCAGGCGTAAGGTAATGGTTCATCGAATAACTCCTGTAACAAGGAAGACGATCAAGGATGTCGCACTCTTTTGAAACGAGTTCCGGCGGTCGCTGTTTACCTTAGCCCATGTCATGGTCGCTGAACGAACCTGAACACAAGCTGAAACGTAATAGCGAAACAGTCACTAAATATGACCAGAACCGTCCAATGCGTCATATCTTAGCCGCAAGCCGACTCGAACGAAATGCCCTTTTCAGGGCGCTGCGCTCAGACCGCTGCCGCCAGATCCGGCTTCTCACCGAGCAATGGCGTGTGCTGATCCGCCAGCCAACGCGCCACCAGCGGCCAGACCTCAGCCTGCGCCGCCTTGCTGACCAGCATTTCGACATGGCCGAACTGATCGTTGAAACCCTGCTCACGGCCCAGGTTGATGAACTGCTTGTGCTCGGAGCCGATCTGTTCGAACAGCTTCTGGCATGCCCAGGCCGGATCCTGATGATCGCCCGCCGCGCTCACCGCCAGCACCGGCACCTGCACATCGGCAAGGCCTGCCCACCAATCCTTGTCCTTGTCGCCGAAACGACCGAACAGCCCGTACCAGCGCATGCTTTCCAGCGCCAGGCCGATCGGCTCGTCCTCGGGGCCGCGCTTGAGTCGCGAACCGGACAACTGGGCAAAACGCTTGAGAATGAAGCGCCCGCTCCACTCCACCGGCGGAATCTTCAGCGGCCAGTACGTGCGACTGACCTGGGTGCCGAAAAACGCCGCCGAGGCCACCGCTGGCTCACCAAGGTATTCGCCGCCCAGCGCAGCCGCCAACGTGATGCCGCCCAGCGAGTGACCGATCCAGTGCGGAATCTGCCCGCTCTGCTCACGGACGAACGCGGCGATGGCCGGCAGATCGTAACGGGCATAGTCGGCGACGCGGTTGCGGCGGTAGTCCTCGTTGCGCTGGGACAAACCGTGACCGCGCATTTCCGGGATCCACACATCGAAGCCCAGACGCGTCAGATACGCGCCCAGGCCCAGGCCCTTCGGCGAAAACCAGAAGCGCCGGTTGGAAAAACTGCCGTGCAGCAAGATCACCGGCACGCCGCGCGACGCCGGCTCATCCGCCATGCCGAGACGGGTTACCGCGATTTCCACGGACCAGTCAGGGCTGTTGCCCGGTTTCAAACGGTAAACGTCTTCGCTCAGATCACCGCGTCGTTCGGCGCTGATCAGGGCGACAGGAAATAGGTTGCTGCTGCTTTGCATAATGCTCTTGCACAAAAAAGGGCGGCATCCGGAGAGCTCGCCCTACTTCAATCTTAAAGCCCCGACCCGGTTCAACGGGCCGAGGCTTCATTCACGGCTTATTCCGCCGCCTGGCCTTCGGCAAGGAAGAACCAGGTTTCCAGCACGGTGTCCGGGTTCAGCGACACGCTTTCGATGCCCTGCTCCATCAGCCACTTGGCCAGGTCCGGGTGGTCCGAAGGGCCCTGACCGCAAATGCCGATGTATTTGCCGGCCTTGTTGCACGCGGCAATCGCGTTGGCCAACAGCTTCTTGACCGCCGGATTACGCTCGTCGAACAGGTGCGCGATGATCCCGGAGTCACGGTCCAGACCCAGTGTCAGCTGAGTCAGGTCGTTGGAACCGATCGAGAAACCGTCGAAGAATTCGAGGAATTCTTCAGCCAGGATCGCGTTGGATGGCAGTTCGCACATCATGATCACGCGCAGACCGTTGTCGCCACGTGCCAAGCCGTTTTCGGCGAGCAGATCCACCACCTGGCTGGCTTCGCCGAGGGTACGGACGAACGGCACCATGATTTCGACGTTGGTCAGGCCCATCTCGTTGCGCACGCGTTTCAGCGCACGGCACTCGAGTTCGAAGCAGTCACGGAACGATTCGCTGATGTAACGCGAAGCGCCACGGAAGCCCAGCATCGGGTTCTCTTCTTCCGGCTCGTACAGCTTGCCGCCGATCAGGTTGGCGTATTCGTTGGACTTGAAGTCCGACAGACGCACGATGACCTTCTTCGGTGCGAACGCAGCGGCCAGGGTGCTGATGCCTTCAACCAGTTTCTCGACATAGAAGCCGACCGGATCGTCGTAACCGGCGATGCGCTTGTCGACGCTTTCCTTGATGTCCTGCGGCAGGCCGTCGTAGTTCAACAGCGCTTTCGGGTGAACACCGATCATGCGGTTGATGATGAATTCCAGACGGGCCAGGCCCACACCGGCGTTCGGCAGCTGCGCGAAGTCGAAGGCGCGGTCCGGGTTGCCGACGTTCATCATGATCTTGAACGGCAGCTCCGGCATGGCGTCGACGGAGTTCTTCTTGATGTCGAAACCCAGTTCGCCTTCGAAGATGTAACCGGTGTCGCCTTCGGCGCAGGACACGGTCACACCCTGGCCATCCTTCAGCAGTTGGGTGGCGTTGCCGCAACCGACGACTGCCGGAATACCCAGCTCACGGGCGATGATCGCCGCGTGGCAGGTACGGCCGCCACGGTTGGTGACGATGGCGCTGGCGCGCTTCATGACCGGTTCCCAGTCCGGGTCGGTCATGTCGGAAACCAGTACGTCGCCCGGCTGGACCTTGTCCATCTCGGAGACGTCCTTGATGATCCGCACCTTGCCCGCGCCGATGCGCTGGCCGATGGCACGGCCTTCCACCAGCACGGTACCGGTTTCTTTCAACAGGTAACGTTCCATGACGTTAGCCTGGGTGCGGCTCTTCACGGTTTCCGGACGGGCCTGCACGATGTACAGCTTGCCGTCGTCACCGTCCTTGGCCCACTCGATGTCCATCGGGCAGCCGTAGTGCTTCTCGATGATCATCGCCTGCTTGGCCAGCTCGCTGACTTCAGCGTCGGTCAGGCAGAAACGCGCGCGGTCGGCCTTGTCGACATCAACGGTTTTCACGGAACGACCGGCCTTGGCCTCGTCGCCGTAGATCATCTTGATGGCTTTGCTGCCCAGGTTGCGGCGCAGGATTGCCGGACGACCGGCTGCCAGCGTGCCCTTGTGGACATAGAATTCGTCCGGGTTCACCGCGCCTTGTACAACGGTTTCGCCCAGGCCGTAGGCGCCGGTGATGAACACCACGTCAC
This sequence comes from Pseudomonas sp. GM25, assembly GCF_000282255.1. NCBI lineage: Bacteria > Pseudomonadati > Pseudomonadota > Gammaproteobacteria > Pseudomonadales > Pseudomonadaceae > Pseudomonas > Pseudomonas sp. GM25. Next base: position 13,605 of record NZ_AKJQ01000017.1, on the reverse strand, counting down.
GGAAGCCGGATTCGGTATCGAGGGTGAACATCACGCCGGCGGTGCCGGTTTCCGAACGCACCATGCGCTGCACGCCGGCCGACAGGGCGACCAGCTTGTGGTCGAAGCCCTGGTGCACGCGGTAGGAAATGGCACGGTCGTTGAACAGGGAAGCGAACACTTCCTTGGCCGCGCGGATGACGTTTTCCACGCCACGGATGTTCAGGAAGGTTTCCTGCTGACCGGCGAACGAAGCGTCCGGCAAGTCTTCGGCGGTGGCGGAGGAACGCACGGCCACGGCCACGTCAGGATTACCGGCCGACAGCGCGGCGAACGCGGTGCGGATCTCGGCATTCAGTTTTTCAGGGAATTCGGCTTCCATGATCCATTGGCGGATCTGGGCGCCAGTCTTGGCCAGGGCATTGACGTCATCGACGTCCAGCGCATCGAGGGCCTTGTGGATCTGATCGTTCAGACCGCTCAGTTCCAGGAAGTCGCGATAGGCTTGCGCCGTGGTGGCGAAGCCGCCGGGGACCGAAACACCGGCACCGGCCAGGTTACTGATCATCTCGCCCAGGGATGCGTTCTTGCCCCCCACATGCTCAACATCGTGTTTGCCGAGCTTATCGAGGGAAACTACGTACTCTACCAAGGTGATCTCTCCACTAACTGTGTTGGAAAAGCTCAGAAACCGGCGGCTCGGGGGAGCGTTGGCCGGCTGTATGGCCTGGACCTGGAAAATAAGTGAGAATGCGGGCCAATGGCGGCCGGCAAATCGCGCCTATCATATCCAGAAATACTCATTAGCTTAAGGCCCAAGGTGCAAATGAAACGATCTGCTTTCTTTATCTCCGATGGCACCGGCATCACCGCCGAAACCCTGGGTCAAAGCCTTCTGGCGCAGTTCGAAAACATTACCTTCAGCAAATTCACGCGACCGTACATCGACAGCGTTGAAAAAGCGCGGGCCATGGTACAACAAATCAACAAAGCCGCTGAAACCGACGGTTTCCGGCCGATCATCTTCGACACCATCGTCAATCAGGACATTCGTGAGATTCTCGCAACCTCCAATGGTTTCATGATCGACATCTTCTCGACGTTCCTCGCCCCGCTCGAACAGGAACTGACCGAGCATTCTTCCTACACCGTCGGCAAGTCCCACTCCATCGGTCACAACTCCAATTACATGGAGCGGATCGAGGCGGTGAACTTCGCCCTCGACAACGATGACGGCGCCCGCACCCACTATTACGACAAGGCCGACCTGATACTAGTGGGCGTGTCGCGTTGTGGTAAGACGCCGACGTGCCTGTACATGGCGATGCAGTTCGGCATCCGCGCGGCCAACTACCCGCTGACCGAAGACGACATGGAACGCCTGCAACTGCCGGCCGCACTGCGCGCCCACCAGCACAAGCTGTTTGGCCTGACCATCGACCCGGACCGCCTTACCGCGATCCGCAACGAACGCAAGCCCAACAGCCGCTATTCGAGCTACGCCCAGTGCGAGTTCGAAGTGCGCGAAGTGGAAAACCTGTTCCGTCGCGAGAACATCCCGAACATCAACTCCACGCATTTCTCCGTTGAAGAAATTTCCGCGAAGATCCTCGTGGAAAAAGGCGTGGAGCGGCGCTTCAAATAACCAATAAATCCATAAACCGGTTCACCGGCGTGGCCTCAAGCCGCGCCTGATCCTTGCACAGCGCCAGAATCTCCCCGCTGCGCTGCCCGGTGAAACGGGTGGCCAGGTTCGCCCTGAACTTGTCCTCCAGCAATGGAATGCCCTCGGCCCGACGCCGGCGATGCCCGATCGGGTATTCCACCACCACGTTTTCCGTGCTCGAACCGTCCTTGAAAAACACCTGCACCGCGTTGGCAATCGAACGCTTGTCGGCCTCCAGGTATTCGCGGGTGAAGCGCGGATCCTCGACGATGACCATTTTCTCGCGCAGCACATCGATGACCGGATGGGCCTTGTGGAAATCATCCTCGTACTGCTCGGCCACCAGATTGCCGAACGCCAGCGGCACGGCGGTCATGTACTGGAGGCAGTGATCGCGGTCAGCGGCATTGGCCAGCGGCCCGACCTTGGAAATGATGCGGATCGCCGACTCATGGGTGGTGATGACGATCCGGTCGATCTCATGCAGACGATTGCGCACCTGCGGATGCAGGGTCACGGCGGCTTCGCAGGCGGTTTGCGCGTGGAATTCGGCGGGGAAGCTGATCTTGAACAGCACGTTTTCCATCACATAACTGCCGAATGGCCGCGAGAAGCTGAAGGCGCGTTTGTCTTCGGGTTTGAGCGCCAGATCGTTGTTGGTGTGGCTGAACAATACGTCGTAAAAGCCCCACTGTTTGGCACTCAAGACGCCGGGAATCCCCATTTCGCCGCGCATCGCGATATCCGCCAGCCGCACGCCCCGGCTCGATGCATCCCCTGCCGCCCAGGATTTTCGCGAGCCGGCGTTTGGCGCATGGCGGTACGTGCGTAATGCCTGACCGTCGGCGAACGCGTGGGACAACGCTGATAACAGCTGCTCACGGTTGGCGCCCATCAGTTTGGCGGTCACGGCAGTCGAGGCCACTTTCACCAGAATGACGTGGTCGAGGCCTACGCGATTGAACGAGTTTTCCAGCGCGATCACGCCCTGGATTTCGTGGGCCATGATCATGGCTTCGAGTACGTCGCGCACGGTCAGCGGCGCTTCGCCGTTCGCCAGGCGCTTTTGCGACAGGTGATCGGCCACCGCAAGAATCCCGGCGAGGTTGTCCGACGGGTGACCCCATTCGGCAGCGAGCCACGTGTCGTTGTAGTCGAGCCAACGCACAATGCAGCCGATGTCCCACGCGGCTTTTACCGGGTCGAGGCGATAGGAGGTGCCAGGGACTCGGGCGCCGAATGGGACGACGGTGCCTTCGACGATTGGGCCAAGGTGCTTGGTGCATTCGGGGAAACGCAAGGCCAGCAGGCCGCAGCCCAGGGTGTCCATCAGGCAGTTGCGGGCGGTGTCGAGGGCTTCGGTTGATTCGATCTTGCAGGTGAGGACGTAATCGGCGATGTCCTGCAGGACACGGTCGTAGTCGGGGCGGTTGTTCAGGTCGACGTTGGCGCTCATTGCGGTTCTCCTGGTGGGGAATGATGAGTGGTGGGGTCTTCCTCAGGGGCTGGGTGGTTTTTTGTTTAGAGCAGATCGTGGGTGTCTGCTTTGGGGTGTTTCTTCAGTTGGATTGTTGCCCTCACCCTAGCCCTCTCCCGGAGGGAGAGGGAACCGATCGGGGGATATTCAAGCGTTACGCCGACCTGAAAGTGCTATGCCGAATCCATAATCGCCACGATTTTTCAGGTCGATGTATCCCGCAAGACACCTCGGTCAGCTTCCTCTCCCTCCGGGAGAGGGCTGGGGTGAGGGAGCTCTTGATCTTAAAAGGAGTCGCCAGGAACGCGCACGTAGCCCTCCATCAGGACGCGCGCACTACGGCTCATGATCGCCTTCTTCACGACCCACTCACCGTTTTCAAGACTGGCCTCAGCCCCGACACGCAACGTCCCGGACGGATGCCCGAACCGCACAGCATTGCGTTCAACACCACCAGCCGCCAGATTCACCAAAGTGCCGGAGATAGCCGCTGCAGTGCCAATCGCCACCGCCGCCGTCCCCATCATCGCGTGGTGCAACTTGCCCATCGACAACGCCCGCACCAGCAAATCCACATCCCCGGCGCCAACGGCCTTGCCACTGGACGCCACGTAATCCGCAGGCTTGGCAACAAACGCAACCTTCGGCGTGTGCTGACGCTTGGCCGCTTCATCCAGACTGGAAATCAGCCCCATGCGCAGCGCGCCATAAGCACGAATAGTCTCGAACATCTGCAACGCTTTCGGATCGCTGTTGATCGCGCTCTGCAGTTCGGTGCCGGTGTAACCGATGTCTTCGGCGTTGACGAAGATCGTCGGGATACCCGCGTTGATCATGGTCGCCTTGAACGTGCCGACGCCCGGCACTTCCAGCTCGTCGATCAGGTTGCCGGTGGGGAACATCGAGCCACCGCCGCCCTCTTCTTCCGCCGCCGGGTCCATGAATTCGACCTGGACTTCGGCGGCCGGAAAGGTCACGCCATCGAGTTCGAAATCACCGGTTTCCTGGACTTCGCCGTTGGTGATCGGCACGTGGGCGATGATGGTCTTGCCGATGTTGGCCTGCCACACGCGAACCACCGCCACACCGTTGTGCGGAATGCGGCTGGCGTCCACCAGACCGTTGCTGATAGCGAACGAACCGACCGCCGCCGACAGGTTGCCGCAGTTGCCGCTCCAGTCCACGAATGGCTTGTCGATGGACACCTGACCGAACAGGTAATCGACGTCGTGATCGGCCTTGATGCTCTTCGACAGGATCACGGTTTTGCTGGTGCTCGACGTGGCGCCGCCCATGCCGTCGATCTGCTTGTCGTACGGGTCGGGGCTGCCGATTACCCGCAGCAATAGCGCGTCACGGGTCGGGCCGGGAATCTGCGCGGCTTCGGGCAGATCCTTGAGGCTGAAAAACACGCCTTTGCTGGTGCCGCCACGCATGTAGGTGGCGGGGATCTTTATTTGCGGTGCGTGAGCCATGGTGCTCCTTAACGAAAGCATGGGACTTGAAGTCCCATGCCCACATCGATTGATTTAAACGGCAACCGCCGACTCTTCGAGGAAGTCCTGGGCGAAGCGCTGCAACACGCCGCCGGCCTCGTAGATCGACACTTCTTCGGCGGTGTCGAGGCGGCAGGTCACCGGCACCTCGACGCGCTCGCCGTTCTTGCGATGAATCACCAGCGTCAGGTCGGCGCGCGGTGTGCGCTCGCCGATCACGTCGTAGGTTTCGCTGCCGTCGATGCCCAATGTCTTGCGGTCGGTGCCCGGTTTGAATTCCAGCGGCAACACACCCATGCCCACCAGGTTGGTGCGGTGAATGCGCTCGAAACCTTCGGCGGCGATCGCTTCCACACCCGCCAGACGCACGCCTTTGGCCGCCCAGTCGCGGGAAGAACCCTGACCGTAGTCGGCGCCGGCGATGATGATCAGCGGCTGCTTGCGTTCCATGTAGGTTTCGATGGCTTCCCACATGCGCATCACTTGGCCTTCCGGCTCGACACGGGCCAGCGAGCCCTGCTTGACCTTGCCGTTCTCCACGACCATTTCGTTGAACAGTTTCGGGTTGGCAAACGTTGCGCGCTGCGCGGTCAGGTGGTCGCCACGGTGGGTCGCGTAAGAGTTGAAGTCCTCTTCCGGCAGGCCCATTTTCGCCAGGTACTCCCCGGCGGCGCTGTCGAGCATGATCGCGTTCGACGGCGACAGGTGATCGGTGGTGATGTTGTCCGGCAGCACCGCCAGCGGGCGCATGCCTTTGAGCGGACGAGCCCCGGCGAGCGCGCCTTCCCAGTACGGCGGACGGCGGATGTAGGTGCTCATTTCTCGCCAGTCGTACAGCGGCGTGACTTTCGGGCCGGTGTCTTCATGGATGGCGAACATCGGGATGTAGACCTGACGGAACTGCTCGGGCTTGACCGAGGATTTCACCACCGCGTCGATTTCTTCGTCGCTCGGCCAGATGTCTTTCAGGCGGATTTCCTTGCCGTCGACCACGCCCAGCACATCTTTCTCGATATCGAAACGGATGGTGCCGGCAATCGCGTAGGCCACCACCAGCGGCGGCGAAGCGAGGAACGCCTGCTTGGCGTACGGGTGAATCCGGCCGTCGAAGTTGCGGTTGCCGGACAGCACAGCGGTGGCGTACAGATCGCGGTCGATGATCTCTTGCTGGATCACCGGATCCAGCGCGCCGGACATGCCGTTGCAGGTGGTGCAGGCAAACGCGACGACGCCGAAACCGAGTTGCTCCAGCTCCGTGGTCAGCCCCGCTTCATCGAGATACAGCGCCACGGTTTTCGAGCCCGGCGCCAGCGACGACTTGACCCACGGTTTGCGGGTCAGCCCGAGCTTGTTGGCATTGCGCGCCAACAGGCCGGCGGCGATCACGTTGCGCGGGTTGCTGGTGTTGGTGCAGCTGGTGATGGCCGCGATGATCACCGCGCCGTCGGGCATTTGCCCCGGCACGTCTTCCCACTGGCCGGCGATGCCTTTGGCCGCCAGATCCGACACCGCCACGCGGGCGTGCGGGTTGCTCGGGCCGGCCATGTTGCGCACCACCGAAGACAGATCGAAGGTCAGGCCGCGCTCGTACTGCGCGCCTTTCAGGCTGTCAGCCCACAGGCCGATCTGCTTGGCGTATTGCTCGACCAGTTGCACTTGCTGGTCTTCGCGACCGGTCAGTTTCAGGTAATCGATGGTCTGCTGGTCGATGTAGAACATCGCCGCCGTGGCGCCGTACTCCGGGGCCATGTTGGAGATGGTCGCGCGGTCGCCGAGGGTCAGTGCCGAAGCACCTTCGCCGAAGAACTCCAGCCACGCACCGACCACTTTCTGTTTGCGCAGGTATTCGGTCAGCGCCAGCACCATGTCGGTGGCGGTGATGCCCGGTTGCAGCTTGCCGGTCAGTTCGACGCCGACGCTTTCCGGCAGACGCATCCACGATGCGCGGCCGAGCATCACGCTCTCGGCTTCAAGCCCACCGACGCCGATGGCGATCACGCCCAGCGCATCGACGTGCGGGGTGTGGCTGTCGGTGCCGACGCAGGTATCCGGGAATGCCACGCCGTCGCGCACCTGAATCACCGGAGACATTTTCTCCAGGTTGATCTGGTGCATGATGCCGTTGCCCGGCGGGATCACGTCGACGTTCTTGAACGCCTTTTTGGTCCAGTTGATGAAGTGGAAGCGGTCCTCGTTGCGACGGTCTTCGATGGCGCGGTTCTTCTCGAACGCCTGGGCGTCAAATCCGCCCGCCTCCACCGCCAGCGAGTGGTCGACGATCAGTTGCGTCGGCACCACCGGGTTGACCTGCGCCGGGTCGCCGCCCTGCTGGGCAATTGCGTCGCGCAGACCGGCCAGATCCACCAGCGCGGTCTGGCCGAGAATGTCGTGGCACACCACGCGGGCCGGGAACCACGGGAAGTCGAGATCGCGTTTGCGCTCGATCAGTTGTTTCAGGGAATCGGTGAGCGTGGCCGGGTCGCAGCGACGCACGAGGTTTTCCGCCAGCACGCGAGAGGTGTACGGCAGGGTGTCGTAGCTGCCCGGCTGGATCGCATCGACAGCCGCGCGGACGTCGAAAAAGTCCAGCGGCGTGCCAGGCAGGTTCTTGCGAAATTCTGTGTTCATCGGTCAGGACTCGGTCACGGTAGTTTCAAAGAGGGGGCGCCTGTGCCAGCGCCCTCCCCGGTCAGCGCTGGTCGATTGGCACGAACTTGCGCTGTTCGACGCCGGTGTACTCGGCGCTTGGACGGATGATGCGGTTGTTGGCGCGCTGTTCGAACACGTGCGCTGCCCAGCCGGTCAGGCGCGAGCAGACGAAGATCGGGGTGAACAGCTTGGTCGGGATGCCCATGAAGTGGTACGCCGAGGCATGGTAGAAGTCGGCGTTGGGGAACAGTTTCTTTTGCTCCCACATGGTCTTGTCGATGGCTTCCGAAACCGCGAACAACACCTTGTCGCCCACTTCGTCGGCAAGTTTTTTCGACCAGCCCTTGATCACCTCGTTGCGCGGATCGCTGTCCTTATAGATCGCGTGGCCGAAGCCCATGATCTTGTCCTTGCGCTCGAGCATGCCGAGGGTGCCTTTGATCGCCTCTTCCGGCGACGAGAAGCGCTCGATCATTTCCATCGCCGCTTCGTTGGCGCCACCGTGCAGCGGGCCGCGCAGCGAACCGATGGCCGCCGTGACGCAGGAATACAGATCGGACAGGGTCGAAGCGCACACCCGAGCAGTGAAGGTCGAGGCGTTGAATTCGTGCTCGGCGTAGAGGATCAGCGACACGTTCATCACTTTGACGTGCAGTTCGCTCGGCTTCTTGTCATGTAGCAGGTGCAGGAAGTGGCCGCCGATGGACTGCTCGTCAGTTACGCAGTTGATGCGTTTGCCGTCGTGGCTGAAGCGATACCAGTAGCACATGATCGCCGGGAACGCGGCCAGCAGGCGGTCGGTCTTGTCGCGTTGCTCGGAGAAGTCTTTCTCCGGCTCGATGTTGCCCAGGAACGAGCAACCGGTGCGCATCACGTCCATCGGGTGGGCGTCGGCGGGGATGCGCTCCAGCACTTCTTTCAGCGCTTGTGGCAGGTCGCGCAGCTTGCTGAGTTTGTTCTGGTAGTCGGCGAGCTGTGCCTGGGTCGGCAGCTCTCCGTAAAGCAGCAGGTACGCCACTTCTTCAAATTGTGCGTCTGCCGCCAGTTCGCGCACGTCGTAGCCGCGATAGGTCAGCCCGGCACCGGCCTGGCCCACGGTGGACAGTGCGGTTTGCCCGGCAACCTGGCCCCGGAGCCCGGCGCCACTGAGTACTTTTGCTTCGGCCATTGTTGTCTCCAATCTTGAATTTATTAGGGAGTACGGTTGCGGCTTACTTCTTCGCCGCAAACAACGCGTCGAGCTTCTGCTCGAAGGTGTGGTAATCGATGCGATCGTAGAGCTCCATGCGAGTCTGCATGGTGTCGATGACATTCTGTTGGGTGCCGTCGCGGCGGATCGCGGTGTAGACGTTTTCCGCAGCCTTGTTCATCGCGCGGAACGCCGACAGCGGGTACAGCACTAGCGACACGTCTGCTCCTGCAAGCTGCTCGGTGGTGTACAGCGGCGTCGAGCCGAATTCGGTGATGTTGGCCAGGATCGGCGCTTTCACGCGGCTGGCGAACAGCTTGTACATCTCAAGCTCGGTGATGGCTTCCGGGAAGATCATGTCGGCGCCGGCCTCGATGCACGCAGCGGCGCGATCCAGTGCCGATTCCAGACCTTCAACGGCCAGGGCGTCGGTGCGGGCCATGATCACGAAGCTGTCGTCGGTGCGGGCATCGACGGCGGCCTTGATGCGGTCGACCATTTCCTGCTGGGTCACGATTTCCTTGTTTGGACGGTGGCCACAGCGCTTGGCGCCGACCTGGTCTTCGATGTGAATCGCCGCCGCGCCGAACTTGATCATCGACTTGACGGTGCGGGCCACGTTGAATGCCGAGGCGCCGAAACCGGTGTCCACGTCCACCAGCAGCGGCAGGTCGCAGACGTCGGTGATGCGGCGTACGTCGGTCAGCACGTCATCCAGGCCGGTGATGCCCAGGTCCGGCACGCCGAGGGAGCCGGCAGCCACCCCGCCACCCGACAGGTAGATCGCCTTGAAACCGGCGCGCTTGGCCAGCAGCGCGTGGTTGGCGTTGATCGCCCCGACCACTTGAAGCGGATGTTCGCTGGCGACCGCATCGCGGAAACGCTGGCCTGGAGTGCTCTTGTTGGAACTCATGACTCACCTCGTTCAGTGGCTGTCTTATTGTCGGCGCCGTCCTGGTAGTGACGGGCGATGTTGCGTTTCGAGGCGCCGATGTGACGGCGCATCAACAATTCCGCGAGCTCGCCGTCACGGTCGGCGATGGCATCGAGAATCCGGTGGTGTTCGGCAAAGGCCTGGCGCGGGCGGTTGGGCGTGGTGGAAAACTGGATGCGGTACATGCGCACCAGTTGATAAAGCTCGCCGCAAAGCATCTGGGTCAGGGTGCGGTTGCCGCTGCCCTGGATAATCCGGTAGTGAAAGTCGAAGTCGCCTTCCTGCTGGTAGTAGCCGACACCGGCCTGAAACGCCGCATCGCGTTCGTGGGTTTCCAGCACCCGGCGCAGTTCGTCGATTTCTTCAACGCTCATGCGTTCGGCCGCCAGACGGCAGGCCATGCCTTCGAGGGATTCGCGGATTTCGTAGAGTTCGAGCAATTCGGCGTGGCTCAGCGACACCACCCGCGCACCGACGTGCGGTACGCGCACCAGCAGGCGCTGGCCTTCCAGCCGGTGGATCGCCTCGCGCAGCGGCCCGCGGCTGATGCCGTAGGTGCGCGCCAGTTCCGGCTCGGAGATCTTGCTGCCCGGGGCGATCTCGCCTTTGACGATGGCCGCCTGGATGCGTCGGAAGACGTTTTCCGAGAGCGTCTCGGAATCGTCGCCGCTGATCACCGGGGGATCGAGTTGATCCAGCATATTGTCGACACCTTCAAATCCAATGCGGCAAAAACTAGCGAATCAGGCCGCATCAGTCAAAGGATAATTAAGGATTGTCGACAATCGTCTAATAAGCCTGCGTATCAGCCCCAAGGGTTATAGACCGGTCCCGGCGCTGGCGCCATAAAACCACCGTGCTAGAATGCCGCCCGCATTTGCGAGTCATTTGCACGGCTTGTCATAAAAAGCTGATAGGCACACGAAGGCGCATGGGCAGACAGGATTTCCTGATGCCATGGCCCTGAACCGAGAACGGAACGCTGCTCGCCAGGATTTATGAGACTCAAGCCCTTCCCCACATTCTTTGCACTGTTTTGCCTGCCCGGCCTCGCTGTGGCGGGGGAAAAGACCGTGTACGGCCTCAACGAATACGCTGCCCTCGACGGGATCAACCTGGAAGTGGCGGCGAAACTCGACACCGGGGCGAAAACCGCCTCCCTGAGCGCCCGCGACATCAAACGTTTCAAACGCAACGGCGAGTCCTGGGTACGTTTCTACCTGGCCATCGACGCCGCGCATTCGCACCCGATCGAACGGCCGCTGGCCCGGGTCAGCAAGATCAAGCGCCGCGCCGGCGACTACGACCCGGAAGAAGGCAAGAAGTACACCGCCCGCCCGGTGATCGAGCTGGACATCTGCATGGGTTCGGCAATGCGCAGCATCGAAGTGAACCTGACCGACCGTAGTGCGTTCCAATACCCGCTTTTGATCGGCTCCGAGGCGCTGAAACGCTTCGATGCGCTGGTCGATCCCAGTCTTAAATACGCTGCCGGCAAACCCGCCTGCGCCATCGCCGCTCATACCGCCGAGTAATTTCCATGCGTTCTCTAACCTTCCACCTGAAAGTCCTGATCACCATCCTGGTGTTGCTGGGCGTTTCGGTTACGGCCTATCAGATTTTCGTGCTCGGCATTCCAGTGACCGAAGACGCCACCGACGACCTGTGGAACATCGACGCCAAGGTCGAGTTCGTCGCCAGCACCAAGGATCCGGTCAAGATCCAGATGTTCGTGCCGCCCCTGAGCCGCGATTACGTCAGCCTCAATGAAAGCTTCATCTCTAACAATTACGGGGTGGCGGTCAACCGTGTCGACGGCAACCGCAAGGTCACCTGGTCGGCGCGCCGGGCCAAGGGCAACCAGACCCTTTATTACCGTCTGGTGCTGACCAAGCGCTATACCGCTGAAAAAACCAAGATCAAAGGCCCGACCTTCCGCGACAGCATGGCCATCGAAGGCCCGGAAAAGATTGCCGCCGAAGCCCTGCTCGCGCCGATCCGTCAGCACTCGGCCGACGTCGAGACCTTCATTGGCGAGGCGATCAAACGCGTCAACAACGTCAACGACGACAACGTGAAACTGCTGCTGGCCGGCGATCCGTCGACGCCGCACAAGGCGAAAATCGTCGAGCTGCTGCTGTCCATCGCCCACGTGCCGGTGGAAAAAGTCCACACCATCCGTCTCGTCGCCGATCAGCCGCAAACCCCGGAACTGTGGCTGCGCAGCTTCAACGGCACCGACTGGCTGTACTTCAACCCGGAAACCGGTGAGCAAGGCCTGCCGACCGACCGCCTGCTGTGGTGGAGCGGTGATGAAAACCTGATCACAGTCGACGGCGGCAAGAAAGCCAACGTGACCTTCAGCCTCAACAACAGCGAGATGAACGCGATTCGTCTGGCCAAGCTGACCGACGAAAACACCGACGCCAACTTCCTCGAATACTCGCTGTACGGCCTGCCGCTGCAAACCCAGCAGACCTTCATGATCATGGTGATGATCCCGATCGGCGTGCTGGTGATCCTGATCCTGCGCAACCTGATCGGCCTGCAGACCCTCGGCACGTTCACGCCGGTGCTGATCGCCCTGGCCTTCCGCGAGACGCAACTGGGCTTCGGCATCCTGCTGTTTACCGTGATCACCGCGCTCGGGTTATCGCTGCGCTCGTATCTGGAGCACCTTAAGCTGCAAATGCTGCCGCGCCTGTCGGTGGTGCTGACGTTCGTGGTGGTGCTGATTGCGGCGATCAGCCTGTTCAGTCACAAACTCGGTCTGGAGCGCGGCCTGTCGGTGGCGCTGTTCCCGATGGTGATTCTGACCATGACCATCGAACGCCTGTCGATCACCTGGGAAGAACGCGGCGCCAGCCATGCCATGAAAGTGGCGATCGGCACGCTGTTCGCGGCGTCCCTGGCGCACCTGATCATGACCGTTCCGGAGCTGGTGTACTTCGTGTTCACCTTCCCGGCGATCCTGCTGATTCTGGTGGGCTTCATGCTGGCCATGGGTCGCTATCGCGGCTACCGCCTGACTGAACTCGTACGTTTCAAGGCTTTCCTGAAGAAGGCTGACGCCTGATGTTCGGTTTCTGGAAGACCTGGAAGGCCCTGGAAGCCCGGGGCATCATGGGCATCAATCGGCGTAACGCCGACTACGTGCTCAAGTACAACAAGCGCAGCCTGTACCCGATCGTCGATGACAAGATCATCACCAAGGAACGCGCGATCAAGGCCGGCATTCACGTGCCGGAACTGTATGGCGTGATTTCCACGGAGAAGGAAATCGACAAGCTCGGCGAGATCATCGGCGGGCGCAACGACTTCGTGATCAAGCCGGCCCAGGGCGCCGGCGGTGACGGCATCATCGTGGTCGCCGACCGTTTCGAGGGCCGCTATCGCACGGTATCGGGCAAGATCATTGCCCACGAAGAGCTGGAACATCATATCTCCAGCATCCTCACCGGCCTGTATTCGCTGGGCGGCCACCGCGACCGGGCGCTGATCGAATACCGGGTGACCCCGGACCAGATCTTCAAAAGCATCAGCTACGAAGGCGTGCCGGACATCCGCATCATCGTGCTGATGGGTTACCCGGTGATGGCGATGCTGCGGCTGCCGACCCGTCAGTCCGGCGGCAAGGCCAACCTGCACCAGGGCGCCATCGGCGTCGGCGTCGACCTGGCCACCGGCCTGACCCTGCGCGGCACCTGGCTGAACAACATCATCACCAAACACCCGGACACCACCAACGCGGTGGACGGCGTGCAACTGCCCTACTGGGACGGTTTCATGAAACTCGCGGCCGGTTGCTATGAGCTGTGTGGCCTGGGTTACATCGGCGTGGACATGGTGCTGGACCAGGAGAAAGGCCCGCTGATTCTGGAGCTGAATGCGCGGCCGGGGCTGAATATCCAGATTGCCAACGACTGCGGGCTGACGTTGCGCACCCATGCGGTGGAAGCGCATCTGGAAGAGCTGAAGGCGCGTGGAGTGACGGAGTCGGTTGAAGAGCGGGTGGCGTTTGCTCAGGAGTTGTTTGGGCATATTCCGGCCGTTGAGGGCTGAAGCTCAGAAGCAAAAAGCACCCTCACCCCAGCCCTCTCCCGGAGGGAGAGGGAGCCGACCGTGTTGATCATTCGAGTTACATCGACCTGAGATATCGAGTCGAACTTAAGTTTTGAAAAGCATAGAGTTCTGCTCCCTTTCCCCCTCGCCCCC
>NZ_AKJQ01000016.1:0-18768 GCF_000282255.1 Pseudomonas sp. GM25 | reverse complement strand
GCGCCAGCCGCCGGGGCTTCGGCTTCGGCCTTGACGGCGTTCAGCGAATCCAGCAACTGTTCAAATTCGTTATCGGTGATGTCGCCCGAATCGCCTTCGACGACCAGTTCTTCGATCATCTCGGCAACAGGCGAAGCCGGGGCTTCATCCGCCGATTGCGGTTCGGCCAGACGCGCCAGGGCGGCCAGCAGTTCCGGGGTGGCGGCGGTGATCGGGCTGCGATCGCGGACTTCGCTGAACATGCTGTTCACCGCGTCCAGCGCTTCGAGCACCACGTCCATCAGTTCTGCATCGACGCGTCGTTCACCCTTGCGCAGGATGTCGAACACGTTTTCGGCGATGTGACAGCACTCCACCAGCTCGTTGAGCTGAAGGAAGCCGGCGCCCCCTTTTACAGTGTGGAAACCGCGAAAAATTGCGTTGAGCAGATCTGCGTCATCCGGGCGGCTTTCCAGCTCGACCAGTTGTTCGGACAGTTGCTCAAGAATCTCGCCGGCCTCAACCAGGAAATCCTGAAGGATCTCTTCATCGGCGCCGAAGCTCATTAATGGGGTGCTCCTACAGGTCTAAAAACCCAAAAAAACTCAAAATCCAAGGCTGGATAGCAAATCGTCCACATCGTCCTGACCGGACACAACGTCTTCTCGTTTATCGGCATGAATCTGCGGACCTTCACCCTGCGAGAGATGTTTTTGTGGATCTTTTTCAGCAAGCATCGCCGCACGGTCATGTTCGATGCCCGCAAAGCGGTCCACCTGGCTGGCCATGAGCACGAGCTTGAGCAGGTTGCTTTCGACTTCGGTGACCAATTGGGTCACGCGCTTGATCACTTGACCGGTGAGATCCTGGTAATCCTGGGCGAGCAGAATGTCGTTCAGATTGCTCGACACCGCGCGGTTGTCCGCGCTACTGCGTGCCAGAAAACCGTCGACCCGGCGCGCCAGTTCACGGAACTCTTCAGCCCCGACCTCACGGCGCATGAAGCGGCCCCAATCGGCGCTCAAGGCCTGGGCTTCGTCAGCCAGGCCATTGACCACAGGGGTCGCGCTTTCCACCAGATCCATGGTGCGGTTGGCGGCAGCTTCGGTCAGTTTGACCACGTAGCCCAGGCGTTCGGTAGCGTCGGTGATTTGCGACACTTCCTCAGCCTGCGGCATGTGCGGATCGATCTGGAAATTGACGATCGCACTGTGCAGTTCACGCGTGAGCTTGCCCACTTCCTGGTACAGGCCACGGTCACGGGTCTGATTGAGCTCATGGATCAGTTGCACAGCGTCGCCGAACCTGCCCTTTTCAAGGCTTTCGACCAGTTCGACCGCGTGTTTTTTCAGGGTCGACTCGAAGTCGCCCTGTGAAGATTCTTTATGCTCCATAGCTCCCCCGCGCGTTCATCAGCCGATGCGTTCGAAAATCTTCTCGATTTTTTCTTTCAACGCCTGGGCCGTGAAAGGTTTGACCACGTAGCCGTTAACGCCGGCCTGGGCCGCTTCGATGATCTGCTCGCGCTTGGCTTCAGCGGTCACCATCAGCACTGGCAGGTGCTTGAGCTTTTCATCGGCGCGCACGTGGCGCAGCAGGTCGATACCGGTCATGCCAGGCATGTTCCAGTCGGTCACCAGAAAGTCGATGCTGCCGCTGTTGAGCACCGGAATGGCAGTGGTGCCATCGTCGGCTTCAACGGTGTTGGTGAACCCCAGATCACGCAACAGGTTCTTGATGATCCGCCGCATCGTTGAGAAGTCATCAACGATGAGGATTTTCATGTCTTTGTTCAATTCGACCTCCAAGCAGTCTTAAACGCGTCCAGCACCTGGACGCGCCATTTCAATCAATCCGGCAAAACACTCGATGACTGTCTGGAGCACAACAGAGCAAGACCGGTGCCGTTCACCACCGCACCAGCCTCGTTCGCAGTGTCCCCACACTGCCTTCAGCGCGCTCGCCACTCCCCCAAACGCCCCCGCAAGCGGGCCGCGCACTGGCTGTGTAACTGGCTGACCCGCGATTCACTGACGCCAAGGACTTCACCGATCTCCTTGAGGTTCAGCTCTTCGTCGTAGTACAGCGCCAACACCAGTCGCTCACGCTCCGGCAAATTGGCAATCGCGTCCGCCAGCGCGGCCTGGAAACGTTCGTCTTCCAGATCGCGCGACGGCTCCAGATGAGCACTGGCGCCATCCTCGTGCAGCCCTTCGTGTTCGCCGTCCTGCAACAGGTCGTCGAAACTGAACAGCCGGCTGCCCAGGGTGTCGTTCAAAATCCCGTAGTAATCGTCGAGACTCAATTGGAGTTCGGCCGCAACTTCGTGATCTTTAGCGTCACGGCCGGTTTTAGCTTCAATCGAGCGAATCGCGTCGCTGACCATACGGGTATTGCGGTGAACCGAGCGTGGCGCCCAGTCCCCCTTACGGACTTCATCGAGCATCGCACCGCGGATCCGGATGCCCGCGTACGTTTCAAAACTGGCGCCCTTGCTGGCGTCGTATTTGGTCGAGACTTCGAGCAGGCCGATCATGCCGGCCTGGATCAGGTCTTCGACCTGCACACTGGCCGGCAATCGCGCCAGCAAGTGGTAGGCGATGCGTTTGACCAGTGGCGCGTAACGCTCGATCAGCTCGTACTGCGCGTCACGCGCCGACTTTTTGTAAAGGTTCATACCGCTGGCGGTCATAGCACAGGTCCTGCCGTTTGCTGCACGAGGCGCTCGACGAAAAATTCGAGGTGGCCGCGCGGGTTGGCGGGCAGCGGCCAGGTGTCGACCTTCTGTGCGATCGCCTTGAACGCCAGTGCGCACTTGGAACGCGGGAAGGCTTCATAGACCGCACGCTGCTTCTGCACCGCCTTGCGCACGCTTTCGTCGTAGGGCACCGCACCGACGTATTGTAGGGCGACGTCGAGGAAGCGATCCGTGACCTTGGTCAACTTGGCGAACAGATTGCGACCTTCCTGCGGGCTCTGGGCCATGTTGGCCAGGACGCGGAAGCGGTTCATGCCGTAATCGCGGTTCAGCAGCTTGATCAGCGCGTAGGCGTCAGTGATCGAGGTCGGCTCGTCGCAGACCACCAGCAACACTTCCTGCGCTGCGCGAACGAAACTGACTACCGAGTCACCAATACCCGCAGCGGTGTCGATCACCAGTACATCGAGATTGTCGCCGATGTCGCTGAACGCCTGAATCAGGCCGGCATGCTGGGCCGGGCTCAGGTGAACCATGCTCTGGGTGCCGGAAGCGGCCGGCACGATGCGGATCCCGCCGGGGCCTTGCAACAGCACGTCGCGCAGCTCGCAGCGGCCTTCGATCACGTCGGCCAGGGTGCGTTTGGGTGTGAGGCCCAGCAGAACGTCGACGTTCGCCAGCCCCAGGTCGGCGTCCAGCAGCATGACCCGACGGCCAAGCTCTGCCAGCGCCAGGGACAAGTTCACTGACACATTAGTCTTGCCGACGCCACCTTTGCCGCCGGTCACCGCGATCACCTGTACGGGATGCATGCTGCCCATGTTATTTCTTTACCTTGTCTTGCATAGACGGAGGCCACATTACTGGCTGCGCGTTCACAACCGGAACAATGCATGGCAGACCATCGATGTAGGTACAAAAACGGTTCATTACCTCAGCCAACCTGCTTGGTCGGACTGTGGTAGATATCAGCGAACATGTCAGCCATGGCTTCTTCGCTGGGTTCTTCCTGCATTTGCACACTCACGGCGCGGCTGACCAGTTGATGACGGCGCGGCAGATGCAGATCATCCGGAATACGCGGCCCATCGGTCAGGTAGGCGACCGGCAGTTCGTGACTGATCGCCAGGCTCAGCACTTCGCCAAGGCTTGCCGTCTCATCCAGTTTAGTCAGGATGCACCCGGCCAGCCCGCAACGCTTGTAACTGTGATAAGCGGCGGTTAGAACCTGTTTCTGGCTGGTGGTTGCCAGCACCAGATAATTTTTCGACCGAATGCCACGACCGGCCAGACTTTCCAGCTGCATGCGCAGTGCCGGATCGCTGGCTTGCAGGCCGGCGGTATCGATCAGCACCACGCGTTTGCGCAGCAGTGGATCCAGCGCCTGCACCAGGGACTGGCCCGGATCGACGTGGGTCACCGACACATTGAGGATGCGGCCCAGCGTCTTGAGCTGCTCCTGCGCGCCGATACGGAAACTGTCCATGCTCACCAGCGCGATGTTCTGCGCGCCGTACTTGAGCACGTAACGGGCGGCCAGTTTGGCCAGGGTGGTGGTCTTGCCCATGCCGGCAGGGCCGACCATGGCAATCACACCGCCCTCTTCCAGCGGCTCGACTTCCGGTACGGCAATCATCCGCGCCAGGTGCGCCAGCAGCATGCGCCAGGCCTGACGCGGTTCGTCGATCTCGGTGATCATCGACAGCAGATCACGGGACAGCGGGCCGGACAAACCGATGCGTTGCAGACGACGGTACAGATTGGCCTGGGCCGGACGGCTGCCTTGCAGCTGGTTCCAGGCCAGGGTGCCGAGTTGCACTTCCATCAGTTCGCGCAGGCTGTTGAGCTCGAAACGCATCGAGTCCAGAGCACGCGGGTCGACGCCAGCGGAAACCGCTGCAGGCGCTGGTGCCGGACGGGCTGGAGCTTCGTAGGTCGGTTCGGTCAGCGGTTCGGCAGCGGTCAGCGGCAGGCCGGCCGTCAACGGCAGCCCGGCGAACAACTGGCGATTGGTGTTGCCGTCGGCTTCGCCACGCAGGCTCAGCTCGGCCTGGGCGGTGACGATGCGCGACTGGGTCTTGCGCAGCTCATCCTCGAGTTCCATGTTCGGAACACGCGGGGCCAGCGCCGACAGTTTGTAATCGAGCGCCGCCGTCAGCTCGACGCCGCCGGCGATGCGGCGGTTGCCAATGATGGCGGCATCAGCGCCCAGCTCATCACGAACCAGCTTCATGGCCTGACGCATATCGGCGGCGAAAAAACGCTTAACTTGCATAAACCACTACCTCAGCCGTTGGGCCCTACTGTCGCAACGATGGTCACTTGCTTGTTGTCCGGAATTTCCTGGTAGGCCAGCACATGCAGTCCGGGAACTGCCAGGCGACCAAAGCGCGAGAGCATCGCGCGAACCGGGCCTGCTACCAACAGGATCACCGGCTGACCTTGCATTTCCTGGCGCTGCGCCGCTTCGATCAGCGAACGCTGCAGCTTCTCGGCCATGCTCGGTTCCAGCAGAACGCCCTCTTCCGAGCCTTGTCCTGCCTTCTGCAGACTATTGAGCAATATTTGTTCCAACCTTGGCTCCAGCGTGATAACTGGCAGCTCCGACTCAGTCCCTACAATGCTTTGGACGATGGCGCGGGATACGCCGACCCGCACAGCGGCCACCAAAGCGGCGGTATCTTGACTCTTGGCGGCATTGTTGGCGATGGCTTCGGCAATGCTGCGGATATCGCGCACCGGCACGTGTTCTGCCAGCAACGCCTGCAACACCTTGAGCAACTGCGACAGCGTGACCACGCCCGGCACCAGCTCTTCAGCCAGTTTCGGCGAGCTCTTGGCCAGCAATTGCATCAGTTGCTGCACTTCTTCGTGGCCGATCAGCTCGCTGGAGTGCTTGTACAGAATCTGGTTCAAGTGGGTCGCAACCACGGTGCTGGCATCGACCACGGTGTAACCGAGCGATTGCGCCTGGGCCCGCTGGCTGACTTCGATCCACACCGCCTCCAGGCCAAAAGCCGGATCTTTGGCGGTAATGCCGTTGAGCGAGCCGTAGACCTGCCCCGGGTTGATCGCCAGTTCGCGGTCCGGGTAGATCTCGGCCTCGGCCAGGATCACGCCCATCAGGGTCAGGCGATAGGCGCTCGGCGCCAGGTCGAGGTTGTCGCGGATGTGCACGGTCGGCATCAGGAAGCCCAGGTCCTGCGAGAGCTTCTTGCGCACGCCCTTGATCCGCGCCAGCAATTGCCCGCCCTGGTTGCGGTCCACCAGCGGAATCAGGCGGTAGCCGACTTCCAGGCCGATCATGTCGATCGGGGTCACGTCGTCCCAGCCCAGCTCCTTGGTTTCCATGGCGCGGGCCGGCGACGGCAGCAGTTCCTGCTGGCGCTTGACCTCTTCCAGCGCGACGACCTTGGCCACGTTCTGCTTCTTCCAGAACAGGTAAGCACCACCGGCGGCAAGTGCAGCCATGCTCAGGAACGAGAAGTGCGGCATGCCCGGCACCAGGCCCATGACCGCCATCAAACCGGCCGCCACCGCCAGCGCTTTTGGCGAGGCGAACATCTGGCGATTGATCTGCTTGCCCATGTCTTCCGAGCCGGAAGCACGGGTCACCATGATCGCTGCCGCTGTAGATAACAACAGTGATGGCAATTGCGCCACTAAACCGTCACCGATGGTAAGCAAGGCGTAAACCTTGCCGGCGTCGGCGAAAGTCATGTTGTGCTGGAAGATACCGACGGCCATGCCGCCGATCAGGTTGATGAACAGAATCAGCAAACCGGCGATGGCATCACCGCGCACGAACTTGCTGGCACCGTCCATCGAACCGTAGAACTCTGCCTCCTGGGCCACTTCCTGACGGCGGGCCTTGGCCTGGGCCTGATCGATCAGACCGGCGTTGAGGTCGGCGTCGATCGCCATTTGCTTGCCGGGCATCGCATCGAGGGTGAAACGCGCGCTCACCTCGGAGATCCGGCCGGCACCCTTGGTTACCACGACGAAGTTGATGATCATCAAAATGGCGAAGACCACGATACCGACCACGTAGTTACCGCCGATCACCACCTCACCGAAGGCCTGGATCACCTTACCGGCAGCGGCGTGGCCGTCCTGACCGTGGAGCATCACCACCCGCGTAGACGCCACGTTGAGCGCCAGTCGCAACAGGGTCGCCACCAGCAGGATCGTCGGGAACACCGCGAAATCCAGCGGCCGCAAGGCGTACACGCAGACCAGCAGCACGACGATCGACAGGGCAATGTTGAAGGTGAAGAACACGTCGAGCAGGAACGGCGGCACCGGCAACATCATCATCGCCAGCATGACCAGCAGCAACAGCGGCACACCCAGATTGCCCCGACTGAGGTCGGCAATGTTCGAGCGAGCACTGTTGATTAACTGAGAGCGATCCACCGGTTTTCCTCGTTCCTTTAAAGCAAACTTTTGACGCCCAGAGCGGACGCACGGCGGCTACTGCAAGAAGCCTTCCAACTTTTGCCGATGATTGAAACAGAGGGGTTCGGGCGTGGTTTTTCTGCTGGGCGGGATGTCGCTTTCGCAAGAGGTCAGCAAAAAGTGCCTTTTAAACTCGGGTGTTTAAAAGACACCTTCAGACACGCCTTACAGGCTACGAATCCTTGCGCCGTTGCCTACGGCTACGCCAGAATCCGCCGGCTTGTGCGCTTTGGGGTCGGGTTCTATTGTGGGTCGGTCGCTGACGAATCAGCGATCGGGTTTAGCGACTCGGCTCAATTTAAAGGTGCACCAGCGTTCCAGGCTTCGTTGCGGATCTGTATGTCTGCAATTTCGTTATGGTGGCTGTATGCGGGAGACCCTTGCGGTCTGCCGGGTGCCTTTGACCGGTTCGCTAACCTGCGTACAGCCGCCACCCTTCCTGTTTAGCGACTGGATTTGGCGGCTCCACCCCAAAGGAGCTTCACCATGATCAAACCCACACCCAACCCACCCGAAACCGACCCCGCCTCGCCCTACGAATCCGCCGATTCCAGAAAGCTTCACGAAGCCGCCGACCGCGCCCTCGATCACTATCTCTGCCCGCCCGGCTCCACGCCACCACCGCGCAAAACCCGCAGAATGTACGCCGTCACCGCGGACTTCAAAAACGAAGAGCTGCTGGTCGATGCCTGCGAAACCCTGGCTTCCGCCAGAACCATCGTCAATGACTTCACCCATCTCATGCCCGCCTCGCAGCGCAGGACATTGGTGGGTATTGCGCAACTGATCATGCTCGGCGAGCTGGCAGTGAATCGGGTGCTGGATAATCTGGAATTACCGCCGTCGCCGAACCCTGTGTAAGGGCTTGAGTGATGTGCCGTGGCGGCTGACGTCATCGCGAGCAGGCTCGCTCCCACAATGGAACGCGGTCAACCGTGGGAGCGAGCCTGCTCGCGAAAGAGGCCTCACAGGCAACACAGATCATCAGGCATAAAAAAACCGCCACCGGGTTCAACCGGAGGCGGTTTTTTTGTTTCATCAGAATCAGGAATCGCGCCGCAGATCCGGCGGGATCGGCAGGTCGTCCTTGAGCGGTTCCGGGAACTTGCCCTTGCCCGCGCGGTGCTGGCGGATCTGGTAGACGTAGGCCAGTACCTGGGCGACCGCCAGGTACAGGCCGCCGGGGATTTCTTCTTCCAGCTCCGTGGAGTAATAGATCGAACGCGCCAGCGCTGGCGATTCGAGAAGCATGACGTTGTTGGCCATGGCGATTTCGCGGATCTTCAGTGCCAGGAAGTCGCTGCCCTTGGCCAGCAGCATCGGCGCCCCGCCCTTCTCGGCGTCGTACTTGAGCGCCACGGCGTAGTGGGTCGGGTTGGTGATGACCACGTCGGCGTCCGGAATCGCCGCCATCATCCGGCGCTGCGACATCTCGCGCTGAACCTGGCGAATCCGTTGCTTGACCTCCGGCCGACCTTCCTGGTCCTTGTGCTCGTCGCGCACTTCCTGCTTGGTCATCTTGAGCTTCTTGATGCTCTCCCAGATCTGCACGGGCACATCGACAGCAGCGATGATGATCAACCCGCACGCCAGCCACAGCGAGCTCCAGCCCACCAGTTGCAAGCTGTGAATGATCGCCCGGTCCAGCGGTTCGTGGGCGATGCGCAGCAGGTCGTCGATGTCCGAATTGAGCACCACCAGCGCCACACCCAGCGTGATGAGAAACTTGGCCAGCGCCTTGAGCAGCTCGATCACGGCCTTCATCGAGAACATCCGCTTGAGGCCCGCCGCCGGGTTCATCCGGCTGAACTTGGGCGCCAGCGAACCGGCAGCGAACAGCCAGCCACCCAGCGCGATCGGCCCGAGGAAAGCGGCAACCAACAGGGTGATCATGATCGGCTGAATCGCCAGCAATGCCTGCAATCCGGAGTTCATCAGGAACGTCGCCATGGAGCGCTCGTCCATGATCACTTCCCGCGACAGCGTGAAGTTCTGGCGCATCAGGTCCATCAAATCCTGCGCCAGCATCCCGCCAAAAACCAACAGCGCACCCGCACCGGCCATCATCACCGCCAGCGTGTTGAGCTCCTTGGAGCGCGCAATCTCACCCTTTTCCCGGGAGTCCTTCTTGCGCTTTTCCGTGGGGTCTTCTGTTTTGTCCTGACCGCTTTCGCTCTCAGCCATGACTCAGCGCGCCTTTGCCAGTTCGCGTAAAAACTGCAGGGCCTCGGTGGCCAGCGGTTGATACTGATTGAGAATGTCCGCCAACCCGACCCAAACGATGAACAGGCCGAGCACCAGGGTCAGCGGAAAGCCGATGGAGAAAATGTTGAGCTGTGGCGCGGCCCGGGTCATCACGCCAAAAGCGATGTTGACCACCAGCAGCGCTGTGACCGCCGGCAGCACCAGCAACAAGGCGGCGCCCAGCACCCAGCCGAGTTTGCCGGCCAGTTCCCAGTAATGCGTGGTCATCAGCCCGCCGCCGACCGGCAGCGTGGTGAAGCTTTCGGTGAGCACTTCGAAGACCACCAGGTGCCCGTTCATTGACAGGAACAGCAAAGTCACCAGCATCGTAAAGAACTGCCCGATCACCGCCACCGACACGCCGTTGGTAGGGTCGATCATCGACGCGAAGCCCATGCCCATCTGGATCGCGACGATCTGCCCCGCCACTACGAAGGCCTGAAAGAACAATTGCAGAGAGAAGCCCAGCACCGCACCGACCAGAATCTGCTCGGCGATCAGCAGCAGACCGCTGAGGTCCAGCGGGCTGACCGCCGGCATCGCCGGCAGGTTGGGCGTGATCACCACGGTGATCGCGAATGCGAAGTACAGACGGATCCGCCGGGGCACCAGCGTGGTTCCGAAGACCGGCATCACCATCAACATCGAGGCGACGCGAAACATCGGCAGCATGAACGACGCCACCCAGGTGCTGATCTGGGTATCGGTCAACTGAAGCAGCGATTGCATGGCTTAGCCGATGACCATCGGAATATTTTTGTACAACTGCGTGATGTATTCCATGAACGTCTGCACCAGCCATGGGCCGGCGACGATCAGCGTTACCAGCATCACCAGCAGACGCGGCAGGAAGCTCAGGGTCTGTTCGTTGATCTGGGTCGCGGCCTGGAACATCGACACCAGCAGGCCCACCAGCAGACTCGGCACCACCAGGATCGCCACCATCATGGTGGTCAGCCACAGGGCTTCGCGAAAGATGTCGACCGCTACTTCTGGCGTCATGGCGATACACCTCCGAAACTGCTGGCCAGGGTGCCGATGATCAGCGCCCAGCCATCCACCAGCACGAACAGCATGATTTTGAACGGTAGGGAAATGATCAGCGGCGACAGCATCATCATACCCATCGCCATCAGCACGCTCGCGACGACCAGGTCGATGATCAGGAACGGGATGAAGATCATGAAGCCGATCTGGAACGCAGTCTTCAGTTCAGACGTCACGAAGGCCGGCACCAGAATCGTCAGCGGCGCCTGATCCGGCGTCGCGATGTCGGTGCGCTTGGACAGGCGCATGAACAGCTCCAGATCGCTGGAGCGGGTCTGGGCGAGCATGAAGTCCTTGATCGGCACCTGAGCCTTTTCCACCGCCTGCTGGGCCGTCAGCTTTTCCGCGAGGTACGGCTGCAAGGCATCGTTGTTCACGCGATCGAACACCGGCGCCATGATGAACAGCGTCAAGAACAGCGCCATGCCGGTGAGGATCTGGTTCGACGGCGTCTGCTGCAGGCCCAGGGCCTGACGCAGGATCGAGAAGACGATGATGATCCGGGTGAAACTGGTCATCAGGATGACGGCGGCCGGAATGAAGCTCAGCGCCGTCATGATCAGCAGGATCTGCAGGCTGACCGAGTACTCCTGCGCGCCCTCGGCGTTGGTGCCCAGGGTGATCGCCGGGATCGACAACGGATCGGCGGCGAATGCCAGCGGCGCGGCCAACATCAAGGCCAGGGTCAAGACGATGCGCAACGCACCCATTACTTCTTATCCTTCTGATCCTTGCCGAGGATCTTCAACAGATGCTGGGCAAATTCCGGAGTCGCTTTGTCGGCGGTGCTCGGCACCTCGACCGGCTCTTTGAGCACGTGCAACGCAGTGATGGTTCCGGGGCTGAGGCCGAGCAGTATCTGCTCGTTGCCGACCTGCACCAGCATCAGACGGTCACGCGGCCCGAGCGCGCGCGAGCCGATCAGCTCGATCACCTGACCCTTGCCGGCGGGACCTGCCTGCTGCACCCGACGCAACAGCCAGGCGAGGAAGAAGATCAACCCCAGTACCAGCAACAGCCCCAGCACCAGTTGCGTCAGTTGCCCCGCCACGCCGCTGTTGACGGCCGGCGCAGCCGCCGCTGCCGTGGTCGCCACCGGCTCGGCCGCCAGCACGCTGAACGGCAACGCCAGCGCCAGACCGAACAAAGCACCCAGAACCTTTTTCACTCAGCGCAGCTTCTTGATGCGTTCGCTCGGGCTGATCACGTCGGTCAGACGGATGCCGAACTTTTCGTTGACCACAACCACTTCACCGTGGGCGATCAGGGTGCCGTTGACCAGCACGTCCAGCGGCTCGCCGGCCAGACGATCGAGCTCGATCACCGAACCCTGGTTGAGTTGCAGCAGGTTGCGGATGTTGATGTCGGTGCTGCCCACTTCCATCGAGATCGACACCGGGATGTCGAGAATCACGTCCAGGTTCGGACCGTCGAGGGTCACCGGATCGTTGTTCTTCGGCACGCTGCCGAACTCTTCCATCGGCAGACGGTTGGAGCTCGAAGCACCTGCATCGGCGGCCAGCAGCGCGTCGATGTCAGCCTGCCCGGCTTCACCGGTTTCTTCCAGGGCGGCAGCCCATTCATCGGCCAGTGCCTGATCGTCCTGGGTGTTCATATCGTCGTTCATCATTTGTCCTCGGCGGGCAAAAAACCGGTAAAAGAATCAGGGAGTGAGGGCGCCGCTTCAGCGGCGCTCGATCGGCTCGATAACCTGCAACGCAAGGTTGCCTTTGTGCGAGCCCATCTTGACCTTGAAGGCCGGCACGCCGTTGGCGCGCATGATCATGTCTTCCGGCATCTCCACCGGAATCACGTCACCCGGCTGCATGTGCAGGATGTCGCGCAGTTTCAACTGGCGGCGAGCCACGGTGGCACCGATCGGCACGTCGACGTCGAGCACGTCCTGGCGCAGGGCGTTGACCCAGCGTTCGTCCTGGTCGTCGAGGTCCGACTGGAAACCGGCGTCGAGCATTTCGCGCACCGGCTCGATCATCGAGTACGGCATGGTCACGTGCAGGTCGCCGCCACCGCCGTCGAGTTCGATGTGGAACGTGGAGACCACGATCGCTTCGCTCGGGCCGACGATGTTGGCCATGGCCGGGTTCACTTCCGAGTTGATGTACTCGAAGTTGACTTCCATGATCGCCTGCCAGGCTTCCTTCAAGTCGACGAACGCCTGCTCCAGCACCATGCGCACCACGCGCAGTTCGGTCGGGGTGAATTCACGCCCTTCGATCTTGGCGTGACGGCCGTCGCCGCCGAAGAAGTTGTCCACCAGCTTGAACACCAGTTTGGCGTCGAGGATGAACAGCGCGGTGCCGCGCAGGGGTTTGATCTTGACCAGGTTGAGGCTGGTCGGCACGTACAGCGAGTGCACGTATTCGCCGAACTTCATCACCTGTACGCCACCGACGGCAACGTCCGCCGAGCGGCGCAGCATGTTGAACATGCTGATGCGGGTGTAGCGGGCAAAACGCTCGTTGATCATTTCCAGAGTCGGCATGCGTCCACGGACGATGCGATCCTGGCTGGTCAGGTCGTAGCTTTTGACACTGCCGGGTTCGGCAGCGTTATCGGTCTGTACCAGACCATCGTCGACGCCATGCAACAGCGCGTCGATTTCATCCTGGGACAGCAGATCCTGCACGGCCATGTCGTGTTCCTACTGCAGTACGAAATTAGTGAAAAGCAACTGTTCGATCACCACTTTGCCCAGCTCTTTCTGCGCCACTTCCTGGACGCTGGCTGTGGCCTTCTGGCGCAACATCTCTTGACCGACCGGAGTCGCCAGCGTGGCGAAATCCTGACCGGAGAAGAGCATCACCAGGTTGTTGCGGATCACCGGCATGTGCACTTTGAGCGCTTCCAGATCGGCCTGATTGCGCGCCAGCATGGTGATGCTCACCTGCATGTAGCGCTGACGGCCGTTCTGGTTGTAGTTGGCCACGAAGGCCGGCGCCATCGGCTCGAAAATCGCCGGTTGCTTGCCGACCGGGGCCGCTTCGGCCGCCGCCTCAGGCTTGCTCTGGGCACTGTGCATGAAGAACCAGGTCGCCCCCACAGATGCGCCGATGGCCAGCAGCAACCCGAGCACGATCGCAATGATCATCTTGAGTTTGCCTTTGGTTGCGGGGTCTTTTACTGCTGCAGCTTCGCTCTTCGCCATGCCAATAATCCGTCACTAATCGGGTTTTCACAGTCGCACGGCAAGGCAAGAGCAAGTGTTATGCCAGAAGTGTCGGAGGGGTAGACAGGGGCAGCGCAAACAACTGTGGGAGCGAGCTTGCTCGCGAAAGCGGTTTAACATTCAACACAGGTGTTGTTCGTCAAAAAGCCTTCGCGAGCAAGCTCGCTCCCACAGTTAATTTGCCTTGAATATCAGGCGTAGTAGTCTACGGCGCTGGAGCCGATCACGTGAGTGGCCGTGGCCGCCGCTTCAGCCACGGCGGCCGGCGTCAACTCTTCTTCGGCCGAATCCAGGCGACCGCCGGCTGCGCTGGTGCGACCGCCCTGCCCCTGCTGCGCCTGTTCCTGGCCTTGACCCTGCCAGCCACGGTTCTGGTCGGACACGTTGACGTCGACCTGCCCCATGCCTTGCTGGTTGAACATGTCGCGCAGGCGGTGCATCTGACCGTCGAGGGCTTCACGCACGCTCGGATGCGCGCTCATGAAGGTCACCTGGGTCTGCTGGTCCGGGACCATGTTCACCCGGATATCCAGACGCCCAAGCTCGGCCGGCTGCAACTGGATGTCAGCCGCCTTCAGGTTGTTGCTCGACAGGTACATGACCCGGTTGACCACTTCTTCGGTCCAGCCGTTCTGGTGCATGGCAATCGGCTGGTTCACCGGCACCGCGTTGGCGGTTTTCGGCGTGGCAGCCTGGGTCAGCGCCGCCAGACGGTTGGCGAAATCATCCACGCGGGTGTCGCTGGTGGCGGTCTTCAGGTCTTTCAGGCCGTCATCGATCAGACCGCTGAACGCCTTCTCACCGCCCTGACTGGTGCTGTCCTTGTCAGCCTGCACGTCGAGCATGCTGGCCATGCCGGCGGCGAAGTTCTGCGCCGAGGTCAATTCGCCGTCAGCCTGAGCCTGGGCCGGGGTGGCTTTGGGCTGGGACTGGCTGGAAGCGGAAATGTGCCCACTCTGCTCCATGGCCATGCGCACGGCAGGCAGCGAATCCAGCGGATCCGCCTCGGGGTCGAAAGCAGGATCAGTGGCCGGCGCCGGATCCTTGACCATACCCGGCAATGCCGCCACGGCTGGCTTGTCGGTTTCAGGTTGCGCGGCGGTCTCGACAACGGGGGTGGCTACTACCGGTGCGGTAACGACGGGCTCTACCGCTGCCACCAGCGCCGGATCCACCGGCGCCGTTTCGGCAACAGGAGTCGGTGCGGTGTCTGCCGAGTCATCATCAGTAGCGGTCTTGTCGTCCGTTGCCGCCGTCGCCGGTTTGTCGGCGGGCAAGGCTTTGCCGCTATCGGCAACCGCCGGCTCCGGGGCGGCAGACTGATCCTTGCCCACGTCTTTCTTGCCGCTGTTGTCGGCGACTTTGTCACGGGCAGGTTTTGCCGAATTATCGACGGTCACCGAGGGCTTGTTCGGGCCTTGATCGGCGAACACCTGAGCGAAGCTGGAGGCCTTGTCCCCGGGCTCTGCGGCCACTGCCGATGATTTGGCCGAGGCAGCTTGCGCCTTGGCCTGGGCGGCGGTCTGAAGAAGAATGTTGGGGCTTGCAGGCATGGCACGGTCTCCGCTGCACTGGGATCGTAGGTACAGTTGGGATAGATGACTGCAAGTGCCGGGCCAGTTTTGTCAGAATTCCGGCAAAACCGCCCGGCGGCAGGATCAGTGCGTCAGCGAGCGCTGTCGCTCGGCGACATAAACGGGCCGCACATCGGCGAATTCGCTATGGATGTCGGCGACCAGTTTGATGATTTCAGAAGGGCTTTTGTCTTTGGCATGCTGTTCCAGCTCCTGGCACAGCACCGCAAGACGGGTCGCGCCCATGTTGCTGCTGCTGCCCTTGAAGCTGTGCGCAACGGAAGACAATGCGTCGGCATCGGCAGTCTGCTGCAACTCCCGCAGGCGATTTTCGGAATCGGCGAGGAAGGTATCCAGCAGTTCCGGATAGCTGTCTTCCATCACTTCCCGCAGCGCGCTTAGCGCCTCGTGGTCCACATGTGTATCAGCCACTTGTTCACTCCTTGATCAAGAATGCGCGGATTATGCCAGAGCCTCCCAGAAAAACTCCACGCGAGCACTGCGACCATCGTCTGACCAGCTGGCATTACGCGCCAATTGCCGGATCAGGCTGACGCCGCGCCCCGACAGACGGACACCGTCGAGCGGCCGCTCCATCACGCGCGAAACATCAAATCCCTGGCCGCTGTCTTCGACCCGCACCACCAGACAACCGCCCTCGCCTTCCGGCCGCACTTGCAAATGCACGCGCACGTAGCCGTCCTGCAAGGCCTCGAGACGCGCATTGCGCTGCTCGTAATAACGGGCGAAACCCGACGCATCGCGCTTGAGGCTCGAATCCAGTCCCAGCACGCCATGCTCCAGCGCGTTGGAATAAAGCTCGGCCAGCACGCTGTACAGTGCGCCACTCTGCGCCCGCAAGCCATGCACCTCAAGCAGCAACTGCAACAGATAAGGCAACGGGTTGAAGCGCTTGAGCGTGGCACCGCGAAATTCGAAGCTCACCGACCAGTCCAGCGGACTGGACTGGCCACTGTCGGAATACACCGGCGCCGACGGATTGACCTGCGCCATCTCCAGCAGGCTGACCTCGACCATGCTCACATCGTCCCGGGCCTCACCGCGAAAGTCCTGCAACGCCTGCTCGATTTCCTCGAACAGCCGATCCGGCTGGTGATTGGCGGCGAACACCTTGTGCAAGCGCTCGACACCGAACAGCTGATCGTTGGCATCGCAGGTGTCGATGACCCCATCGGAGAGCAGGAACACCCGATCGCCCACCGCCATCGAGTGAACCTCGGTGCGGTCATCGAAGGTCTGCGGGCTGAGCACCCCCAGCGGCAGGTGGCGTGCCGCCAGTGGCGTGCGCTCGCCGGTGGCGAGGCAATGCAGATAACCGTCGGGCATGCCGCCGTTCCAGACTTCCACCGAGCGCCGCTGAAAACTCAGGCACAACAGCGTCGCGCAGCAGAACATGTCCACCGGCAGGATGCGCTTGAGCTTGGCGTTCATTTCCCGCAGGGTTTCGGCCAGACCGTAACCCTTGGCGGTCATGCCATAGAACACCTCGGCCAGCGGCATGGCGCCGACCGCCGCCGGCAAACCGTGACCGGTGAAGTCACCGAGCAACACATGCATGTCGCCGGCCGGGGTGTACGCCGCCAACAGCAAGTCGCCATTGAACAGCGCATAGGGTGATTGCAGGTAACGGATGTTCGGCGCGCTCAGGCAGCCGGAATGCGCGACCTTGTCGAACACCGCCTTGGCGACCCGCTGCTCGTTGAGCAGATACTCGTGATGTTTGGCGATCAGATCGCGCTGCTGAAGAACCGTGGCCTGCAAGCGTCGCAAGCGATCCATCGCCTTGATTTTGGCGGCGAGGATCACCTGGTTGTAAGGCTTCGCCAGAAAGTCGTCACCGCCGGCCTCAAGGCAACGGGCCAGGGCTTCACTTTCCGTCAGCGACGTGAGGAAGATGATCGGCACCAGGTTTTCACCCGCCAGCTTCTTGATCTGGCGTGCGGCTTCGAACCCGTCCATCACCGGCATCATGGCATCCATCAGCACCAGATGCGGCTTTTGCCGGATAAACGCCTCGACTGCGTCCGCACCGTGGGTGGCCGTCAGCACTTCATGCCCCTGACGACGGACGATAGTCGACAACAACAGCCGGTCAGCGGCGCTGTCTTCGGCGATCAGGATCGTCAGCGGCTCTTGCGGCTGCATGGCCGTCAACTGATGTCGAACAGTTTGTCGAAGTTGGAGATGGCGAGGATTTTCTTTACGTCGGAGCTGCTGTTGACCACGCGGATTTCCGAGTCGTCACCGCCGACATGATCACGCAGCAGAAGCAGCATGCCGAGCGCCGAACTGTCGAGATAGGTCGCCTCCTTGAGGTCGACAATCACCGATTCGGGCTGCTCTTTTTCGTAGGATTGGCGAAATTCCTGATGCTTGGCGAAATCGAATCGCCCCTTGACCGAAATCGTCAGCTTTTTCTTGTCCGGAGAGACTTCTGTAACGACTGACATGTACTGGCTTCCTTGTCATTGACGAACGTGTACAAGGTTTAGCACTTGGAGGGGCCATGGGCAAGGCGCGATGGCGTCGGGATCTGTGCGAGATCTGCCCGTCAAAACGCCTCGTGGCGCGGCAAACGCTGAGACAACTCGTCCAGCAGCTTCTGTTCGCGCTTGTCTTCGGCGCGCTGCGCTTCATCCAGATAACGTTGTACAAGCTTGCGCAGACCTTCGACCCGGGCGAATGCCTGCTGCCAGGCATCGCGGGCCTTGTCCAGGTTGTTCTGGTGCCATTGCAGACTTTGACGCTGCTGATCGACAGCGGTGTCGAGCTGCGCCAGAAAGCCCTGGAAACCCAGCAGCCATTGCCCGGAAACACCCGTGCTGCCGCGTACGATCCACTGCTCGGAGTAATCCAGACGAAAGGCATGCAAGTCGGCGAGTTTGCTCTCGGCCACTTTCACCTGACCCTGAAAATAACCCAGGCGTTGCACGGCGGTTTTCTCGGCCTTCTCGGCCATGTCCACCACCGGCGCCAGACGCGCGGCTCGACTCAGGGCCATGACCGGTTACCCGCCGGCCGCCGGGGCGAAAATCGTGCCGAGATACGCTTCGCTTTCACCCAGGCTGATGTTGTCGTTGAGGCCCTGACGCAGATACCTGACCAGCTGCGGCTGCAGGTTGATGGCAAGGTCAGTCTCTCGGTCACCGCCAGCGACATAGGCGCCGACGCTGATCAGGTCACGGCTCTGTTGGTAGCGCGACCACAGCTGCTTGAAGTATTGCGCTCGCTGCATGTGTTCCGGCGACACCACCGCCGGCATCACCCGGCTGATCGAGGCTTCGATATCGATGGCCGGGTAATGACCTTCCTCGGCCAGACGCCGGGACAATACGATGTGCCCGTCGAGCACGCCCCGTGCGGAGTCGGCGATCGGGTCCTGCTGGTCATCGCCTTCGGACA
Source organism: Pseudomonas sp. GM25 (assembly GCF_000282255.1). Classification (NCBI taxonomy): domain Bacteria; kingdom Pseudomonadati; phylum Pseudomonadota; class Gammaproteobacteria; order Pseudomonadales; family Pseudomonadaceae; genus Pseudomonas; species Pseudomonas sp. GM25. The sequence goes on along the minus strand of NZ_AKJQ01000016.1, from coordinate 158 downwards.
GTACGGTGTAGAACGCGGTGATCGAACCCCCGCCCTTCTCCGCGTTACCGGCGCGCTCCACCAGTTTCGGCAGTTTGGCGAACACCGACGGCGGATAACCTTTGGTCGCCGGCGGCTCGCCGATGGCCAGGGCGATTTCCCGCTGGGCCTGGGCGAAA
>NZ_AKJQ01000015.1:0-92885 GCF_000282255.1 Pseudomonas sp. GM25 | reverse complement strand
AAGCGGCGGCCCGCCACAGTTCGTTCACCCGGGCAGCCGAAGAGTTGTCGATCACTCAGAGTGCGGTGAGCCGGCACATCCGCACGCTCGAAGAGCATTTCGCCTGCCGCTTGTTCCACCGCAGCGGGCGCAATCTGCAACTGACCGAGTCGGCACGCCTGCTGCTGCCGGGCATCCGTGACGGCTTTGCCGCGCTTGAGCGGGCCTGCAATACCTTGCGCGCCGAAGATGACATCCTGCGCATGAAAGCCCCGTCGACCCTGACCATGCGCTGGTTGCTGGCGCGGCTCAGTCGTTTCCGCCATTTGCAGCCAGGCAACGAAGTGCAACTGACCAGCGCGTGGATGGACGTGGATTCGGTGGACTTCAACAACGAGCCCTTCGACTGCGCGGTGTTGCTCAGTGACGGGCATTTCCCGCCGGACTGGGAAGCCAGCCTGCTGTTTCCGGAGGAGCTGATTCCGGTCGGCGCGCCGAATCTGCTCAACGATCAGCCGTGGGACGTGGCGCGGCTGGCCAGCGCCGAGTTGCTGCACCCGACGCCGGATCGCCGCGACTGGCGCAGCTGGCTGGAACACATGGGGCTGTCGGATCAGGTGTCGCTCAAGGGCGGGCAGGTGTTCGATACCCTGGAGCTCGGGATGATTGCGGCGGCTCGGGGCTATGGGGTTTCCATGGGCGATCTGCTGATGGTGGCCGAAGACGTTGCCCAGGGACGCTTGAGTCTGCCGTGGCCGACGGCGGTCGCCAGCGGACTGAATTATTACCTGGTGTGGCCAAAGACCCGTCCGGGAGGTGAACGTTTGCGCCGCCTCAGCGACTTCCTGCAAGGCGAAGTCCGCGCCATGGCGCTGCCGGCGGTCACGCGCTTGAGCTGAAACGTTCGAGCCTGCACAATGCCGGCCTTTCGCTATACCCCTGCTGATCGCTCAAGTATTCGGTTTTACCGCCGAATACGTGCATGTGGAACCGTCGTGCCGGTCTCCACGATTCACCCCCCACTATTAGAAAATTTCCGAGTCGGGATCAAGGAGGATCCCGTGGCTCGGCCAGGAGCTGTCCATGTCTCAACCTCGCGCTCGGATCGCCTCGCAGCTGGGCCTCGCGCTCGCCGTGATACTGGCGATAGTCATCAGCGGCAGTACGGTGTTCGCCCTGCGTTCGCTGGACACCGCCAACCTCGCCACCCGTGAAGAACACCTGGCCAGCGAGGCACGCCTGCTCGCCGATCAGCTGAGCACTTTTCACGGCACGCTGCGTGAAAGCACCCAGCGCCTGAGCGGGCTGTTCGAGAAGCGCTTCAGCGCAGGCCTGAGCATTCACCCGAGCGAGCCGGTCAATGTCGCGGGCACCCAGACCCCGGGCCTGCACCTGGGCAGCGAAGTGTTGAACAACAACTTCAAGGAAGTCGACGAGTTCAAACAGATGACGGCGGGTGTCGCCACGCTGTTCGTGCGCAGCGGCGAAGACTTCATTCGCGTCAGCACCTCTCTGAGCAAACAAGACGGCACCCGCGCCATCGGCACCGTACTCGACCACGCTCACCCGGCCTATGCGAAATTGATGGCGGGGCAGGGTTACGTCGGTCGCGCCTTGCTGTTCGATCGCTCCTACATGACTCAGTACACCCCGGTGCGTGACAGCAGCGGCAAGGTAATCGCGGTGTTGTTCGTCGGCTTCGATTACACCGACGCGCAGAACGCCCAGTTCGCCAATCTCAAGCGCTTCCGTATCGGCCAGACCGGCTCGCTGGCGCTGCTGGACGAGAAGAACCAGTGGCTGGTGGCGCCGGCCGGTGTGCAGGCGCTGGATCAAGCGGTTCCCGTAATCAACGGTCTGGCGAAAGCGCCGGGTAAAGGACAGTTCTGGAGCGACAAGTCCGAAGACTTCTACAGCATCGCCGTGCCGTTCGAAGGCGGCCCGTGGTCGGTGGTGGCGAGCATGCCGAAAGCCGAGATCCGCGCAGTTACATGGAGCGTCGGCACTCAGCTGGCCATCGGCAGTCTGCTGGCGATGCTGCTGGCGGTCGGTTCCGTGGTCTGGTTGCTGCGCAGCAAGCTGGCGCCGCTGGGTGATCTGGTCCGTCAGGCCGAAGCCTTGGGTGCCGGTGATCTGAGCGTACGTCTGAGCGTGTCGAGCAACGACGAAATTGGCCAGTTGGCTCGCGCGTTCAACCAGATGAGCCATGCCCTGTCGACCATGGTCGAGCACATCCGCCGCGCCTCGGAAGAGGTCAACCGTCGGGCTCAAGCTCTGTCGGGTCTGTCTGGCGGCGCCTATGAAGGCATGGAGCAACAGTCTGGCGAAATCACCAGCATGGCCGGTGCCGTTGAAGAGTTCTCCGCCACGTCGCTGAACATTGCCGACAACATGGGCAACACCCAGCGTCTGGCCCAGGAAAACGCTCAGCAGACCCAGATCGGTCGCACGTCGATGGAAGAAGCGTCTTCCTCGTTGGAGCAGATTGCCGGCGCACTGAACACCACGGCCACCGTGATCAACACGCTCGGTCAGCGCTCCCAGGAAATCGGCGGTATCGTCAGCGTGATCACCTCGATTGCCGAACAGACCAACCTGCTGGCACTCAACGCCGCCATCGAAGCGGCCCGTGCCGGTGAACAAGGTCGCGGCTTTGCCGTGGTGGCCGATGAAGTGCGCAATCTGGCGTCGCGCACCCGTCAGGCGACGGACGAAATCTCCGGCATGATCCACAGCATTCAGCAGGAAACCGGTAACGCCATCAGCACCATGGAACAAGGCAACGTGCTGATGCAGGAAGGCCTGTCGCGTAACGCCAATGTCGCTTCGGCGCTGGCGCGGATCGATGAGCAGAGCCGTTCGGCAGGGCAACAGTTTGCGGCGATCACCACCGCGACCCAGGAACAGAGCAGCACCGCGACGCTGTTGAGCAGCAATCTGCAGAGCATCGCGATGGCCAACAGCGAGCAGCGCGAAGTGGTGTCGAACCTGGCAATCACCGCCAAGGAGCTGGAAGGTCTGGCAGCCGACCTGCGCCAAGAGGTCGACCGCTTCCGTTGAGGCGCCTCTGAAATAGCGATCGCGAGCAGGCTCGCTCCCACAGGGTTTTTGTTGGACCTGTGAGAGCGAGCCTGCTTGCGTTTGGGCCCGCCACGACCTCGGCACTTACTGAGTCGCCGGCCGATACTGCAAAGCTTCGGCCAGATGTTCGCGACTGATATCCGCGCGCTTCTCCAGATCCGCCAACGTCCGCGCGACCTTGAGCAGCCGATGCGCCGAGCGCAGCGACAAGGTCAGTCTTTCGCACGCCGTCTCCAGCCAGGTTTCATCGGCTGTGGATAACTTGCAGTGCTTCTTCAGCCCCGGCAAATCGAGAAACGCATTGGCGCAGCCCTGGCGTTTTTGCTGACGCTCGCGGGCCTCTGCGACCAATGTGGCCGCGCTGGCGCTGTCCTCTCCCGGTTTTACCGCAGGGTTCAGCGCTGTCGCCTCCCGCGCCACCGTCAGGTGCAAATCGATCCGGTCCAGCAACGGCCCTGAGAGTTTGTTGCGATAGCGCTGCACCATGTCCGGCGTGCACGAACACTTGCCGCTCGGCTCGCCAAGATATCCACAGGGACAGGGATTCATCGCCGCCACCAGCTGGAATCTCGCGGGAAACCGCACGCGCTCCTTGGCACGGGCAATCACGATGCAGCCGGATTCCAGCGGTTCGCGCAGAACCTCCAGCACCTTGCGATCAAACTCGGGCAGCTCATCGAGAAACAGCACGCCGTGATGGGCGAGGGTGATTTCGCCGGGTTGCGGTTTTGAACTGCCACCGACCAGCGCCGGCCCGGAGGCCGAGTGATGCGGTTGGCGAAACGGGCGCTGCGGCCAGTGGGTCAACGGTGCGCCGCTGGCGACGGATTGAATCGCGGCCACCTCCAGTGCTTCACTCTCGGCCAGCGGTGGCAGCAACCCCGGTAATCGACTGGCCAGCAACGTCTTGCCCGTCCCCGGTGGCCCGCTGAACAGCAGGTTGTGGGCACCGGCGGCGGCAATCAGCAGCGCCCGTTTGGCGGCCAGTTGGCCCTGTACTTCATTCAGGTCGGGATAGGGTTTGGCGGCATGGATCAGCCCATCAGAGACGTAAGGCTCGACCGGTGTATGCCCGTTGAAATGCGCCACGGCCTCCAGCAGATGATCCACCGCAATCACCCTCAGCCCCGACGCCAGACAAGCCTCCTCGGCATTTGCCCGCGGCACCACCAGCGTCCGCCCGGCCTTGCGCGCCGCCAGCGCCGCCGGCAAAACCCCGCGCACCGCCCGCACGGCGCCGGATAACGCCAACTCACCCAGACATTCCACCTCATCCAGCGTCAACGTCGGCACCTGCACACTCGCCGACAGAATCCCCAGCGCAATCGCCAGATCGAACCGCCCGCCATCCTTGGGCAAATCCGCCGGCGCCAGATTCAACGTGATCCGCCGCGCCGGAAACTGCAGCCCGGAATTGATGATCGCACTGCGCACCCGGTCCTTGCTCTCCTTCACTGCCGCTTCGGGCAGGCCGACCATGGTCAGCGAGGGCAAGCCGTTGGCGAGGTGAACTTCGACGGTGACGGCGGGAGCATCCACGCCAATCTGGGCGCGGCTATGGACGATGGCGAGGGACATGGTCGTTCCTTGAGTTGAATCGAGGGGCCGCTTCCTGCGGGTTTTTGAAGGGTAGTCGGGGAGGGGAGTGTTGGAGGGACAGTTGCTTGGGCAAACCTTCACAGGATGTTGCGTTCGATAGCCGCACATATCTCGAGGCGAAAAAAAACCGCCTTGAGGAGACGGTTTTTAGTTGCAGGCTTCGGTGAGGCCAAGGCCTGCGCATCCTTAGTGGACACACTCGCGTGTCCCGAGGTTATGCATGTTTGATCGTTGGCGCAAGCATCAGCGAAATTTTCGCCAACCCATTGTGAGCTGGAATGAGGCATAACCCTCTCTTTGCCAGCTCTCGATTAATGACTTGATACAACTTGTTTAAATTGCTTTTCAAGGTCTGCCATACCATCCGCTGCGACGATGCCCACTCATCGAGTGTTCGCAAAGTGTGGTCGGGAACATAACGATTTTCATGTTCCTCGACGCGGTGTGAGACCCGTGCCGGTGTTGTTTTGGGGGACCCACACCCGGCCGCCTTGGTGGGCACACTCGTGTGTAGTCCCGAAGGTGTTCGTACGCCGGAAAGAGCATCGGAGGTTTGGCCCCACGCAAGGAGGGCCAAAATATGTCTAAGTTTCTTAAACATATGTGGCGCCTCGTCAGGATCGTGCTATGGGCTTTTCGCCTGTACGAGATTCTGCGAGACCGTTGGAATAATTCGCTGTAAGAATTGAACCGACGGAAACCGTTCCTGCCTCGGCAGGAGCGGTTTTAGCTTCTCAATATTCACTCAGCCGGCGGCGTCAGCTTCGCTTCCATCTCAGCCACCTTCGCCTCAAGGCTCTCGAGCCGGGCGCGAGTGCGCGCCAGTACCACCATCTGACTGTCAAACTCTTCGCGGCTCACCAGGTCCAGTTTGCTGAAGGCACTTTGCAGCAGCATCTTGAACTGGCTTTCGATTTCGGCTTTTGGCAAGGGCGTGTCGCCGCTGAACAGGCGGGAGGCGGTGCCACTCAGGGCGTCGAGAAAGTCTTTGGGCGCGAGCATGGGATATGTCCTGGAAACTATGGCCGGCAGTGTATCACGCAGTGTCTATAGTCATTGACGCAGGCACGGATGCACGCTTTTCGCGCAACTGGATGCACGGCCACGCACCGTTGTTGTGCGTATCCCGAGTGCCATTTGGGTGATGGCATCTGCGGCAGCGGCCAAGGGATTGAAATCAGTGGTTTTTGGCGAGATGGCAAGCTTTCTGCTTAGTCACCTTCGACCCATGCACTGATGCAGTCGCTGTGACGAATGCAGTGCGGCAGACGGAGCGGGGAGTTTCGTCTGGAGCGGTTAGCTGGCGTCGACAACGAAGCGTTACAAAGCCAGGCACTGCGCTTAGACTTGAGTCGGGTTTGTTTTCCTGGGGCAAGTCCACCAATTCGGGAGAGAGTTTCATGAAGCTAGTCACTGCCATCATCAAGCCGTTCAAGTTGGACGACGTGCGCGAGTCGCTGTCCGAAATCGGCGTGCAGGGCATTACCGTTACTGAAGTCAAAGGCTTCGGTCGGCAGAAGGGTCACACCGAGCTGTATCGCGGCGCGGAGTATGTGGTCGATTTTCTGCCCAAGGTGAAAATCGACGTTGCCATCGACGACAAGGATCTGGATCGGGTTATCGAGGCGATAACCAAGGCTGCCAACACCGGCAAGATCGGTGACGGCAAGATCTTCGTGGTCAATCTGGAACAGGCGATCCGCATCCGTACCGGCGAAACCGATACCGACGCGATCTAAACGCCGCCACAAACCCAACGCCCCAGGAGAAAACAATATGACTCTGCGTAAATTCGCAGGGCTAGGAGCCCTGTTGTCTATCGTAATGCCCGGCCTGGCCATGGCGGCAGACGAAGTGGCAGCTCCAGTCCTGAACTCCGGCGACACCGCCTGGATGCTCACCTCCACCGCCCTTGTGCTGTTCATGACCATTCCTGGTCTCGCGCTGTTCTACGGCGGCATGGTTCGGTCGAAAAACATTCTTTCCGTGATGATGCAGTGCTTCGCCATTACCGGTCTGATCAGCGTCCTGTGGGTCATTTATGGCTACAGCATTGCGTTCGACACTACCGGCATGGAGCAGGGCGTCGTCAACTTCAACTCGTTCGTGGGCGGTTTCGGCAAGGCGTTCCTGGCCGGTGTCACGCCAGCGAGCCTGACCGGCCCGGCGGCGCTGTTCCCCGAGGCGGTCTTCATCACCTTCCAGATGACCTTCGCGATCATCACCCCGGCGCTGATTGTCGGTGCGTTCGCCGAGCGGATGAAGTTCTCCGCGATGCTGATCTTCATGGGCATCTGGTTCACCCTGGTCTATGCACCGATCGCACACATGGTCTGGTCCGGCAACGGCGGCCTGATGTGGGACTGGGGCGTGCTCGACTTCGCGGGCGGCACCGTGGTGCACATCAACGCCGGTGTGGCCGGTCTGATTGCCTGCCTGGTACTGGGTAAACGCAAAGGCTTCCCGACCACCCCGATGGCGCCACACAATCTGGGTTACACCCTGATGGGCGCGGCGATGCTGTGGGTTGGCTGGTTCGGCTTCAACGCCGGCTCCGCTGCGGCTGCCAACGGCACCGCCGGCATGGCAATGCTGGTGACTCAGATCGCCACCGCCGCTGCTGCACTGGGCTGGATGTTCGCCGAGTGGATCACCCACGGCAAACCAAGCGCACTGGGTATCGCATCCGGCGTCGTTGCAGGTCTGGTCGCGATCACTCCGGCCGCTGGCACCGTGGGCCCGATGGGCGCCCTGGTGATCGGTCTGGCTGCGGGCGTGGTCTGCTTCTTCTGCGCCACCACGCTGAAACGCAAACTCGGTTATGACGACTCCCTGGACGCCTTCGGCGTGCACGGTATCGGCGGTATCCTCGGCGCGATCCTGACCGGTGTGTTCGCCGCACCGTCGCTGGGTGGCTTCGGCACCGTCACCGACATCGCCGCACAAGTCTGGATTCAGTGCAAAGGCGTCGGCTTCACCGTGATCTACACCGCGATCGTCACCTTCATCATCCTCAAGGTGCTGGATGCCGTGATGGGTCTGCGCGTGACAGAGGAAGAAGAATCGGTCGGCCTGGATCTGGCACAACACAACGAGCGCGGCTACAACCTGTAAGCACGCGCCGCAAAAAACTTGCCCGGCTTGCCGGGCATTTTTTTGTCTGGAATTTGTCTTCCCTGATACAGCTGAAAGGATTTTTCGTACTGCTTTGGTCGTGTTTACGACGAGTGTTTTTCTGCGGCCAAAGGCTTACATCATTGAAGGAATATTAGGGCCTTTGTTTTTTTCCAGAGCGCGCTAGAATGCGCCCCGAACGTGCGGAGAACTGTATGTGGCAACAGACTCTGATAACCCTGCGGGCACGGCCCCGGGGCTTTCATCTGGTAACGGAAGAGTTGCTCGCCGGCCTGCCCGAACTCAAGGCATGCCGGGTCGGTCTGTTGCATTTGTGGCTGCAGCATACCTCGGCGTCGTTGACCATCAACGAGAACGCCGATCCGGCGGTACGTCGCGACTTCGAACGATTTTTCAATCGTCTGATCCCACAAGGAGCAGACGGCTATGAGCATAACGACGAAGGCCTGGACGACCTCCCGGCGCACTTCAAGGCCAGCGTGCTGGGCTGTCAGATTAGTTTGCCGGTAACGGCGGGCCGACTGGCACTGGGCACCTGGCAAGGCGTTTACCTGGGCGAGCACCGTGATCATGGCGGTGCCCGTAAAGTCCTCGCCACCTTGCACGGTGAAGGGGCATAAACCGTTGGTCACCAATGGTTACTGATTTTTTTCCGGCGACTTTCGACAGTCGCCAAAGCTGGTCTATAACTAATCTGCTTTTCGCAAGTCATGAGGTAGAACATGAGCGACGATGATCTGGAAAACGACGACCTCGAAGTAGGCGACGAAGACGAGGCCGAAGACGGTCTGGAAGCAGCAGCGGAAGACGTTGCTGAAGACGATGGCGGTGACGATACGCCGGCCCCGGCTGCCAAAGGCAAGGCCAAGGCTGCGGTGTCGGTCGACGAGTTGCCGAGCATCGAAGCCAAGAACAAGGAGCGCGATGCCCTGGCCAAGGCCATGGAAGAGTTCCTTGCGCGCGGCGGCAAGGTGCAGGAAGTGGAGGCCAACGTGGTCGCCGATCCGCCCAAGAAGCCGGACAACAAGTACGGCAGCCGCCCTATCTGAGGCGTGTCGCTTGCTTGCTGAAAAAGCCCGCCGTCGCTGCGGGCTTTTTCATGGACGAAAGAAAATTAGCCGCGACTGTTCCAGCGGGCGAGCACTGCAGGCAGATCGTTGAGGCTGCGAATCTCGGCATCCGGCAGGCGTTCCGCTTCCCAGACCTTGCCGGCCGGGTTGAACCAGATCGCACGCAATCCGGCCTGCTGCGCCCCGGCGATGTCATCCCCCGGGTGATCGCCGATATGCACAGCGGCTTCGGCGCTCACGCCACCGCGCTGCAATGCTTCATGGAACAGTCGCGCATCCGGCTTGGCGATGCCGATGTCTTCGGCGCACAACGCAAACTTGAAGTAGTCCGCCAGCCCGAGACGACGGACATCGGCGTTGCCGTTGGTGACCACGCCGAGGGCGTAGTGTTTGGCGAGGGTTTCCAGGATCGGCTCGACCTCCGGGAACACCTCGATCTGATGCCGCGCATGCAGAAACACTTCAAAACTCTTGTCCGCCAGCTCCGAGGCTTCGCCGTGGGCGTACCCGGCTTCTTCCAGCGCATGGAACAGCACCCTCCGGCGCAGCGCGCTGATGCGGTGCTTCAAACCCGGCTCGTTGGCCAGCACCCGCTCGCGGATCGACCACAGATGTTCCACCGGCACCGCGCCCAGATTCGGCGCATGTTCGCTCAGCCATTCGCGCAAAACCGCTTCGGCGCTGACGATCACCGGGGCGGTGTCCCACAGGGTGTCGTCGAGGTCGAAGGTGATCAACTGGATGCTCATGAATCGTCGCCTTTCATGCGTTTGGCCCGTGGATGGGCGCTGTCGTAGACCGCCGCCAGGTGCTGGAAGTCCAGGTGGGTATAGATCTGGGTGGTCTTGATGTCCGAGTGACCGAGCAGTTCCTGCACCGCGCGCAGGTCCTGGGAGGACTCGAGCAAATGGCTGGCGAAGGAGTGCCGCAGCATGTGCGGGTGCAGGTTCTGCCCCAGTTCGCGCTCGCCGGCCAGTTTGACCCGCACCTGAATCGCTCGCGGGCCGAGGCGTCGGCCTTGCTGGCTGACGAATACCGCGTCGTCCGCCGGATTGGTCAGCGCCCGCAGCGGCAGCCATTGCTCCAGTGCTTCCCGGGCCTTTTTGCCGACCGGCAACAGGCGTGTCTTGCTGCCCTTGCCGAGTACCTGAACCATGCCGTCGGCCAGATCGAGCTGATCGAGATTGAGCCCGGTCAGCTCCGACAGACGCAGCCCGGAGGAGTAGAACAACTCCAGAATCGCCTGATCACGCCGTGCGAGAAAATCGTCCTCGACCGCACCCTCAAGCAGTTGCAGGGCGCGGTCGGTGTCGAGGGTTTTCGGCAGGCGGCGTTCGCCTTTGGGCGGTGCCAGGCCGGTGGCCGGATCGTGATCGCAGAGGCCTTCGCGATTCAGGTAGTGATAGAGCCCGCGCACCGCCGAGAGCAGGCGCGCCAGGCTGCGCGAGGACTGGCCCTGGGCATGCAGGCGGGCGATCAGGCTACGCAAGCGCTGGATGTCCAGCGCCTGCCAGCTGCCAATGTTCTGTTTGTTGCACCAGCCGAGGACTTTGTCGAGGTCGCGTCGGTAGGCCGACAGCGTGTGCGGCGACACCTGCCGCTCACTGCGCAGGTGTTCGCAGTAAGCGTCCAGTTGTCGTTCCATGCTCAGCGTACCGAGCGCAGGGAGCTGTTGACCCGTGGCAGCACGCGACCCATGACTTCGGCGATGTAGCTGAGGAACAGCGTGCCGACCGAGCTCTTGTAGTGCTGCGGATCACGGCTGGCGATGGCCAGAATCCCGTGGATGCCCTGGTGGCTGACAGCGACCACGGCGGTGGAGCCGATCTGCTTGCGTTGTTCTTCGCCGAACAGGAAGTCCAGCTCATGCTCGCGCAGGCTGCCGCTGACGCTCTTGCCTTCGGTGAGCAATCCGCCGATGGCGGTCTGCGCATCGGCGTGGGTCACCCAGCGACCGACCGGGGCCGGGTTGTCACCGAGCAGAATCAGGCTGACGAAGGGCACCTGAAAATCCTGGCGCAGGCTGTCCTCGACGCTGATCACCACGTCTTCCAGGGTGGCAGCGTCCATCAGCGCGAGGATCAGGCGACGGGTCTTGTCGAACAGGCGATCATTGTCCCGGGCGACGTCCATCAAGTGCGAGAGGCGGTGACGCATCTCGATGTTGCGGTCGCGCAGGATGGCCATCTGGCGCTCGACCAGCGAGACGGTATCGCCGCGCTGATGGGGGATGCGCAGGGACGGCAGCAGTTCTTCATGCTCGACGAAGAAGTCCGGATGAGCCTCCAGGTACGCGGCAACCGCTGCCGCCTCCAGGCTCTCGGACGCTGATTCACCGGACTGTCGGGCGGGTACCTGAGGCTTATCGGTCATGGCTTCTGCTCACTCAAAGACGCACTTGTCCTTCGTATACGCGCACTGCCGGGCCGGTCATCAAGACCGGTTGGCCGGGGCCTGCCCACTCAATGGACAGGCGCCCGCCCGGCAGGTCGATCAGCAGTGGCGAATCCATCCACCCCTGACTGATCGCAGCTACAGCAGCAGCGCAGGCACCGGTGCCGCAGGCCTGGGTTTCCCCGGCGCCGCGTTCCCAGACGCGCAGTTGTGCGCGATGGCGGTCGATGACCTGGAGAAAGCCGACGTTGACCCGCGCCGGAAAGCGCGGATGGTGTTCGATTTTCGGCCCCAGTTCATGCACCGGTGCAGTGTTGATATCGTTGACCCGCAGCACCGCATGGGGGTTGCCCATCGATACCGCCGCCAGATCGACCGGCGTACCGTCGACATCGACCTGATAACTCAGGGCCTGCTCCGGCGCCTGGAACGGAATGTCCGCCGGCACCAGGCGCGGGGCGCCCATGTTCACGCCGATCTGGCCGTCATTACGCACGTCCAGTTCGATGATGCCGCCCTTGGTCTCGACGCGGATCTGACGTTTGGCGGTCAGACGCTTGTCGAGCACGAAGCGGGCGAAGCAGCGCGCACCGTTGCCACACTGCTCCACTTCGGAACCGTCGGAGTTGAAGATCCGGTAACGGAAATCCACATCCGGATTGCTCGGCGCTTCGACGATCAGCAACTGGTCGAAACCGATGCCGGTGTGCCGGTCGCCCCACATTTTTGCGTGCTTGGGCTGAATATGCGCGTGCTGGCTGACCAGGTCGAGAACCATGAAGTCGTTGCCCAGGCCGTGCATCTTGGTAAAACGCAGCAGCATGGGGTTACTCCGGCAGCAGGCTTTCGCCGGCAAACAGCTCGGCCACGGTCTCGCGGCGACGCACTTCAAATGCCTGATCGCCATCTACCAGCACCTCGGCGGCACGGCCGCGAGTGTTGTAGTTGGAGCTCATCACGAAACCGTAGGCACCGGCCGAATGCACGGCCAGCAGATCGCCTTCTTCCAGCGCCAGTTCGCGTTCCTTGGCGAGGAAATCGCCGGTTTCGCAGATCGGGCCGACGACATCGTAGGTACGCGCAGCGGTCTCGCGTGGCTTGACCGGAGTCACGTCCATCCAGGCCTGGTACAGCGCCGGGCGGATCAGGTCGTTCATCGCCGCGTCGACGATGGCGAAGTCTTTGTGCTCGGTGTGCTTGAGGTACTCGACCTGAGTCAGCAGCACGCCGGCGTTGGCGACGATGAAGCGGCCCGGTTCGAACACCAGCGCCAGATCACGACCGACCAGACGCTCACGTACAGCCTTGATGTAATCGGCGGCCAACGGCGGCTCTTCATCGCGATAACGCACGCCCAGGCCACCACCGAGATCGATGTGGCGCAGGTGGATGCCGCAATCGCCGAGGCGATCGACCAGATCCAGCAGGCGGTCGAGGGCATCGAGGAACGGCGGCAGAGTGGTCAGTTGCGAACCGATGTGGCAGTCGACGCCGACCACTTCCAGGTTCGGCAGGTGCGCGGCACGCACGTACACGTCTTCGGCGTCGGCGATGGCGATGCCGAACTTGTTCTCTTTGAGACCGGTGGAAATGTACGGGTGGGTGCCAGCATCTACGTCCGGGTTCACGCGCAGCGAGATCGGCGCACGAACGCCCAGCTCGGCGGCGACCACTTGCAGGCGCTCGAGCTCGTCGGTGGATTCGACGTTGAAGCAATGCACGCCGACTTCCAGCGCACGGCGCATGTCGTCACGGGTCTTGCCGACGCCGGAGAACACGATCTTGTCCGGGCTGCCGCCGGCGGCCAGCACGCGTTCCAGCTCGCCACGGGAGACGATGTCGAAACCGGCGCCGATACGGGCCAGGACATTCAGGACGCCGAGGTTGGAGTTGGCCTTGACCGCGAAGCACACCAGGTGCGGCATGCCGGCCAGCGCATCGGCGTAGGCCAGGTACTGGGCCTCGATGTGGGCGCGGGAGTAAACGTAGGTCGGTGTGCCGAAGCGATCGGCGATGGCGGACAGCGCCACACCTTCCGCGAACAGTTCCCCGCCACGGTAGTTAAAAGCGTCCATGGCGATCCCTTAGTAAACGTCGTGCTTGTGTGCCTTGGAGACAGGCTGCTTTTGCGAAGACTGGGCTTGCTCGGCCGGGTCCTGATCTTCATCGGGCAGGTACAGCGGGCCTTTCTGACCGCAGGCCGAAACGAGACAGGCAACCGCGACGAGCGCAGCAAGGGAAGAGATCAGGCGCTTCATGGCGAAATCCTTGAAAATGCGTTAATTGCGCCGGAGTATACCGGCCACCCGGCAGCTTGCCTATGCGACGGAACTCCCGTCCGGCGGGGCTCGGGCTGCGGCGCGGAAACTTTTCCCGCGTGGCGGGTGGATATTTCGTCGCCGGGCAGGGCGCTTGGTCGTTATCCTTTGCAATCGGCTGGCAGCGTCCGTATCTTGCGGCGCTTGAGCCTGATCAGACATTTTTTGAGGTTGCCGCAATGAGTTTGTCCGAAGCCCGTTTCCACGATCTGGTCGATGAAACCCAGGAAAAACTGGAAGACATCTTCGACGACAGCGACCTGGACATCGACATGGAGAACTCGGCCGGTGTGCTGACCGTCAAGTTCGAGAACGGCACCCAGCTGATCTTCAGTCGTCAGGAACCGTTGCGTCAGCTGTGGCTGGCCGCGGTGTCCGGTGGTTTCCACTTCGACTACGACGAAGAAAGCGAACGCTGGATGTGCGACAAGAGCGAAGAACAGCTGGGCGAAATGCTCGAGCGCATCGTCAAGCAGCAGGCCGGCACCGAATTCGATTTCGAAGGCCTGTGATTTCGTGACTGACACCGCGCCCGTCCGTCCGCCGAAGCCGCTCTACAGCAACGTCAGCCCGGCCGTCCCTTCGCCGTGCACCGGCGTGTGCCGGCTGGATGAACAGAAGGTCTGCCTCGGCTGCATGCGCCATGTCGAAGACATCCGCGAGTGGCGTTCGGCCGATGACGAGCGCCGCCGGGTGATTTGTGCGCAGGCCGCTCAGCGCCGGCAGCTCGCCGGAGCGTAGCTTGTATATTTTTTGAGCTGTGATAGTGTCCGGAAACGCCTCAACCCATCGAGGCCTGGTGAAAACCCCGTCTTTTTTGGCGGGGTTTTGCTTTTTTTGTGTGCAGAAGAAAGGAGTCTGCCCGGATCATGACCGCACCTTCCATCACCCTTACCCGTCTGGACGTGCAACGTCTGGAGCGCCTGATCGACAGCCTGGATGACACGCTGCCGGGCGTGATCGCGCTGCAAACCGAACTGGACCGCGCCGATACCCTGGTCGGTCACGATGAAGTGCCTGCCGATGTCGTGACGATGAATTCCCGCGTGCACTGCCGCGAAGAAAGCAGTGGCAAGGACTACCACCTGACCCTGGTCTACCCGAAGCACGCCAACGCCGACGAAGGCAAAGTCTCGATCCTCGCTCCGGTCGGCAGTGCGCTGCTGGGCTTGAAGGTTGGTCAGCACATCGACTGGCCGGCTCCGGGTGGCAAGACCCTGAAACTGACCTTGCTCGAAGTCGAATCGCAGCCGGCCAACGGCGGTGATTTCCCGGAGTAACCCGCCTCAGACCTGCTCGAGCGCCTCGTTCAGAGAGCGTTCCAGGTCGGCCTTGTAGCGCAGATACAGATTGCTCGAACTCTGCCCGTCACCGATCACGCCCGACAGGTCCAGGTCGGTGATGTAGCAGCGGTAGCGCTCGGTTTCCCGGCGCTGCCCGACGATCTCCCGGGCGACCACGCTAAACAGCTGGTCGCCATGTTCCAGTTCGCTGAATTCCCGTTGATTGCAATAGAGCGTGACCTGCACTTCGCCGGGCGCGGCTTTGCCGACGATCGCCTGCACGTCGTAGAACGGTTTGTTGACCGGCGTCTGCGGTGCCGGGCGCATTTCGACCCGTCGCGCGCGTCCCGGCCCGGATGGCAATAACTGGTAATACAAGATTTCAAGGCTGGCGGCATGGCCCGCATCCATCGGCAGCAGCGCTTCGCGGCGGAACTGGATCGATTGCAGGAACCGTTGCAACGGCACCAACAGGCTTTGCTCGTCGTGATAGGGCAAATGCTGTTGCCACAGCGCATTGAATTCGTCGAGCACGTACAGCTCGGCCGTTTGCTCGGTGATCCGGTAGAACACCTGAATGCATTCGGGCTGGCCCATTGGCAGGGTCAGCGCCAGGTCGTGGTCTTCCAGTGCCATCGGGTCCAGGTGCAGCGGGCTGTAGCGCGGCTGTTCCTCGCCCAGGTAATCGAGCAGCGCCGGCAGGGTGGCGAGGGCGACATGGCTGACCTGACCCGGCACCAGTTCCAGCACGTGGTAATGCTGCTGCACCTGGATCAGGTAGCGGTGATTGAGATCGCTGAGCAGCAGGGTCTGCGCGGTATCGACAATTTCCTCCACCCGGCGGGCGATGAACTGCGCGCGGTTGTGACAGAAACAGCGCACTCGCAGCGATGGTTGTTGCGGTCCGCGCGGCAGGTTGTTGAGGTAGTCGCGCAGACAATCCATCAGGGCATGCGGACCGTCGAAGCGGTTGACCAGTACCTCGTTCCAGCTATTGAGCGTGACCTGATCCAGGGTCAGCACCAGGTTTTCGCGTACGCCAGCGTAGCTCAGCGAGTCCGTGCGTTCGGTGGTCATCAGGATGTTGAGGTCGCGGTGATGCTTGAGCGGGTCGACCCCGACATTCACCAGCATCAGCACTTCGCTCGGCACGGCGGCGCGCAGCAGCGGTTCTTCGGCAACGGTCGACAAGGGCAGGGCGATGCTTTGTTGCAGGCTGCCGAGCAGGTTGAACAGCTCGAACTCGCTCAAATCACTGGTGCCGGGGTGCAGGGCCAGTCGGGTGCTGCTGTCGATCACGCCGTTGCGGTGGCACCAGGTCAGCAGTTCCAACAACTCGCGGCTGCGCTTGATCGGCGCGAAGTGTTCCCACTCCAGCGCCGTCAGACTGCCGTTGTACAGGCCCCACTGGGTTTGGCCCGGTTCCTTTTTGTTCGGCGATTGCACCAGGGTCAGGGTGTCTTCGGCCAGGTCCGGGGCGATGCCGGGATTGATGAACTCGACCTTGTCGGCCTTGCGTTCGAACGCGGCATATAGCCGCCGGCCGAGAACGTTGAGGTCGCGCTTGTTGATCAGGCTGACAGTCTGTTCAGTGCGGGCGAACTGGGTCAGGAAGCGGTAGCTGTAATTCAGTTCGTTGACCAGCGCCCGGCGTTCGGCGCTGACCTGGCGGACTTTCCACTGGCTGCGGCTGTCGAGCAGCGCCAGTTGCCGCTGATCCCAATGCCATTCGCTGGCCAGTCTTTCCAGCAATGAGCGTTGCCAGCTCTGGGTGCGGGTGTTGCCGGTGAGCTTGCGGTTGACCTTGAGGTACAGCGCCCGGCGTACCAGCTCAAGCCGCTCCGGTTCGTTGCGCGCAGTCAGGTATTCCTCGATCCGGCGGTAAACCACCATGTACGGGTCCAACTCGTCGAGATCCAGCCGGTTGGCGAATACGGCCTGCTTGAAGCGCAGGCTCAGGCATTGCACTTGTGGATGTTCGCTGGCGTAGACCTCGGTCAGCAGCAGCTTGAGCACCGACTTGTAAGGCGACTCGATGCCCTTGAACAGTTGCCACAGTCCGGCGCCGACGAACTCGCCCGGCGGAATGTGCGCCATCGGCCCCAGGTCGAGGGTTTCATCGTTGCGGATGAAACGCTTGGAAATCAGGGTGTGGGTGTACGCGTCGTAGGCGCGTTCTTCGTAAACCGGCACCAGCCACCAGATCGGCGTGCGCCCGGCGAGCCAGATCGCGGTGCGGTAGAACTCGTCCAGCAGCAGGTAATGCTGGGTGGTGCCGCAATCTTCGGAGCTGAGCTGGGTGTCGCGTTCGCCTTTGACGAAGCGCACCGGGTCGATCAGGAAAAAGTGCGCCTCGGCCCCCTGGCTGGCGGCCCAGATTTCGAGCAACTGGCATTTCTTGCGCAGCTCGGCCAGCTCACTATCGCTCAGGTCGGGGGCGTGACAGACCCACACGTCCATGTCGCTCTGGTCGGCCTGGGCCAGCGTGCCGAGGCTGCCCATCAGGAACAGGCCGTGAATCGGTCGTGGCGGGTTGCTGCCGTGACGCGGCTTGTAGGAGAACGAGCGGGTCAGGCGCTGGGCTTCGGCGAGGGCGTCGGCGTCCGGTTCGTAATTCGACAGCCCGGCCGGCGTACTGCCCGAGACATAACCGGGCAACAGCGGATGATTGACGTGAAAAAACAGCGGCAGCAGCGTCAGCACACTTTGCTGGCGCGTCGACAGGCCTTCGAGCGCCCGGCTCAGGCGGCCTTCATTGAGTATCAGAAAGCGTGCACGTAGCTGGCTGAGTACCTTGCGGTCGATGCCTTCGTCCAGGTCGGGGCGGATTTCATGGGTGCGGGTCATGTCGGCTCAAACCGGCGCGCAGGGCTCGGAGGCAAGGGGTCTCGGGTGTCCGGGAGTTTAGCGCCTGAGCGGCAGGAGTTTTAAGCTGAATTTGTTTTTTGACGTCAGATTTCTATCGCGCGGCGATGGGCGACGTTCATGGCTGGCCCGCGGAAATCCCGTGACAGGGGTTTCCGTGGGCAAAGTCGGGAGGATCAGGCGGTTTGCTGCTCTTTGAGAATCGTCAGTACGGTTTGCACGTTCTGTGCGGCATCGCGACCGAGGCTGGTCAGGTAACCGCCATCAGGCTGGTCTGTCAGTTCTTTTTCGAACAGGCGTTGTGCGGCGGCAATGTGCTTCGGGGCAGCGGTCTGATGAATTTTCAGACCTTCCTGGGAACTGTCCAGGTTGAAGAGTGCGAGGACTTCCAGTTCGGCAACCAACTCAGGGGTAAGCGACATAAGGACTCCAGACTTTCTAGGAATTGGACGACAGCGCCCCTAAGGTGAACCTGCCGGCGCGGCCTGTCCAGTGCGCGTGTCAGGGTTTTTGTCCCGGGGTGGACTCCAGTGTAGTCAGGGGGCGGCAGAAGGCCGCGCAGATGGGTGACAAATTGTGTGGGAGCAGGCCTGCTCCCACAGCGAGGGGCCGTTTACTGCTTTTCCGGTGGCAGTTCCGGCAGTGCGCGCAGCGCGGTTTCGTACCACTCGGTATCGAACGCGCGGTCTTCGTCGAGCATCGCGTCGATTTCACAGGCCAGCACGTGGGCCATCAGATTCAGGATGTCGTCACGCTCGTAGCCGACCAGCGTCAGCTTGTTGAAGGTTGCCTTGGCCGCTGGCGGGTTGTCGCTTTCGATCTGGTTCTCGATCGCTTCGATCAGCGTCGATTCGGTGAACTCTTCTTCATCATTGTCGATGTCAGTCGGCTCGCTCATGGCAGGCTCCTCAAGGAAAGGCGCCAGTTTACCCGCATTCAGCGGCGTGATGCTGCTGGCGAGAATCCCCGGAGCGATCTATAAACAGGCACTGCCCACCCCGCACGGCCTGGAGGCTATGTGATGTTCAAGCTCTATGGATTCTCCGTCAGCAACTACTACAACATGGTCAAACTGGCGCTGCTGGAAAAAGGCCTGCCGTTCGAAGAGGTCACGTTCTATCCGACACCTACGCCTGAATCTCTGGCCATCAGCCCGCGCGGCAAGGTGCCGGTGCTGGGGGCCGAAGGTGGTTACATCAACGAAACGATGGTGATGCTCGAATACCTCGAAAGCAGTCAGAAGGGTGTCCCGCTGTTGCCGACCGAGCCGTTTGCCCGCGCTCAGGTGCTGGCGGTGGCCAAGGAAATCGAGCTGTATATCGAGCTGCCGGCCCGTGCCTGTTACGGCGAAGCGTTTTTCGGCACGGCGTTGCCGGAGGCGATCAAGGAGAAAACCAAGGCTGAATTACTGCTGGGCTTTGCGGCGCTGGGACGTCACGGCAAGTTCGCCCCGTATGTGGCGGGCGACAGCCTGAGCATTGCGGATTTGTACTTCCTCTACAGCGTGCCGCTGGCGGCTGCCGTTGGGCACAAACTGTTCGGTCTGGATTTGCTGGCGGAGATGCCCAAGGCCAAGGCGCTGCTGGAGCGGCTTGAGCAGAATCCGCACGTGCAGAAGATTGCGGCGGACAAGGATGCGGCGATGCCGGCGTTTTTGGCGATGATCGCCGCCAAAAAGTAATTTTTTGGTGCTTTCGAGATAGCTTTCGCGAGCAAGCCCGCTCCCACACTTGATCTCGATGGACACCAATTTCGGTGTTCGCAGCAGATCGAACGTGGGAGCGGGCTTGCTCGCGAAGCTTTGGCTTTTAGCGGCTGGCGATCAGCGCCTGACCGCGAACCACGGCAGCCTTGACCTGCGCCGGCGCAGTGCCGCCGATGTGGTCACGGGCATTTACCGAGCCTTCCAGGGTCAGCACGGCAAACACGTCCTGCTCGATCTGGTCGCTGAACTGGCGCAGTTCTTCCAGGCTCATTTCCGCCAGATCCTTGCCGGTGTCGACGCCGTACTTCACGGCATGACCGACGATCTCGTGGCAATCACGGAACGGCAGGCCGCGGCGAACCAGGTAGTCGGCCAGGTCAGTAGCTGTCGAGAAACCGCGCAGCGCCGCTTCGCGCATGATCGCGTGCTTCGGCTTGATCGCCGGGATCATGTCGGCAAAGGCGCGCAGCGAGTCGCGCAGGGTGTCGGCGGCGTCGAACAGCGGTTCCTTGTCTTCCTGGTTGTCCTTGTTGTAGGCCAGTGGCTGGCCTTTCATCAGGGTCAGCAGGCCCATCAGGGCGCCGAACACACGACCGGTCTTGCCACGCACCAGCTCCGGCACGTCCGGGTTTTTCTTTTGCGGCATGATCGAGCTGCCGGTGCAGAAACGGTCCGGCAGATCGATGAACTGGAACTGCGCGCTGGTCCACAGCACCAGCTCTTCGGAGAAGCGCGACAGGTGCATCATCGCGATGCTTGCGGCCGAGCAGAATTCGATGGCGAAGTCGCGGTCGGACACGTTGTCCAGCGAGTTGCCACCGACGGCGTCGAAACCCAGCAGTTGCGCGGTGTATTCGCGGTCGATCGGGTAAGTGGTGCCGGCCAGCGCGGCGCTGCCCAGCGGCATGCGGTTGGTGCGCTTGCGGCAGTCGACCAGGCGCTCGTAGTCGCGGCTGAGCATTTCGAACCAGGCCAGCATGTGGTGTCCGAAGGTTACCGGCTGAGCGGTCTGCAGGTGGGTGAAGCCCGGCATGATGCTGGCGGCTTCACGCTCGGCTTGCTCCAGCAGGCCTTTTTGCAGGCGGGTGATCTCGCCGAGGATCAGGTCGATCTCGTCACGCAGCCACAGGCGGATGTCGGTGGCGACCTGGTCGTTGCGGCTGCGGCCGGTGTGCAGCTTCTTGCCGGTGACGCCGATGCGGTCGGTCAGGCGTGCCTCGATGTTCATGTGCACGTCTTCGAGGTCGACGCGCCAGTCGAACTGGCCGGCCTCGATTTCGCCCTGGATGGTCTTCAGGCCATCGATGATGCTGTCGCGCTCGGCATCCGTCAGCACGCCGACCTTGGCCAGCATGGTGGCGTGGGCGATCGAGCCCATGATGTCGTGGCGATACAGGCGCTGGTCGAAAGTGACGGAGGCGGTGAAGCGGGCGACGAAGGCGTCGACGGGTTCACTGAAGCGGCCGCCCCAGGACTGATTGGTCTTGTCAGTGCTCATGAATTCGCTCGTATCGGCTTGAAGAAAGAAGGCGTGAAACGCTGGCGCGGATAATAACAGGGTTGCCAATCCTGTCGCTGACACTGGTCGATACGTTTTTTTCTCATGGCCTGATCCATAGTCGCCGGTGTCGCCGGGGGATTTGCGCAAGGATATTTTCCGATTGAGCAATATCGGCCCGACGAGCGTCTACAGTAGGACATAGGGGTCGACGTGGCGGCGGATCGCGCAAAGGTCCGGCCACCGACTATAAGAAGAGAGAGGGGTGGGTGTATTGGCCATTGGCATACCCTGCGTAAAACGCAGTCGGCGACGGGCGTCAGGCAGTACGTTGCAGGTGTCGGCAAATATTGCCGGCCGACGTACGGCACTTTTTGGCGCTCGCGCTAGTCTTAGCGTGGATCGCGGTGACGGACGTCACTCCACTTGTCTACGCTATCCTTGTGCGAGACTCACGCAGGAATCCAGCGCAATATGAATGTCCTGATCGTTGATGACGAACCACTGGCCCGCGAGCGACTCAGCCGAATGGTGAGCGAGCTCGAGGGCTACACAGTCCTGGAGCCCAGCGCCACCAATGGCGAAGAGGCGTTGGCGCTGATCGACAGCCACAAGCCGGATATCGTGCTGCTCGATATCCGCATGCCGGGCCTCGATGGCCTGCAGGTGGCTGCCCGTCTGTGCGAACGCGAAACCCCGCCAGCCGTGGTGTTTTGCGCAGGTCCCGATGAATTTGCCGTGGAAGCCCTGCAGGCCAGCGCCGTGGGCTATGTGGTGAAACCCGTGCGAACCGAACATCTGCATGACGCCCTGAAACGGGCTGAACGTCCCAACCGGGCCCAGCTCTCGGCCCTGACCCGTCCTGCCGCCGAAAGCGGCAACGGCCCGCGCAGCCACATCAGCGCCCGGACCCGCAAAGGCATCGAACTGATCCCGCTGGATCAGGTGGTGTACTTCATTGCCGACCACAAATACGTGACCTTGCGCCATGAGGGTGGCGAAGTCCTTCTGGATGAGCCGCTCAAGGCGCTGGAAGACGAATTCGGCGAGCGCTTCGTGCGGATCCACCGCAACGCGCTGGTCGCCCGCGACCGCATCGAGCGTCTGCAGCGTACGCCGCTGGGCCACTTCCAGTTGTTCCTCAAGGGCCTCAACGGTGACGCGCTGATCGTCAGCCGCCGGCATGTGGCGGGCGTGCGCAAAATGATGCAGGGGCTTTAGTCCGCAGGCTCCGGGCGGTTCTTCGTTCTTTTCACCAGGCATAGCAGGCCAGGGAGGCCACGCCGTTTCTGATTCAGGTCAAAGTGGATTTGGCTGAGCTGTTATTATCCGCCGTATCTATTCAGTACGGATTGATCCATGTCCTCTCGCGAAATCCGCATCGCCACCCGCAAAAGTGCTCTGGCCCTCTGGCAGGCCGAATACGTCAAAGCCCGTCTGGAAGCAGCCCACCCGGGCCTGCTGGTGACGCTGGTGCCCATGGTCAGTCGCGGCGACAAGCTGCTTGATTCGCCCCTGTCGAAAATCGGCGGCAAGGGCCTGTTCGTCAAGGAACTCGAAACCGCGCTGCTGGAAAACGAAGCCGACATCGCCGTGCATTCGATGAAAGACGTGCCGATGGATTTCCCCGAAGGCCTCGGTCTGTTCTGCATCTGCGAGCGCGAAGATCCGCGTGACGCATTTGTCTCCAATACGTATTCCAGCCTCGATGCGTTGCCAGCCGGCAGCATCGTCGGCACCTCCAGCCTGCGCCGCCAGGCACAGTTGCTGACGCGCCGTCCGGATCTCGAGATCCGTTTCCTGCGCGGTAATGTCAACACCCGTCTGGCGAAGCTCGACGCCGGCGAGTACGACGCGATCATCCTCGCGGCAGCCGGCCTGATCCGCCTCGGCTTCGAAGACCGCATCACCTCGGCCATCAGCGTCGACGACAGCCTGCCGGCCGGTGGCCAGGGCGCCGTTGGTATCGAATGCCGCAGCGCCGACACGGAAATCCATGCCTTGCTCGCGCCCCTGCATCACGCCGACACCGCTGACCGTGTCACCGCCGAGCGTGCCCTGAACAAACATCTGAATGGCGGCTGCCAGGTGCCGATCGCCTGCTACGCCGTGCTCGAAGGCGATCAGTTGTGGCTGCGCGGTCTGGTGGGCGAACCGAGTGGCGGCAAGCTGCTCAGCGCGCAAGCCCGTGCGCCGCGTGCGGCAGCCGAGACGCTGGGCGTGCAGGTGGCCGAAGACCTGCTGAGCCAGGGCGCCGACGATATTCTCAAGGCAGTCTACGGCGAGGCAGGTCACGAGTGACCGCCTGGCGCCTGCTGCTGACGCGCCCGGCGGAGGACTGTTCGGCGCTCGCCGCCGTGCTGGCCGAACAAGGGTTTTTCAGCAGCTGTCTGCCGCTTTTGGAAATCGCGCCACTGCCGGTCTCTGACACAATGCGCTGCACGATCACGCAACTTCCGCGTTACAGCGCGGTGATCGTGGTCAGCAAACCGGCGGCGCGGATCGCGGTGGATCTGCTCGACTCTTTGGGTCTGGCGACTCCTACGATGCCGTGGTTCAGCGTGGGTGCAGCGACCGCCGCTATCCTTCGGGATCGGGGGCTGGATGTGAGCTTCCCGGACGCGGGCGACGACAGCGAAGCCTTGCTGCAATTGCCGCGTCTGCTGGCGGCGGTGGCCGTGCCCGGCTCGCAGGTGTTGATCCTGCGCGGGGAGGGCGGACGCGAGCTGCTGGCCGAGCGCCTGCGCGCGCTTGGTGCTAGTGTCGAATACTTGGAGTTGTACCGTCGCGACCTGCCGGACTATCCGCCGCAGGAGCTGCCCCGCAGGATTGCAGCGGAACGCCTGAACGGGCTGGTGGTCAGCAGTGGACAGGGTTTCGAGCACCTGCGCCAACTGGCTGGCGACAGCTGGCCTGCACTTGCGCAGTTGCCGTTGTTTGTTCCAAGCCCAAGGGTTGCCGAGCAGGCCAGTGCCGCCGGGGCCCGAACAGTTGTGGATTGTCGCGGCGCCAGTGCCGCGGCCTTGCTGACGGCGTTACGGGAGCATCCCGTGCCCGTTCTCTAATGCAAAGGATGGATACGTGAGCGAAACAGCCTTGCCTAAAGATGACGTTCAACCTGTGATCGATGCACCGGTTGATGCACCGCCACCGGCCGCGGAACCGCGCCGAGGCAACGGATTGGCCATTCTCGCGCTGCTGCTCGGCGCCGCCGGTGTTGCGGTGGGTGGCTGGGGTGTGTGGCAGGTACGACACCTGCAGACCAGCACTCAGAATCAGTTGAGTCAGGTTCAGGCGTTGAGTGATCAGGCTCAGACTCTGAAGCTCAACGAGCAACGACTGACCGAACGCCTCGGGCAATTACCCGGCGCCGATGAACTTGCCGATCGCCAGCGTCTGGTGTCGCAACTTCAGGGCGATCAGCAACGCCTCAATCAACGTCTGGAAACCGTCCTTGGCGCCAGCCGCAAGGACTGGCGTCTGGCCGAGGCCGAGCACTTGCTGCGTCTGGCCAGCCTGCGTCTTTCCGCCCTGCAGGACATCAGCAGCGCCCAGGCGCTGGTCCAGGGTGCCGACGAAATCCTGCGCGAGCAGAATGATCCCGGCTCGTTCGCCGCCCGCGAGCAAGTGGCGAAAACCCTGGTAGCGCTGCGCAGTACCGCGCAGCCGGATCGCACCGGGCTGTTCCTGCGACTGGGCGCCTTGCGTGATCAGGTCGTCGGCCTCACCGAGCTGGCGCCGGAGTACAAGGATCGCGGTGATTCGCTGCTGGGCCTGACCTCCGATGGCGACGGCGCCAGTCGCTGGGCGCAGTGGTGGGATCAGATATCGCGCTACATTCGCATCGATTTCAACGCGGACAAAAACGTCCGGCCGTTACTCGCCGGCCAGAGCCTGAGCCAGGTGCGTCTGGCCCTGAGCCTTGCGCTCGAACAGGCGCAATGGGCCGCGCTCAATGGTCAGGCGCCGGTGTACACCCAGGCCTTGGCGGAGGCGCGTGACGTACTTACAGGCAACTTCAATCCGGACAACCCGCAGAGCAAAATCATGCTCGAGCAGGTCGCGGAATTGAGCAAGCAACCGGTTACCGTCAACACGCCGGATCTCGCCGGAACCTTGAGCGCGGTGCAGGCGTATCTGGAGCGCCGTAACGTCAACGCCGAAGACTCGGTGAAACCCTTCGCCAAACCGGCCGCCAGCACCGCGCAGGAGGCGACACCATGAAGCGCCTGTATGTGATCGTGTTTCTGGTGATCGCGGCAACGGCGGCTTTGGGCCTGGCGATTGCCGAGCATTCCGGTTACGTGCTGGTCGCCTACAAAAGCTTTCGTTATGAATCGAGCCTGTGGGCGACCCTGGCGGTGGTCGCGGTGCTTTGGCTGCTGGTCTGGGGCATCAAGGCGCTGGTCGAACTGGTGCTGACCTCGGGCGGCGTGGTCAATCCATGGTCCCGTCGCAACCGCAGCCGTCGCGTGCAGGTAGCGATCGAGCACGGTCAGCTCGACCTGGCCGAAGGTCGCTGGGCCAGTGCTCAGCGTCACCTTTATCGGGCCGCCGAAGCCGAGCGTCAGCCGTTGCTCTATTACCTGGGCGCCGCCCGCGCCGCCAACGAACAGGGTAATTACGAGGAAAGCGATCGCCTGCTGGAGCGCGCCCTCGAGCGTCAGCCGCAGGCCGAGTTGGCGATCGCCCTCAGCCATGCGCAACTGCAAACCGATCGTGGCGATACCGATGGCGCTCTGGTCACCTTGCAGGCGATGCACGAGCGCCATCCGCACAACGTCCAGACATTGCGCCAGTTGCAGCGCCTGCATCAGCAGCGCGGTGACTGGTCGTCCGTGATCCGGCTGTTGCCGGAGCTGCGCAAGGATAAAGTCCTGCCTCCGGCCGAACTGATCGAACTCGAGCGTCGTGCCTGGGGAGAAAACCTGTCTCTGGCGGCCCAGCGTGAAGAGGATGGCGCAGTCGGTTTGCAGTCGCTCAACCGCGCCTGGCAGCAACTGACGTCTGCCCAGCGCCAAGAGCCTGCGCTGGTGCTGGCCTACGCCGAGCAGCTGCGCCAGCTGGGCGCCCAGGTCGAGGCGGAAGAGCTGTTGCGCACGGCGCTCAAGCGCAAGTACGACAGCCACCTGGCGCGCCTTTACGGTCTGGTGCGCGGCAGCGATCCGACGCGTCAGTTGCAGACGGCCGAGGGCTGGCTCAAGGATCATCCGGGCGATGCAAGCCTGCTGCTGACGCTGGGACGTTTGTGCCTGCAAGCCAGTCTGTGGGGCAAAGCGCGGGATTATCTGGAAAGCAGCCTGAGAGTGCAGCGCAATCCGGAAGCGTGCGCGGAGTTGGCGCGTCTGCTGGCTCAGCTGGGTGACACCGAGCGCAGCAACCTGCTGTTCCAGGAGGGGCTCGGCATGCTGGATGAACGACTGCTGGCTTCGCCATTGCCCGTAGCCGTTCGGGCGTGATCAGGAAGGGGGAGCACGCTCCTCCTTTTCTTTCCCGGTGACTGAATAGTTACCGGCAAATCCCCTCCCGAGCAAAGTCCTACAGAGGCTTACACCGAATCCTTCGGTGCCTGTCGGGATTTCCCTACACTTCTGCTGAAGTGTCGCCAGTGACCTGCCTTGAAAGCCCGAGGCCCTTTCCTCTACCGTAACTGCCTGTCTTTATTGTTACGGATAAGCCATGTCGTTGGCCTGCTCACGCTCCCTGTTCTTTATGGCTTTCACTGCGGGGATTCTGGCCCTGGGAGCTTCTTATTACCTCGAATACGCGGTCGGTCTGGTGCCTTGCAGTCTGTGTCTGGTCCAGCGTCTGTTCATGAGTGTCCTTACCCTTTTTTGTGGTGTGGCTGCGATCCATGGACCGCAACGTGTCGGTCTGTCGCTGTATTGGACGATGGCGTTGCTGACCAGCCTTGGCGGAATGACGGCGGCGTGGCGGCAAGTGCTGCTGCAAAGTGATTCTCTGCAAAGGCTGGCGCATTGCGGGCCCGGGCCGGAAGAAATGTTCAGCAGTCTGCCGTGGTTATGCGCCCTGATGCGAATGTTCAACGACACGGCCGATTGCGCGGAATTGTCCTGGACGCTGTTCGATCTGAGCATTCCGGAGTGGAGTCTGCTGTTTTTTGTGGGGATGTCGATCCTGGCTGTTTACCAGTTGCTGCGGCAGGTCTGGATGGCTTTGCAGCAACCGCTCAGCGGCCAACCGTCGCACCCGGTGCTGGTCAGGGATTAAACACTTGTATGAACTTTCTCTCCTGCGTACCTTGAAGCCATAGGCGTGCGGGCATAATCTGGCCCGCACGTGTCATTGGAATTGTGTTGCTCGATGACGCTCTGCCTGGCCGCCTCTCAAAGCAATATTCACAAGAAGGGGCGCGGGTGTAGAGCAGCATGACCCACAAGGGAAGAGAGATCGCCATGCTCGAAAGTTGTCAGAATGCTCAGGAACGTTGGGGTGGAGTTCATCTGCTGATCGACCGCTGGCTGCAGGAGCGTGAGGAATTGATCGCTGCCTATGACAAGCTGGGCGCCAAACCTCAGGCGCTGTCCGAGGATCGAAAGCCCTTGCAGGAATTCTGCGGCGTGCTGGTCGATTACGTCTCGGCCGGGCACTTCGAGATCTACGAACAGCTGACGGGCGAGGCCAAGGCCTTCAACGACAAGCGCGGCCTGGAACTGGCCGAGACGATCTATCCGCGGATCGATGTCATCACTGAAAAGCTGCTCGCGTTCAACGACCTTTGCGATGAAGGCAAATGCGTTGCGGAGAAATTCAAGGAGCTGGGCGGCCTGCTCCACGAGCGCTTCGAACTGGAAGACTGCCTGATCGAAGTGCTGCACACCGCACACAAGGAAGAGGATTCGGTTCAGGCCTGAATCGAACCTCGCAAGAACCAGAAACGGTGCGCCCCAGGCGCACCGTTTTTTATTGGGCGATCAACTGGTCGCGCCGCGCAATTCCACTTCGAACACCAGCGGTGTGAACGGCGCGATCAAGTCGCCGGCACCGTCGGCGCCGTACGCTTGATCCGATGGAATCACTAGACGCCACTTCGCGCCGACCGGCATGTTCTGCAACGCGGTGCGCCAGCCGGCGATCACGCTGTCGAGATTGAACCACTGCGGCTGGCTGTTCTGATCGAACACGGTGCCATCCGGCAGTCGGCCGATATACAGCACCTGCACTTTTCCATCCGGGCCGGCCTTCGTGCCGTTCCCCGGCGCCAGCTCGGTCAGCAGGATGCCGTCGGCCAGCTCCTTCACACCCGGTTTGGCTTTCTCGGCGGTGAGAAAACGTCGCTCGTTTTCCATCGCCGCTTCAGTCGAAGGCATGGCTGCCTGCTCGGCTGTCTGCGATTCGTGATCGGCGAGGATCTGCTCGATGCGTGCTTCGCTCAATGCCAGCGGCTTGCCTTGATAGGCCTGTTGCAGACCTTCGATCAACGCCTGGATCTGGAGCTGCGGCACTTCCTGACGCAGCCGTTCACCGAGGCTGGCGCCGAGGCTGTAAGCCAGATCGTGGGCATCGTTCGCGGTGGTTTTTTCGTCGGCCTGAGCCACGGAAAAAATCATGCAGAGGGATAAAAAAAGGTAGCGCGACATGAGCACTCTCCGTCCTGAATTGCGGTGGATTATGCCAGCGCGAACGTCTGCAACGGTGAACTGCTTTTGCCAATGCGCAGAAGTTTTTCGCAAGCCTGCAACCGAGTGCTTTCGATACTGTCAACATGCCCTAGCGGCGGTAGCAGCAGAGGTCTAGTATGAGCCGCACTCACGTCAGCCAGGAGGTAAACCATGTCGGCCACCAAGAAGCCTGTAAACACTCCGTTGCATTTACTCCAACAACTCTCGGGCAGCCTGCTCGAGCATCTGGAAAACGCTTGCTCCCAAGCCTTGGCTGATGCTGAAAAACTGCTCGCCAAACTGGAAAAGCAACGCGGCAAGGCACAAGAAAAACTGCACAAATCCCGCACCAAATTGCAGGACGCAGCAGCAGCCGGTAAAGCCAAGGCGCAGACCAAGGCCAAGGCTGCCGTGAAGGAACTCGAAGACCTGCTCGATGCGCTGAAGGATCGTCAGTCCGATACCCGCAGCTACATTCTGCAACTCAAGCGCGATGCCCAGGAAAGCCTGAAACTGGCCCAGGGTGTCGGTCGTGTTCAAGAGGCTGTCGGCAAGGCGTTGTCCCTGCGTTCGGCTAAACCTGCAGCGGCGCCTGCGAAAAAAGCGGCCGCCAAACCTGCTGCAAAAGCACCGGCCAAATCGCCTGCCAAAGCGCCAGTGAAAGCCGCTGCAAAACCAGCCGCGAAGAAACCCGCAGCCGCCAGCGCTGCCAAACCTGCGGCTAAAACCACAGCGGCCAAACCGGCTGCCGCCAAGCCGGCTGCTGCAAAACCAGCCGCCAAACCTGCGGCGAAAACCGCTGCTGCGAAAGCGGCTCCGGCAAGAACTGCCGCTGCAAAACCAGCTGCAAAACCAGCTGCCAAGCCAGCCACCAAGCCTGCTGCAAAACCAGCCGTTAAAGCCGCCGCTAAACCGGCCGCCAAAACTGCTGCTGCCAAGCCTGCGGCGAAAACCGCTGCCAAACCGGTTGCTGCCAAACCTGCAGCCAAAGCGACGGCGAAACCAGCGGCCAAGCCTGCGGTAAAAGCTGCGGCCAAGCCTGCTGCAAAACCTGCGGCCAAACCGGCTGCCGCAGCGAAGCCTGCAGCGACCGCCGCCAAGCCAGCGGCCGCTGCCAAACCGGCCGCCAAGCCAGCAGCGAAACCTGCTGCAAAACCAGCAGTGAAAAAACCTGCCGCTGCCAAGCCGGCTGCCGCCAAGCCAGCAGCAAAACCAGCTGCAGCAAAACCTGCCACTGCGCCTGCTGCCAAACCTGCAGCGCCGGCAACTCCGGCTCCGACCGCAGCACCGGCATCCGCCGCCACTACCTCGACCACCGCAACCACGCCATCGTCGGCGCCGGTATCGAGCGTCGCCAGCAACCCGTCCAGCGCTTCCTAAGCGCCGGTCGCCGCGACGCGCAGCACTTGCAGCGCGTCGCGGTTCAGGTTGGCCGCAGGGCCGGCCAGCACTTCCAGCCAGTCACTCGACTCCTTCGAATTACGTTTCCAGCCTTGCGCGGCGCCTTCCAGTCGTGACAGCAGCGCACGCTCCGCCTCCAGCTCCAATCCCTTGATCTGCTCGCGCATCCCCTTGAGTACCGGATCGGTGTCGGCCAGGGTTTTCCACTGCATGCGCAATGCGCGTAACGGCTGCACCACTTCCCGGTCCCAGGGCTCTGTCAGTTCCAGAAGCTGTCGCGCACGCGCCTCTTCACAGGTCGCATCGCGTTGTTCCAGCCATAAACCGCACAGCATCAGGCACACGTTGGCCCCCGCCGATTGCAGGCGCAGGCAGGCATCCTCCACGCCGGGACGGGCGTAGACGGCAAGGGCAAAGCTCCACAGGTCAGAGGACATCGTGCTACTCGCGCCAGTTGCGGGGGAAGCTGGTAGACTCCGCCGCCATTATGATCCGACTTCAGAACCTGACTTTACAGCGTGGCCCGCAACGTCTGCTAGAAGACGCCGAGCTGACCCTGCACGCCGGCCACAAAGCCGGCCTCATCGGTGCCAACGGCGCCGGCAAATCCAGCCTGTTCGCCTTGCTCCGCGGTGAGCTGCACCCGGACTCGGGCGACTGTCTGCTGCCGGCCGACTGGCGTATCGCCCACATGCGCCAGGAGGTCGACACGCTCGAGCGCCTGGCGGTCGACTATGTGCTCGACGGTGACCTGCGCCTGCGCGAAGTGCAGCGTGAGCTCGCAGCGGCCGAAGAGGCCCACGACGGCACCGCGCTGGCCCGCCTGCACGCCGAACTCGACAGTGCCGACGGCTACACCGCCGATGCGCGGGCGCGCAAATTGCTGGCTGGCCTCGGTTTCACCAACGAGCAGATGGATCGTCAGGTAGGAGATTTCTCCGGTGGCTGGCGGATGCGTCTGAACCTTGCGCAGGCTTTGATGTGCCCATCAGACCTGCTGCTGCTCGACGAACCGACCAACCACCTGGATCTCGACGCCATCATCTGGCTCGAAGAGTGGCTGAAAAGTTACCCCGGCACCTTGCTGCTGATTTCCCACGACCGGGATTTCCTCGATGAAGTGGTCGATCACGTGGCTCACGTCGATCAGCGCAAGCTGACGCTCTACCGTGGCGGCTATACCGCGTTCGAACGCGCCCGTGCCGAACGTCTGGCCCAGCAGCAACAGGCCTACGAGAAGCAGCAGGCGCAGCGTGCGCACATGGAAAGCTACATCGCCCGGTTCAAGGCCCAGGCCACCAAGGCCCGTCAGGCCCAGAGCCGGATCAAGGCGCTGGAGCGCATGGAGGAACTGTCGGCGGCCCACGTCGATTCGCCGTTCGACTTCGTGTTCCGCGAGTCGACCAAGATCTCCAGCCCGCTGATCGACCTGTCCGACGCGCGCCTGGGTTATGGCGAGAAAACCGTGCTGGAGAAGGTCAAGCTGCAACTGACCCCCGGCGCGCGGATCGGCTTGCTCGGCCCGAATGGCGCGGGTAAATCGACCCTGATCAAAAACCTTGCCGGTGAACTCGAGCCGCTGGCCGGGCGCCTGACTCGCGGTGAGAACACCGTGGTCGGCTACTTCGCTCAACATCAGCTCGACTCGCTGGATTCCAAGGCCAGCCCGTTGCTGCACTTGCAGCGTCTGGCACCGACCGAGCGCGAGCAGACCCTGCGCGATTTCCTCGGTGGTTTCGACTTCCGTGGCGCACGGATCGACGAACCGGTGCTGAATTTCTCCGGCGGCGAAAAGGCCCGTCTGGCCCTGGCGTTGATCGCCTGGGAACGGCCGAACCTGCTGCTCCTCGACGAACCGACCAACCACCTCGATCTGGAAATGCGCCTAGCGCTGACCATGGCGTTGCAGGAATTCAGCGGCGCGGTGCTGGTGGTTTCCCACGATCGGCACCTGCTCAAGAGCACCACTGACAACTTCTTCCTGGTCGCGGACGGCAAGGTCGAAGAGTTCGATGGCGACCTCGAAGACTACGCCCGTTGGCTGGTCGAGTACCGTCAGCGCAACGCCCCGGTCAGCAACACGCCGGTCAATCCGGACAAGACCGACAAGAAGGCCCAGCGTCAGGCTGCCGCTGCGTTGCGTCAGCAACTGGCGCCGCACAAGCGCGAGGCTGACAAGCTCGAAGCCGAGCTCGGCAAGCTGCACGAGAAACTGGCGAAGGTCGATGCCAGCCTTGGCGACAGCGACATCTACGAGCCGGCACGCAAAAACGAATTGCGTGACCTGCTGGCCGAACAGGCCAAGCTGAAAGTCCGCGAAGGCGAACTTGAAGAAGCGTGGATGGAAGCCCTGGAAACGCTGGAAAGCATGCAGGCGGAGCTGGAGGCGTTGTCCTGATGGACGCCTTCAAACTTCCATTGCCAGCGATGTGGGTCGAGCCGATCTGGCTCGGCGTGCAGATTCTGCTGATCCTGCTGGCCGGTTACTTCGCCCAGCGCGTCGTCGCCCGATTCCTGACCCGCCTGGGCGAGAAGTATCCGTTTCCGCCGCAGCTGCTGATGCCGCTGCGCGGTGGTCTGCGTTGGCTGATCATGGGCAGTGCGCTGATCTTTGTGCTGGAACGCCTTGGGGTCTCGGCCACGGTGCTCTGGACTGCGTTGTCGGGCTTCGTCGCGGTGGCGGCGGTGGCGTTCTTCGCCATGTGGAGCGTGCTGTCGAACCTGCTCTGCGCAATCTTGATCTTCACCGTCGGACCGTTCCGTCTTGGCGACGTGGTCGAACTGGTCGACACCACCGACAAACCCGGCGTCAAAGGCCGGGTGGTGGCGATCAATCTGCTCTACACCACGTTGATCGAGGCTGAAGAACTCGGCACCGGCAGCGCCATGGTGCAAGTGCCCAACAGCCTGTTCTTCCAGCGTTCGGTGCGCCGCTGGCGCGGCACGGATATCTTCCCTTCCAGCGGTTTCGAAAAGTGATCGGGCGCCGGCCACGTTGGTCGGCGGTCGCAACATCCTGCAAAAAATCGGTAGTCAGCCAGCCAAATCCGCATTAGCTTTGAGGATTGTCACGAGTCCGAAGTCGAGGTGTGCGATGGAGCTTCAAACATGGCTGGCGTTTTTTGCCGCCTGCTGGGTGATCAGTCTTTCTCCGGGTGCCGGCGCCATTGCGTCGATGTCCAGCGGCCTGCAATACGGTTTCTGGCGCGGCTACTGGAATGCCCTGGGCCTGCAGATCGGCCTGGCTGTGCAGATTGCCATTGTCGGCGCCGGTGTCGGTGCGATCCTCACCGCTTCGGCCACTGCGTTCCATGCGATCAAATGGTTCGGTGTCGCCTACCTGGTTTATCTCGCGATCAAACAATGGCGCGCACTGCCGATGGACATGAGTGACGACGCGGCCGTTCGACCGATCGGCAAGCCGCTGGCCCTGGTGTTTCGTGGTTTTCTGGTGAACATCAGCAACCCCAAGGCGCTGGTGTTCATGCTGGCGGTGCTGCCGCAGTTCATCAATCCGCATGCGCCGCTGCTGATCCAGTACGTGGTAATCGGCGTGACCATGATCGCGGTCGACCTGATCGTCATGGCCGGCTACACCGGTCTGGCGTCGAAGGTGCTGCGCTTGTTGCGTACACCGACCCAGCAGAAACGCATGAACCGCACGTTTGCCGGGCTGTTCATTGGCGCGGCGGCGTTCATGGCGACGTTGCGCAAAGCGGCCGCATAAAGCATGCAGCCACAAAAAAAGGCGACCTGAGAAGGTCGCCTTTTTCGTTTTCGGCAGTCGGTCAGTGAAGAATCACTGGCGCTGTATCCCGCGGCAGATTGTTGCGCTGCTGCGGTTCGCGCGGCTGCTCGTAACCGCCACCGCCGAGCTGCATGCTCAGTTGTCCGGCCACGTCTTCGCCCAGCGCCTTCGACACGTCACGCACCACCCGTGGGCGGTTAAGTGAGATCTTGATGTCGCGGTGGTTCACCAGTTTGGTGTCCTGCGCCTCACCCATCGCCGTGAAGGCCGAGGTGATTTCGTAGGTCTTGGTGTTGATCAGGCTGAAATCGGCCACCAGCGTCAGGCCCAGTACTGCCGAATAGCTGTCGGTGTGCGCCAGCTCGTTCATGTCCTGGGTGAAGTCGATGTCCGACACGGTGCCGAACAGCACGTAGTCGGCACCCTTGAAGTTGCCGGCCTTGATCCGCTTGATCACATCGTAGATGTCACCCTTGGACGACGCCGTGTACGGCGTGCCCTGAATCAACTGGAACATGCCGGTACGCAGGATTTCACCTTTGATGTCGCCGGTGAATTTACGCAGCTCGGCCTGCTCGATGTAGCTGGTGTTGGCTTCGAATTCGTCGTAGCTCGAAGAGCCGCTGGAGCTGTAGTAGCCCTCGCGGTAGTTGTTCTTCGACGAAACGATGTGGATGTATTGCTCCACACGTTCCTGGTACGCCAGATCCGTCACCGCGACTTTCGGGGCCGCTTGCACGCTGAACGCGCAAGCCAGGGCCATCATGCCAATCCATGCGCGCATCGATTAACGCTCCGTGGTTTTGCGGATCTCTTTCTCGTCCATCCACTCGGCCAGACCGCTTTCAACGTCGATCAGTTGCAGGCTGAATTTGTAGAAGACGTCCTTGTAGTCGCTGCTGCGCTTGACGATCGAGCTGATCGAACCTTCAAGACGGTATTTGGCGGCGATCATGTTGCCAGTCTTGGCCACGGTGCTCTTCTTGTACAGGCCGCTCTGGTTTTGCAGCTTGAGCTGGTCGACCTGGCTCTGCATCGCGGTGTTGTCGCTGGCGAAACGGGCGGTGCCGGACTTCATCAGCTGGGTCTTGATGCTGGTGGTGATTTCGCGGGTGTCGATGTATTCGCTGGTCTTGTTCTTCACGTCGTAGACCTGCACCACAGGGCGACCCTGCAGAATGCCGGACTGGGCCAGGGAACGGGTCATCGACTCGGCGATCATCTGCAGGTCGGTCGAACCGAACTCGTTGGTCACGGTTTCAACGGCCTTGGTGTCGCCGTAGCTGATGTTCTTGCTGCCCAGGGTCGGCGAAGTGTTGGCGCAACCGGAGGCCAGCAGGGCGAGGACGGCGATGAAGGAAAAGCGTGCAAACATGGGAATGCTCTCTGAATCGGGAATAGGGTGTCGGGCTTAAGGCGTCTTGAGTTCCAGACGGAAATCCACGGCTTTCGGCGTCGGGGCGATGCCCTGGATGAAGCTGGTCTGGGCGCCGTACATCATCTGGCTCTTCCAGACTTCTTCTTCGGCGACCGGGAAACCTTCCGGCCCGAGCCAGGCGAAACGGTAGTAGAACGTCTTGTTGCTGTTGAGGGTGTTGCTCAACTGCACGTTGACGGTCATGAAGCCGTTTTCACGGGCCACGCGCATCGCGCCGACCACGATGTGTTTCTGCGGGCCCATGGCCACGACCTTGCTCGCGGCGCTGCCCGGCTCCGGTGGTGGCGGGGTGGCGCAACCGCTCGCCAAAAGGGCGAGGGCGGCGACGGCGATGAGTTTGAAGCGCATGCAAAGACTCCGTTCTTAAGGTTGTTTGAGGCTGGCCACGGCGGTGGCGCCAGCGCTCGGGGTCACGTGGGCGGCGAGGCCTGCGGCGAACACCTGATTACCGACGGCGCGCAGGGTGATCACCTGATAACGCTGATCGACGGTGACCTTGACCTGAGAACCACCGACCGCGCTCGGCAGAGTGACTTGGTGCTCGCCTTTCTTCAAGCGCAGACGTACCACTTGTGTGGTGTCCGGCAGGGTACGCCACGTACGGGTATCGGCACCTTCGAGCACAGCTGAAGAAATACCGACCGCCAGGCCCGCCAGCGGGTTGGTTTCGTTGATCTTCTTCTGCGCCACACCTTTGGTGATCGCACGCACGGTGGTGCGCAGGATGATCCCCGGCATGTCATCGCGCAGGGCGCGGCGGGACATGGCGGTGGTGCTGTTCAGTGCGGTCAGGTCGACCTGTTGGCCATCGACACCGATCTGCGCGAATGGCGCGGTGGAGGTGTCAGGCTTGATGATCGGGAACGACAGCGGAGTGATTACTACGTTGTTGGAGATCGGCAGCGGCAGTGGCACGCGGATCGAATCGCGGGCCGGCGCCAGACCGCTTTGCACCACGATCAGGATGTCGCTGTCGTCGCTCTTGACCGGCTTGTCGAGATTGACCAGCGCTTGCTCCAGCAGGGGAGTGTTCGGGCGCAGCTCGGCAGCTTTGCGATAGCCCGGCGCAGCGAGGTCTTTCTCGCCCAGGGCTTCATAGACGAAACCGGCCAGGTAATGGCTGAACGCACTCTGGTAGCTGTTTTTCAGGCCGACAACTTCCGGGGCGTCGAGGCTGGCGACCGGGTAGCCCTGCAAGTCCTTGTATTCGGTCTTGATGCCTTCTTTCTCGGCTTCCTCTTCGCTCTTGAGGTATTCCTTGTCGCGCAGGTCGGCGATCACCGCTTCACGTTCGTGAGTCTTCTTGATCGCGGTGCGGGCGCCGTCGAAATCGTTGACCGCCAGCAGGTTCAGGGCCATCTGCGTGGTCAGCATGACTTTTTCGTAGTCGTAGCCTTCGTAGCGGCGGACCTTGTCGTTGACCAGGAAACTGCCGAACTGGGCCAGGTACTTGTCAGTGTCGAGCTTGACCGAGTCTTCCCACTTGCCCACCACCTGGTCGGCGCTGGTCCAGGCATTCTGGCTGCCGGACAGATCGCCCTTGGCGCGCAGCAGCTCACCCTTCTCGAAGTAATAGAGCAGGTCCTTGTCCGGGCCGGTGTTGTTTTTTTCCAGCAGGGTCAGGGCGGCGTCGACGTTGCCGGTGGCCAGTTGCTGGTTGGTCTGGGCCAGTTCGGAGTCGTAGTTGCGAAACGCCGAACAGCCGGACAGCAGGGTGACAGCGCTGAGCGCGATCAGAGTGGGAGCGCGGAATGCCATGGGGTACTTCTTCCATGAGTAGCGACAGCCTCGGGTGCGGGTCGGGCTGCTGGGACCGATCGGCAGTGGCGCTGGCCTCCTGCCAATTCCTCATAACAAGAGGAGCTTTAATGCCGCATCGCGATAGCGCGGGCGCGGCATTATAAGCGGGCGGTGCTGGCTATGTAATAGCTTTTTAATTGCACCGGTTAGTTAGGTGCCATTACTTATTTCAGGCCGGATACCACGCGGCTTTCCGGCGATGTGGAGGCCTGGAAAGCGCTGCCGTTGGCATAGATTCTGTCGCCCAGGGCGCGCAGGCCGATGATCTGACGATCCTGATCGATGCGGATTTTCAGCGGTGCGACACCGGGTGCGGTAGGCAGATTGATCATGTGCTCGCCTTTCTTCAGCCGCAGGCGCACTACCTGGGTGAGGTTGGGCAGGGTGCGCCAGGTGCGGGTGTCTGCGTGCTCGAATCCATCGTAATGGGTCACATAGGACGCCTTGGCCGGGTTGCGCCGATTGTCGGTGCCCTGGACGTCTGCCGCCAGGAACGCGCGATACGTGGTGCGCTGGATGATCCCGGGCATGTCGTCACGCAGAGTGCGCAAGGACATGTCGGTAATGTTGTTGACCGTGATCAGCTTCTTTGGACGACCGTCGAGGCTGATCTGATTGAAGGGTGGGGTGGACGTGTCGGGCACCATCACCGGAAACGACACATTGGCCACGATCACCTGACCGTCCTCAAGCTTCACCGGATACGGCACTCGCACCGAACTGCGAGCCGGCGCCAGCCCGCTTTGCACGATGATCAGCACATCGCTTTCGCCCGCCTTGAGCCCGGGGCTGTCGAGGTCATGCAATGCCTGTTGGAAGAACGGCATGTCAGGACGCAGTTCTATGGCCTGACGGTAACCGGGTGCGGCCAGATCCTTTTCACCCAGGGCTTCATAAGTGAAGCCGGCCAGATAGTGGCTGAACGCACTTTGATAGCCGTTCTTCAGAGCGATGACCGCCGGCGAGTCCAGCATGACCACCGGGTAACCTTGCAGATCCTTGTAATGAACGCGCGCGCCCTGGGCCTTGGCGGCATTTTCAATGCGCTCGTATTCCAGTTCTCGTTGCCGGGCGATCAGGGTTTCGCGCTCGTGGGTTTTCTTGATGTCCGCACGGGCACCGTCGAAATCATTCACGGCCAACTGGTTCAGGGCCATCTGCGTGGTCAGCATGACCTTTTCATAGTCGTAACCATCGTAGCGACGAATCTTGTCGTTGATGATGCTGCCCCATTGATTGCCCAGGGCGGACAGCAACTTGTCGCCGGTGGTTTCTATGGTGTCCTGACGCTGGATCACCATCTGTTCGGCGCTGCGCCAGGCGACCTGACTTTGCGGCAACTCCCCGGCAGCGCTGAGTACCGCGCCTTTCTCGAAGTAATACAGCAGGTCTTTTTCTTCATCCGGGTTATGCGCCTCGATCAGGGCCAGCGCACCGTTGGTGTCGCCCGCTTTCAACTGATCGGTGGTCTGTTGCAGTTCCAGATCGTAATTGCGGTAGGCCCCGCAACCGCTCAACTGCAAGACGATGCTGAACAACAGGGAAAACAGCAGGCAATGGCGCATGGCGAGGGGTTCTTCCTTGAACAGAAGGGCGGCTGAAGTGGCGCATTATAGTGGGAGATGATGGCTAATTGCCGGGCAGATTTTTTCACATGGTCTGTGCAAAAGTTGCACAGATCATGTGCCAATACTGCCGTGGTCAGGCCGTTTGCGGATTCCTAGACTTGGCCCGACTTACACGCCTCTCTACAGGAACCGCGCCATGACTCTCTCGCAAACGTATCGCTGCAGCTCAGTTTTCAGAATCCTGTTCGCCAGTCTTGGTCTCGCTGCGGTCAGCAGTGCGATGGCCAGTACTGCACCGGATGCTCATCCAACCATTCGTGCAATATCCGGCGCGGCGCCGATCGAGCGCCTTGATCCGAAAACTACCGCGCTGGTGGTGATCGATTTCCAGAACGAGTACTTCAGCGGGCGTCTGCCGATTCCCGACGGCATCGCGGCCATGAACAAGGCCCGTGAGCTGATCCGCTTTGCCGATCAGGCGAAGATGCCGGTGTTCCAGGTCCAGCATGTCGCGCCCGCTGGCTCGCCGGTGTTTGCGCAGGGTGGCGAGGCCGTGAAGTTTCATCCGCTGATGCAGCCAAGGGCGCAGGATCATGTGCTGCAAAAGTCTACGGTCAGCGTGTTCGCCAGCACCGACCTTGATCGGCAGCTCAAGCAGGCCGGCATCAAGACCGTGATTTTCGCCGGGCTGATGACCCACGCCTGCGTTGCCGGCGGCGCCCGGGACGCTGCGCCGTTGGGCTATCAGGTCGTGGTAGCATCCGATGCTTCGGCGACCCGGGCGATCACCCGCGTCAACGGCGACACCGTCGACAAGGACAGCCTGCACCGCGCGGCGCTGGCCGAAATCGAAGACACCTTCGGTGACGTCATGACCACGCAGCAGATCGTTCGCCTGCCACTCGACTGAGGGCTTCGATGAATCAGCTGTTGGCCATGCGCGCGTTCCGTTGCATCGTCGAGTGTCGCGGTTTCACTGCCGCCGCCGAGCGGCTCGACACCACGCATTCGACGATCTCCCGCCAGCTCCAGCAACTGGAGGCGGAGCTCGGTACGCGCCTGATCAACCGCAACACCCGGCGCTTCAGCCTGACCACGGCGGGGCAGCAGTATTACGCAGCGTGCGTGGACATTCTCGATCGCCTGGATCAGGCCGCGCTGGCGGTCGGGCAGGCCCGTGAAACCCCCAGTGGACTGTTGCGCATCAGCGCGCCGGTGGTGATCGGCACGCTGGAACTGGCGAGCTGGCTGCCGGCGTTTCAGCAACGCTATCCCGAGGTTGAGGTCGATCTGTCCTGCGATGACCGTTTTGTCGACCTGATCGCCGAAGGCTTCGACGTCGCGCTGCGTATCTGCGGGCCGCTGGCGGATTCATCCCTGGTGGCGCGTCTGCTGACGGTGTCCGAGCTGGTGCTGGTGGCATCGCCAACCTACGTCGCGCGACACGGTTTGGTGCGCCAGGTCAGTGAACTGGCCGACCATCAATTGCTCGCGTTCGCTGGCGGTGGCGACTGGTCGCTGATCGATGCGCGCGGGCTGGCGACAGCGGTGCGCGCTCAGGGGCGGTTCAAGGTTGATTCGATCAGCTCGCTGCATGCGGCGGCACTGGCCGGTGTCGGGATTGCCGCGTTCACCCGGGCCACGGTGCAGGACGATCTGTTGCATGGCCGGCTGGTGCAGATCCTGCCCAACTACAGCCTCGGCCAGCGGCATTACTACGCGCTCTATCCCCACGCCCGGCATGTGGCGCTAAAGGTACAGGTGTTCGTCGAATTCATGGTCGAGCACTACCGCAAGACGAGTGCACCCTTGCGCTAAAACCCGTCGGGCCGCCAAGAAAGCTTGAGGGAAACGCGCTCGACGTGAACAATATGTAACTTCGCATTTCCATTTGAGACTCATTCATGACTGCCGCGTCCCGATTTCTGGCCTGGCTGGTGTTCCCGTTGTGCGCCCTGAGCAGCTTCAATCTGCTGGCCGACACCGTGGAAGGCGCGCCGCAAGCGCTGCACCTGCTCGATTACATCAGCGCCGATTACCCGCCAACGGTAGCGGCAGGCAAAGTCATTGATGACGGCGAATACCGCGAGCAGCTGGAATTCACCCAGGTGCTGCAAGGGCTGATCGCCGGCCTGCCGGCCAAGCTTGAGAAAGCGGCGCTGGAGCAGGGCGTCACCGCCTTGCACGCCGCGATCACGGCGAAACAGGACGGCGCGGACGTGGCCCGTCAGGCCCGGCAACTGGGCGCGAAACTGGCGGTGGCCTATGAAGTCAGCCAGGCCCCGATCATCACGCCTGACCCGACCCGTGGTGCGCCGCTGTACGCGCAAAACTGCTCGGTGTGCCACGGCGACACCGGTGCCGGCGACGGCCCGGCGGGTCTCGGCATGACGCCGGCGCCGGCCAATCTGCGCGACGCTGCGCGGATGGATCACCTGAGCCTGTACGCGATCTACAGCACTCTCGGCCAAGGCGTCGAAGGCACTGACATGCCAGCCTTCGCCGATCAGTTGGATGATCGTCAGCGTTGGGATCTGGCGACCTACATCGCGCAGTTCAGCGCCGATCCGGCCACGGCCAAATCCGACAAGACCTACAACATTGCCGATCTGGCCCGCCAGACCCCGGCCGAAGTGCAGGCCGCCGAAGGCGCTGAAGCCGCCGCGATCTTCCGTGTACAACGGGCGCAGCCGCCGCAGGTCAAACGCGGCCCGGCGCAGTTGCTCGACTACACTGCCGCAACTTTGGACAAGAGCCTGGCGGCATACCGCGCCGGTGAACACGATCAAGCCTATGACCTGTCGGTGGCGGCGTATCTGGAAGGCTTCGAACTGGTCGAAAGCTCGCTGGACAACGTCGACGCCAACGTGCGCAAGGACACCGAA
The DNA here is from genome assembly GCF_000282255.1 of Pseudomonas sp. GM25. Classification (NCBI taxonomy): domain Bacteria; kingdom Pseudomonadati; phylum Pseudomonadota; class Gammaproteobacteria; order Pseudomonadales; family Pseudomonadaceae; genus Pseudomonas; species Pseudomonas sp. GM25. The sequence goes on along the minus strand of NZ_AKJQ01000015.1, from coordinate 51,496 downwards.
AAATCCCTGATGGCTTATCGGCAATCGCTGCAGGATGGTTTGCCGGTGGAGCAGGCCGAGCAGCGTCTGGACGCGGCCAAGGCCAAACTCAAGGAATCCGCCGGCCTGTTGGGAAGCGATGGTCTGAGCTGGTCGCTGAGCTACATCTCCGGTTTGCTGATTCTGTTGCGCGAAGGTCTGGAAGCGATTCTGGTGCTGGCGGCGATCCTCGCGTTCCTGCGCAACACCGGCCAGCAATCGGCGGTGCGCAGCGTCAACGTCGGCTGGGGGCTGGCGCTGCTCGCCGGCCTCGGCACCTGGGCGCTGGCGGCGTATGTGATCGATGTCAGCGGCTCCCAGCGTGAACTGTTGGAAGGCGCCACGGCGCTGTTCGCCAGCGTCATGGTGTTGTGGCTTGGGGTGTGGATGCACGACCGTCGGCACGCGGCGGCCTGGCAGGATTACATCAAGCAGAGCCTGGTGGGTGGAGGCGGGCGTTTCGGTTTCGCGATCCTGGCGTTCTTCTCGGTGTACCGCGAGCTGTTCGAAGTGATCCTGTTCTACGAGACCCTGTGGCTGCAGGCCGGTCCCGCCGGGCACAACGCGGTACTTGCCGGCGGTGCGACGGCGCTGGTGCTGCTGTTCGGTCTGGCGTGGGTGATCCTGCGTGGCTCGGCGAAACTGCCGCTGACGCTGTTCTTCAGCATCAACGCAGCGCTGCTGTGCGCGTTGTCGGTGGTGTTCGCCGGCCACGGCGTGAAGGCGTTGCAGGAAGCCGGGATCTTCGGCACCCGGCCGGTGGCGTTCTTCGATTTCGACTGGCTGGGGATTCACGCCGATGCGTACTCGCTGACGGCGCAGGCCGTGGCGATTGCGGCGATTATCGTGCTGTACGGTCGCAGTTGGGTGGCTGAAAAGCGCCGAGTGGCGGCTTGAGATGATGCGCGTATGGATCGATGCCGACGCCTGCCCGAAGATGGCCAAGGAGCTGGTGGTCAAGTTCGCCCTCAAGCGCCGCTTCGAAGTGGTGATGGTGGCGGGGCAGCCGCAGAGCAAACCGGCGCTGGCGATCGTCAAGCTGATCGTGGTGCCGAGCGGCCCGGATGCGGCGGATGATTACCTGGTGGAACACGCGGTGCCGGGCGAACTGGTGATCTGCAGCGACATCCCGCTGGCCGACCGGCTGGTGAAGAAGGGTGTGGCGGCGCTGGACCCGCGAGGCAAGGAGTTCGACGCGCAGAACATGGGTGAACGGCTGGCTACACGCAACCTGTTCACCGACCTGCGTGAACAGGGCCAGGTCAGCGGTGGTCCGGCGGCGTTTGGCGACCGCGAGAAGCAGGCGTTCGCCAATGCGCTGGACCGGATCCTGACGCGGCTGGCGCGCCAGGTTTGATCGTCACCCGCAGCGCTTGATCGTTCCCACGCTCTGCGTGGGAATGCAGCCTTGGACGCTCCGCGTCTGATCTGTATCCGCGGTGAGGCTGGGACGCGGAGCGTCCCGAGAGGCATTCCCACGCAGAGCGTGGGAACGATCACGGTCTCCGGTCAGGCGTCGTTTTCGTGAGTCAGTTCCAACACCCGATCCACCAGCTTGTTGATCCCTGAAGCCGCCTCACTGATCGTCTGCGCCAGCATGTACGCCGGGGTGGTCACCAGTTTGCGCGCCTTGTCTTCGATGATGTCGGTCACCGCGCAGTCTTCGTGGGTGGCGCCCATCTTGTTCATGGCGGCGGCCGTGTCGGCGTCGTTGCCGATGGTGCAGGTCACGCCCGGGCCGTAGATCTTCGCGGCCAGCGCCGGCGAAATGCAGATCAGGCCAACAGGCTTGCCCGCTTCGGCAAAGGCTTCGGCCAGCGCCAGCACTTGCGGCTGCACGGTGCAGCCGGCGCCTTCGATGGCGAAGTTCGACAGGTTCTTCGCCGCACCAAAACCGCCGGGCACGATCAGCGCATCGAAGTCCTCGACATCGGCCTCACGCAGATCCTTGACGTTGCCCCGGGCGATGCGTGCCGATTCCACCAGCACGTTGCGCGATTCGGGCATTTCTTCGCCGGTCAGGTGGTTGATCACATGCAATTGCGCGATGTTCGGGGCGAAGCACTGCACCTGGGCGCCGCGCTGGTCGAGGCGCAGCAGGGTGATGACGCTCTCGTGGATCTCGGCGCCGTCGTACACGCCGCAACCGGACAGGATCACTGCAACTTTTTTGCTCATGGGTTTCTCTCCAGATTCATGGCGTTAAATGTCCACTAATTTGTCGTTCGTTGCCATAGGGTCTAGCCGCGGCTACACCTAGGATCTGTCCACACGGATCTCGATCAGGGCGCGTCATGAACTTCATTTTGTATGCGGTGCCTTTTTTCTTCGTATTGATGGCGGCGGAGCTCATCGCCGACCGCTGGCGCGGGGTGAGCAACTATCGCCTGGCCGATGCGGTGAACAGCATCAGCACCGGGGTGTTGTCGACCACCACCGGCCTGTTGACCAAGGGTGTGGGCCTGGTGACCTATGCGTTTGCCCTGGAGCATCTGGCGCTGGTCAGGTTGCCGGCGGACAGTGTCTGGGTCTGGGTGTTTGCCTTTGTCCTCTATGACTTCTGCTATTACTGGCTGCATCGCATGGGCCATGAACGCAACATCCTCTGGGCCGCGCATTCGGTGCATCACCAGAGCGAGGACTACAACCTTTCCACGGCCTTGCGCCAGACCAGCACCGGGTTTCTGCTGGGCTGGATTTTCTACCTGCCGATGGCCGTGCTCGGGGTGCCGCTGCTGGTGTTCGTCAGTGTCGCGGCGCTGAATCTGCTGTATCAGTTCTGGGTCCACACCCGGCACATTCCCAAGCTTGGCTGGTTCGAATGGTGCTTCGTCACGCCGTCCAATCATCGGGCCCACCATGCACAGAACGCTCTCTACATGGATCGCAACTACGGCGGGGTGTTCATTATTTGGGACCGTCTGTTCGGCTCGTTCCAGGAAGAGGACGACAACGAGCCGGTGGTTTTCGGCGTGACCACGCCGCTGGCGAGCTGGAATCCGTTGTGGGCGAACCTGCAGTTCTACGCGCAGCTATGGGATGACGCGCGCCGGGCCGAGCGCACGTGGGACAAGATCCGGATCTGGTTCATGCGCACCGGCTGGCGTCCGGCGGATGTCGCGGCGAAGTATCCGATGAGCAAGCCGGACCTGAGTCAGTTCCGCAAATTCGAGGTGCCGCTGGACAGTCGTCAGCAGTGGTATGTGGGGTTGCAGTTCGGCGTTTATGTGGCGCTGGGCAGTTATCTGCTGAATCTGGAACGCAGTCTGCCCACCGGCGCATTGCTGCTCGGCTGGGGCGCGGTGGCGTTCGGTTTGTTCGTGTTGGGCGTGGCCCTGGAGAATCGCCCGTGGGCGGGGAGGCTGGAAGTGCTGCGGCTGGCATCGAACCTGCCGCTGGTGTGGCTGGCGCCGCTGGTCGGACTCTGGTCGGCCAGCCCGGGAATGTGGGTCGGCCTGCTCAGTTACAGCCTGCTCAGCGGCATCGGGCTGTATTGCTGCCGCCAGCGACTTACTCGGCTGGCGTCTTAGGGTCGGCGGTCTTGGCCATTTCGGCTTTGTGCCGTTCGGCCTTGGCCAGTTGCTCGGCCTGTTCTTCCTCGTAGACCTTTTTCGCCAGCCGGGCATTCTTGAACCGGCGGCGCAGCCACAGGCCCAGGCCAAGCACCAGCAGCGCGCCCAGTACCCACAATTCATACTTCTTGATGCTGCCGAGCATGCCTTCGAGCATGGCGCCGAAGTGGTAGGCGGCAGCGGCCAGGGCGGTGGCCCAGATCGCGGCGCCGATACCGTTGAGCAGCAGATAGCGTCCCGGCGGATAGCCCGACAGGCCGATTGCCACCGGCATCACCGTGCGCAGGCCGTACACGAAGCGAAAGCTCAGGACCCAGATGTCCGGGTGCTTGCGGATGTGTTCCAGCGCGCGGTCGCCCATCATCTGCCAGCGCGGTTTGCGCGCCAGCAATTTGCGCCCGTGCTTGCGGCCCAGGAAGTACCACAGCTGATCGCCGGCATAGCTGCCGAAGAACGCCACGACCACCACCAGTTTGATGTCCATGTATTCACGGAACGCGAGGAAGCCCGCGAGCACCAGGATGGTTTCGCCTTCGAAAAACGTGCCGAGAAACAGGGCAAAGTAGCCGAAGTCATGCAGAAATTGTTGGAGCATTGTCTGGGTGCTGGCGAAATGAACGCGCAGCCTAACCCTTCGGACACATTCAGGAAAGTGTCGAAATGTGTCTCGACGTGAACATTTCCTACACGGACAATGGAAAGCGACTACCTGTCGCAGGGGTGCACATAACTGTAATACGTTGGTCATAATGGCCATCTATAACTGTCACGCTCGCCCGTTTGCGCGGGCTCAGGAGTCTGCCGTGAGCTTTACCCCAGCCAACCGTCTGTTCCCTGCCACCCGCCTGCGTCGCAATCGCCGTGATGATTTTTCCCGGCGGCTGGTGCGTGAGAATGTGTTGACGGTCGATGACCTGATCCTGCCGGTGTTCGTGCTCGACGGTGAAAACCGCCGCGAAGCCGTGGCCTCGATGCCGGGTGTCGAGCGCCTGACCATCGACCTGCTGCTTGAAGAAGCCGCCAAATGGGTCGAACTGGGGATCCCGGCGCTGGCGCTGTTCCCGGTCACGCCACCTGAACTCAAATCCCTCGATGCCGCCGAAGCCTGGAATCCCGAAGGTATCGCCCAGCGCGCCACCCGTGCCCTGCGTGACCGATTCCCCGAGCTCGGCGTGATCACCGACGTCGCCCTCGACCCGTTCACCACCCACGGTCAGGACGGCATTCTCGATGAAGAAGGCTATGTGCAGAACGACATCACCGTCGATGCACTGGTCAAACAGGCCTTGTCTCACGCCGCTGCGGGCGCCCAGGTGGTTGCCCCGTCGGACATGATGGACGGCCGCATTCAGGCGATCCGCGAAGCGCTGGAGCTGGCCGGTCACGTCAACGTGCGGATCATGGCCTACTCGGCCAAGTACGCGAGCGCCTATTACGGCCCGTTCCGCGACGCCGTGGGTTCGGCCGCGAACCTGGGCAAGGCGAACAAGGCTTCCTACCAGATGGACCCGGCCAACAGCGACGAAGCGCTGCACGAAGTGGGCGCAGACTTGTCTGAAGGCGCGGACATGGTCATGGTCAAACCCGGCATGCCGTACCTGGACATTTTGTTCCGGGTAAAAGATGCCTTCAAAGTGCCGACCTTCGTCTATCAGGTTAGCGGCGAATACGCCATGCACATGGCGGCGATCCAGAATGGCTGGTTGAGCGAAGGCGTGATCCTCGAATCCCTGACCGCCTTTAAACGTGCCGGCGCTGATGGCATCCTGACTTACTTTGCTGTCCGTGCCGCTCAATTGTTACGAGAGCAGAAATAGCCCTCCCAGGAACATTCGATGAATACCGAAGGACTCACTGAAGTTGCCGTAAAAGAAGCTCAACCCGTGGTCGAGCAGATTACCGAAACCCCGCCGGAACTGGAGCCTGCGCCACCCGCGCCGGCAACCGAGCCCGCCGCGGCGGTTCCGGCGATCGCGATTCCCGGCCTGGATGACAGCAGCCTGTACATCCACCGTGAATTGTCGCAACTGCAGTTCAACATCCGCGTGCTGGAACAGGCGCTGGACGAGTCCTACCCGTTGCTGGAGCGGCTGAAGTTCCTGCTGATCTTCTCCAGCAACCTCGACGAATTCTTTGAAATCCGCGTCGCCGGCCTCAAGAAACAGATCACCTTCGCCCGTGAACAGGCCGGCGCCGACGGCCTGCAACCGCATCAGGCCCTGGCCCGCATCAGCGAGCTGGTGCACGGTCATGTAGACCGCCAGTACGCGATCCTCAACGACATCCTGCTGCCGGAGCTGGAAAAGCATCAGGTGCGCTTCATCCGTCGTCGCAACTGGACGACCAAGCTCAAGACCTGGGTGCGCCGCTATTTCCGCGACGAGATCGCGCCGATCATCACCCCGATCGGCCTCGACCCGACGCACCCGTTCCCGTTGCTGGTGAACAAGAGCCTGAACTTCATCGTCGAGCTCGAAGGTATCGACGCCTTCGGCCGCGATTCCGGTCTGGCGATCATCCCGGCGCCGCGTCTGCTGCCGCGGATCATCAAGGTGCCGGAAGAAGTCGGCGGCCCTGGCGACAACTATGTGTTCCTGTCGTCGATGATCCACGCCCACGCCGATGACCTGTTCCAGGGCATGAAGGTAAAAGGCTGCTACCAGTTCCGTCTGACCCGAAACGCCGACCTCGCGCTCGATTCCGAAGACGTCGAAGACCTCGCCCGCGCCCTGCGTGGCGAGCTGTTCTCCCGTCGTTACGGTGACGCCGTACGCCTGGAAGTCGCCGACACCTGCCCGAAACACCTGTCGGACTACCTGCTCAAGCAGTTCAACCTGAGCGAGACCGAGCTGTATCAGGTCAACGGCCCGGTGAACCTGACGCGTCTGTTCAGCATCACCGGTCTGGACAGCCATCCGGAGCTGCAATACACGCCGTTCACCCCGCAGATTCCGAAACTGCTGCAAAACAGCGAGAACATTTTCAGCGTGATCAGCAAGCAGGACATCCTGCTGCTGCACCCGTTCGAGTCGTTCACCCCGGTGGTCGACCTGCTGCGTCAGGCCGCCAAGGACCCGCACGTTCTGGCCGTGCGCCAGACCCTGTACCGCTCCGGCGCCAATTCGGAAATCGTCGATGCGCTGGTGGACGCCGCGCGTAACGGCAAGGAAGTGACGGCGGTCATTGAGCTGCGTGCGCGCTTCGACGAAGAGTCCAACCTGCAACTGGCCAGCCGTCTGCAAGCGGCGGGCGCGGTGGTGATCTACGGCGTGGTCGGTTTCAAGACCCACGCCAAGATGATGCTGATCCTGCGCCGCGAGGCCGGCGAGATCGTGCGTTACGCGCACCTCGGCACCGGTAACTACCACGCCGGCAACGCTCGTCTGTACACCGACTACAGCCTGCTGACGTCCGACGACGCCTTGTGCGAAGACGTCGGCAAACTGTTCAGCCAGTTGATCGGCATGGGCAAGACGCTGCGCATGAAGAAGCTGCTGCATGCGCCGTTCACCCTGAAGAAGGGCATGCTCGACATGATCCTGCGCGAGACCCAATTCGCGCTCGACGGCAAGCCGGCGCACATCATCGCCAAGTTCAACTCGCTGACCGATCCGAAGATCATCCGCGCGCTGTACAAGGCCAGCCAGTCCGGCGTGCGCATCGATCTGGTGGTGCGCGGCATGTGCTGCCTGCGTCCGGGCATCGCCGGGGTTTCGCACAACATCCACGTGCGCTCGATCATCGGCCGCTTCCTTGAACACACCCGAGTGTTCTACTTCCTCAACGGTGGCGAGGAGCAGATGTTCCTGTCCAGCGCCGATTGGATGGAGCGCAACCTCGACAAGCGCGTCGAGACTTGCTTCCCGGTGGAAGGCAAGAAGCTGCTGACCCGGGTCAAGAAAGAGCTGGAGCTGTACCTGACCGACAACACCCACAGCTGGAGCCTGCAATCGGATGGTCGTTACATCCGCAACACGCCGACCGGCAACCAGAACCCGCGCAGTGCGCAGGCGACGTTGCTGGAGCGATTGGGCAGCCCGATTTTGCCGGTCAGCAGCTGACCGCAGGTTTCAAAGCCATAAAAAAGGCGATCCATCCGGATCGCCTTTTTTGTGCCTGCCCGTTACTCAATGCACGGTCAGGACAATCCCCACCCGCGTCAGCCACTCCGCCTCAAGCCCGAAATCCGCCTGGGTCAGCTGGTTTTCATCCAGCCAGTTCTCCGGGAATTCCACGTCGAGGTTGCTGCCGTTGGCATGCAGTGCCACTTGCGGCATCGCCTGGGTGCCACGGATGTGGTGGAACAGGATGGCGAAGCGCAGCAACACGCACAGGCGGATCAGCTTGTCGCCCTCTTCGCCGAACTCGGCAAACTTGTCCTTGGGGATGTTGCGGCGGTGGCCGCGCACCAGCAGGGCGAGCATTTGCTGGTCTTCGCGGGAGAAGCCGGCGAGGTCCGAGTGCTCGATCAGGTAAGCGCCATGCTTGTGGTAGTGATAGTGAGCGATGTCGAGCCCGACTTCGTGCACTTTCGCCGCCCAGCCCAGCAGTTCGCGCCAGATGCCGTCGTCCAGCTCCCAGTCCACGGCCACTTGATCAAACGCGTGCAAGGCTTTGCGCTCGACCCGTGCAGCCTGTTCGAGGTCGACGTGGTAGCGCTCCATCAGCGAGGTCAGGGTGCGTTCGCGCACGTCTTCGTGGTGATGGCGGCCCAGCAGGTCATACAGCACGCCTTCACGCAGCGCGCCTTCGCAGTGATCCATGCGTTGCAGCTCGAGGGCGTCGAAGATCGCTTCGAGAATCGCCAGACCGGCCGGGAAGATCGCCCGACGGTCCGGCTTGATGCCTTCGAAATCGATCTTGTCGACATCGCCGAGCTTGAACAGGCGGCGCTTGAGCCATGCCAGACCTTCGGCATTCACTTCGCCGGTGCCGTGACCGCCGGCCTTCAGCGCCAGGCCGATGGCGCGGATGGTGCCCGAGGAGCCGATGGCCTCATCCCAGGTCAGGCGGTGCAGGGCGTGTTCGATGCTCATGATTTCCAGCCGCGCCGCCGTGTACGCCTGGGCGTAGCGGGCCGGGGTGATCTTGCCGTCCTTGAAATAGCGCTGGGTGAAACTCACGCAGCCCATTTGCAGGCTTTCGCGCAGCAGCGGTTCGAAACGCTGGCCGATGATGAATTCGGTACTGCCGCCGCCGATGTCGGCGACCAGGCGTTTGCCCGGGGTGTCGGCGAGGGTGTGGGACACGCCGAGGTAGATCAGGCGGGCCTCTTCACGGCCGGAGATGACTTCCACCGGATGGCCGAGGATTTCTTCGGCGCGGCGGATGAATTCGCCACGGTTGCGCGCCTCGCGCAGGGCGTTGGTGCCGACGATCCGCACGGCGCCCAGCGGCATGCCGTTGATCAGTTGGGCAAAGCGCTTGAGGCAGTCGAGCCCGCGCTGCATGGATTCTTCGTTGAGCTGGCGCTCATCGTCGATGCCGGCGGCCAGCTGAACCTTTTCACCGAGCCGTTCGAGAATACGGATTTCGCCGTTCTGGGCCTTGGCCACGACCATATGGAAGCTGTTGGAGCCCAGGTCGATCGCGGCGATCAGGGACAGATTCTTGGCTTGGGATTGGGGCATGGTCAGGGGGTCTCGGTCGATAACCCCGACATCGTGCCACGATCAAACGCTGCCGCCAACGCGCATGGTTCAAACCCTTGATTCAGCGCATAAAGTCTCAAGACCGCGGCGCGGCCAATCGCGAGCAAGCTCGCTCCCACAGGGGTGCGCGTTCCTTTGTGGGAGCGAGCTTGCTCGCGAATGCGTCCGTCAGGCCCCCGCAGAGCCCTCAGGCAGTCGCTTCGACAGTGCCAATGAAATTCGCCAGCTCCGGCGTCTGCGGATCGGCAAACAGCACTTTCGGATCCCCCACCTCGTGCACCTTGCCCTGATGCATGAACACCAGCTTGTCCCCGACCTCCCGGGCGAAGCGCATTTCGTGGGTGACCATGATCAGCGTCATGCCTTCTTTCGCGAGCTGGCGGACCACGCTGAGCACTTCGTTGACCAGTTCGGGGTCCAGCGCCGAGGTGATCTCGTCGCACAGCAACACCTTCGGCGACATTGCCAGCGCCCGGGCAATCGCCACGCGCTGTTGCTGGCCGCCCGAGAGGCGTTCCGGGAACGCATCGAACTTTTCACCCAGGCCGACGCGCTCCAGCATCTGCCGCGCCAGTTCTTGCGCCCTGGCCTTGGGCACTTTCTGCACCACCTGCGGCGCGAGCATCACGTTCTCGCCGACGGTCAGGTGCGGAAACAGGTTGAACTGCTGAAACACCATCCCGACTTTCTGCCGCAGGCTGCGCAGATCGGCGCGGGCGGCGTCGAGGTATTCGCCATCGACTTCGATCACGCCGTCGTTGATCGACTCCAGGCCGTTGAGGGTGCGCAGCAGGGTGGATTTGCCCGAGCCGCTGCGGCCGATGATCGCCACTACCTGGCCTTCCTCGACGCTCAGGTCGATGCCTTTGAGCACGTGGTGATCGCCGTAGTATTTATGCAGGGCGGAAATTCTAAGCAGAGGCATGCAGTCTCCTTTCCAGGTAGCGCGCACTGAGGGACAGGGGGTAGCAGAGCAGGAAGTAGCCCAAGGCGACGAGGCCGTAGACCATGAACGGTTCGAAGGTGGCGTTGGCGAGCATCCCGCCGGTCTTGGTCAGCTCGGTGAAGCCGATGATCGAAGTCACGGCGGTGCCCTTGACCACTTGCACCGAGAAACCCACGGTCGGCGCCACGGCGATGCGCAGCGCTTGCGGCAGGATCACGTAGCGCAGTTGCTCCAGCGGATTCAGCGCCAGGCTCGACGAAGCTTCCCACTGACCATTGGGAATCGCCTCCACGCAGCCGCGCCAGATCTCCGCCAGGTAGGCGCTGGTGAACAGCGTCAGGGCAATCGCCGCCGCCATCCACGGCGAAATCTCCACCCCGGCCAGCGCCACGCCGAAGAACACCAGAAACAGCTGCATCAACAGCGGGGTGCCCTGGAACAGTTCGATCCAGGTGCGGGCGATGCTGCTGGGCAGCGGGTTTTTCGAGATGCGCATGATCAGGATCAGCAACCCGACGATCCCGCCGCCGATGAACGCCACCAGCGACAGCGCCAGCGTCCATTGCAGGCCGGTCAGCAGGTTGCGCAGGATGTCCCAGAACGTGAAGTCGCTCATTGGCTGCTCCTTGCACTGCTTTTCGACAGGTAGCGCCGGCCGAGCCAGTTCAGCAACTGACGGATCAGCAGCGCCATGCACAGATAAATGAGGGTGGTCAGGGCGTAGGTTTCAAAAGCGCGGAAGTTGCGCGACTGAATAAAGTTGGCGGCGAAGCTCAATTCTTCGGTGGCAATCTGCGAACACACTGCCGACCCGAGCATGACGATGATGATCTGACTGCTAAGCGCCGGCCAGACCTTGCCCAGCGCAGGCAGCAGTACCACGTGGCGGAACGCTTCGAAACGGCTCATTGCCAATGCCGCTGCGGCTTCCAGCTGCCCGCGCGGAATCGCCTGGATCCCGGCGCGGATGATCTCGGTCGAGTACGCGCCGAGGTTGATCACCATCGCCAGCACCGCCGCCTGCCACTCGGAAATCTGCACGCCGAGGGACGGCAGGCCGAAGAAGATGAAGAACAGTTGCACGAGGAATGGCGTGTTGCGGATCAACTCCACATAAACGCCGAAGATCGTCGAGAACGGGCGGATGTTCCAGGCCCGCACCAACGCCCCGATGATGCCCACGCCAACCCCGAGCAGCGCGCCGATGGCCGTCAGCTCAAGGGTGAACAGCGCCCCGCGCAGCAGCAGGTCGGTGTTTTCCACCACCGGCAAGAAATCGAACTGATAGGCCATGAAAGTCTCCCGCGTCGCCGGTCAGAGGTCGGCCGGCAGCGGCTCTTTGAGCCAGGTCAGCGCGTTCTTTTCCAGCGCGCCGTCAGCCTTGGCGGTGGCCAGGATCTCGTTGACCTTGCCCAGCAGCGCCGGCTCGTTCTTGTTCACGCCGACGTAGACCGGCGAGTCCTTGAGCTTCACTTTCAGCGCGGGGACGCGTTTCGGGTTCTTTTCACTGATCGCGACCATCACCACGTTGCCGCTGGCGATCAGGTCGACCTGGCCTGCGAGGTAGGCGGCGATGGTCGAGTTGTTGTCTTCGAAGCGTTTGATGGTCACGCCTTCGGGGGCGACCTTGGTCAACTCGATGTCTTCGATGGCGCCCCGGGTGACGCTGATGGTCTTGCCCTTGAGGTCGTCGAGGGTGCTGACCGCGGCGTCCGGCGGGCCGAATACGGCGAGGTAAAACGGTGCGTAGGCGCGGGAGAAATCGATGACCTTCTCGCGCTCGGGGTTCTTGCCGAGGCTGGAAATCACCAGGTCGACCTTGCCGGTGGTGAGGAACGGGATGCGGTTGGTGCTGTTGACCGGGGTCAGTTCGAGTTTGACCTTGAGCTGCTCGGCCAGCAGTTTCGCGGTGTCGATATCGAGGCCGCGCGGCTTCATGTCCGGGCCGACCGAACCGAACGGCGGAAAGTCCTGGGGCACGGCGACTTTCAAAGTGCCGCGTTTGACCACGTCCTCCAGACCGTCGGCATGGGCGGGGGCCTGGCTCAACATCAGACCGGCAAACAGGGCGGCGAGGAGGGCGCTGTAACGCTTCGTCATGGACAATCTCCGGATCGGCGGGAAGTGAATTCTGCGATCGGACAGAGCATGGGCCGTGCCAAGACTGAGGTTCGGCCCCGCAAAGCCACGGGTTTAGCGGGTTTGTTCGGTCTTACTGGTCTGAACAGTCAGGTCGGGTTTCGCACTGCGATAGCGCATCGATGCGCACCGTCGAACCCCGCTGGGGCACGACTTGCCTGATGCCTCGAATAGCTTTACAACTGGCCGCACCTTGGCCTGGTCCGTCTGGAAAACCATGAACTCGATCTCCCGCGCCGTACCCGAAGTGGCGCTGCAAGCGATCCGCAAACTGATTACCGAGCAGGGCTTCGGCCCCGGCGATGCGCTGCCTTCGCAACGGGATCTGGCGGTTCAGCTGGGTGTCAGTCGCGCGTCATTGCGTGAGGCGTTGTCGTCCTTGAGCGCGCTGGGTGTGGTCAGCATCCAGCCGGGCAAAGGTGTGTTCGTGCAGGCACCGGTGGAATTGCCGCGCGGTGAGGGCGCACCGGCCTGGCCGTTTGCAGCCCAGGCGTCGCCGCTGGAAATCTTTCAGTTGCGCTACGCGCTGGAAGGGTTCGCGGCCGGATTGGCGGCGGTGACGCTGAGCACGTTTGATCTGGACGAACTGGAAGACAACGTCGCAGCCATGCGCGAGCAACTGCGCGCCGGCGATTTCGAGGCAGCGGCGAAACTGGATTTCGAATTCCACCGGCGAATCCTGCTGGCCAGCGGCAATCAGGCGATGCTGAGCATCCTAACCGCCAGCGCCGACATCTTTCTGGAGAGCCAGAAACTACCGTTCATCCGCGCCGAACGGGCCATGGAAACCTGGCAGGAACACCGCAAGATCCTCCGCGCCCTGGCTCGCCGGGCCTCCGCCGCCGCGCAGAAGGCCATGCAGGAACACGTGCGCAACGCGGCCCTGCGCACCGGAATTTCCTTCATCGCCCCCGCCAGCGCGTGACTTGAGCTATACCCAAACTCATCGAGTGCCATAGCAAGACTCAATCATCTGCGGCTTCCTGAACAAGGGAAGGGCGGCTATGATGGGCCACGTTTTTTTGCTTACAACCTGGAGAATTCCATGAGCAGCGATCTGATCAAACACGTTAGCGACGCTAGCTTCGAAGCCGACGTACTCAAGGCCGAAGGCGCTGTCCTGGTCGACTACTGGGCTGAATGGTGCGGCCCTTGCAAAATGATCGCTCCGGTTCTGGACGAGATTGCAGAGACTTACAAAGGCAAGCTGACCGTTGCCAAACTGAACATCGACGAAAACCAGGAAACCCCTGCCAAGCACGGCGTACGTGGTATTCCGACCCTGATGCTGTTCAAGAACGGCAACGTGGAAGCGACCAAGGTCGGCGCTCTGTCCAAGTCGCAACTGGCTGCTTTCCTCGACGCCAACATCTAAGCGTCGCGGTAAAGATTGTCCTCAAAAAGCCCCGCAAATTGCGGGGCTTTTTGCGTATTCAGGGCTAGACGCTCCGAAACTCAGGTGATACATTCGGCCCCGCACTGGTTTCTCCACTGCCCCCTGCTAGCCGTCGCCGACGCACTCCTTTTCGAATAAGTACGCGATCCTGTCGCCTTCTCCGCGGCGCGGCCTCATTAAGCCAAAAGCTTAATTTCCCCCCTCCATAAATGATTACGTCATTCCTATATGAATCTGACTGAACTCAAGCAAAAGCCGATTACCGAACTGCTCGAATTGGCCGAACAGATGGGCATAGAAAATATGGCCCGTTCGCGCAAGCAGGACGTGATTTTCTCCCTGCTGAAAAAGCACGCTAAAAGCGGTGAGGAAATCTCCGGTGATGGCGTGCTGGAGATTCTCCAGGACGGCTTCGGCTTCCTGCGCTCCGCTGACGCTTCCTACCTCGCCGGCCCTGACGACATCTACGTCTCGCCGAGCCAGATCCGCCGTTTCAACTTGCGCACCGGTGACACCATCGTTGGCAAGATCCGCCCGCCGAAGGAAGGCGAGCGTTATTTCGCCCTGCTCAAGGTCGACACGATCAACTTCGATCGCCCTGAGAACGCGAAGAACAAGATTCTCTTCGAGAACCTGACCCCGCTGTTCCCGAACGTGCGCATGAAGATGGAAGCCGGCAACGGTTCCACCGAAGACCTCACCGGTCGTGTGATCGACCTGTGCGCTCCGATCGGCAAAGGCCAGCGCGGTCTGATCGTTGCACCGCCGAAAGCCGGTAAAACGATCATGCTGCAGAACATCGCAGCGAACATCGCCCGTAACAATCCTGAAGTTCATTTGATCGTGCTGTTGATCGACGAACGTCCGGAAGAAGTGACCGAAATGCAGCGCACCGTGCGCGGCGAAGTGGTTGCCTCGACCTTCGACGAGCCGCCGACCCGCCACGTGCAAGTGGCTGAAATGGTGATCGAGAAGGCCAAGCGCCTGGTCGAACACAAGAAGGACGTGGTGATCCTGCTCGACTCCATCACTCGTCTGGCCCGTGCCTACAACACCGTGATCCCGAGCTCCGGCAAGGTGCTGACCGGTGGTGTCGATGCCCACGCCCTGGAGAAACCGAAGCGTTTCTTCGGCGCTGCGCGCAACATCGAAGAAGGCGGCTCGCTGACCATCATCGCCACCGCGCTGGTTGAAACCGGCTCGAAGATGGACGAAGTGATCTACGAAGAGTTCAAGGGCACCGGCAACATGGAGCTGCCACTGGACCGTCGTATCGCCGAGAAACGTGTGTTCCCGGCCATCAACATCAACAAGTCCGGTACCCGTCGCGAAGAGCTGTTGACCGCCGACGACGAACTGCAGCGTATGTGGATCCTGCGCAAGCTGCTGCACCCGATGGACGAAGTGGCTGCCATCGAGTTCCTGGTCGACAAGCTGAAAACGACCAAGACCAACGACGAATTCTTCCTGTCGATGAAGCGCAAGTAACATCGTCGGTTGATTCAGAAAATGGCGTCCCTCAGGGGGCGCCATTTTTTTTGCCTGTTTTCTGTCCGGGACGATGGGAGGTTTGCGATCTGGTAAGGTCATTGAGTTGGCAAAACAAAGAAGCAGCATTCAAGGCTGTACAAAAATAACCATCTGATTGGCATCAAGGATTTATGAGCACACTCGCTTATCGAAGGGATATCGACGGCTTGCGCGCAGTCGCTGTAATTGCCGTGGTGTTGTTCCATTTTGGCGTCCCCGGAATTACCGGCGGTTTTGTCGGCGTGGACGTGTTTTTCGTGATCTCCGGCTACCTCATCACCTCGATCATCTGGAACCAGCGCCAGGCGGGCAGGTTCAGCTTCGTCGAGTTCTGGTCGCGGCGAGCGCGGCGGATTCTGCCGGCGCTGTTTGCGATGATCATCGCGGTGCTGGCGTTAGGCTGGTTCCTGCTGGCGCCCAAGGACTACGAAGAACTCGGGCGCTCGGTGCGCTATCAGGTGATGTTCGTCTCGAACATCCTGTTCATGCGCCAGGACGGCTATTTCGATGTTGCCTCGGACCTCAAACCGCTGCTGCATACCTGGTCGCTGGCGGTGGAGGAGCAGTTCTACATCGTCTTTCCGCTGTTGCTGACCCTGATGTCGAGCCGCTTGAAACACTGGCGGCTGGCGCTGTTCGGCATCTTGCTCGTTTCGTTCGGGTTGAGTGTCTGGGCGGTCCATCATCACCCGGAAAAAGCCTTCTTTCTGTTGCCGATGCGCGCGTGGGAACTGCTGGCCGGGGCGATGCTGGCGATCGCGCCGAAGCATGCCTGGCGCCTCAAGCCGATGGCGGCGCAACTGTTGAGCCTGCTCGGCATGGGCCTGATTCTGTTGGCGGTGTTCGGTTTCGACAAGCGTACGCCGTTCCCCGGTGCGGCCGCATTGCTGCCGGTGCTTGGCGTCGTGCTGCTGATCCTGGCCAACGGTCATCGCCAGACCTGGGTGGGTCAGTTCTTGAGCAGCCGGGTCATGGTCGGCCTGGGTCTGATTTCCTATTCCTGGTACCTGTGGCACTGGCCGGTGTTCGTGTTTTCCAGCTACGCCAGCGTCGAGGAACCGAGCGCCTTCGACAGCGCCGGCCTGATCCTGCTGACGCTGGTGTTGGGTTATCTGTCGTGGAAATTCGTCGAGACGCCCTTTCGCGAGCGGCGCTTGCTCGCCGGGCGTCGGCAGATCCTTCTGGCCGGTGCCTGCGGCGTGCTGGTGCTCGGGTTGGCCGGACAAACACTGCGCTGGACCGATGGCTTGCCGTGGCGCCTGTCCGATCAGGCGTTGCAGTACGCCAATGGCCGCGAATGGCGGCCGGAACTGATGGCATGCCTGGCCGACGACAAGACGCCGGATGACAAACTGTTCTGCCGCTACGGTCTGCAGGACCGCCCGTCACGTGCGCTGGTCTGGGGTGACAGCCATGCCACCGCGCTGATTCCGATATTCGACGATGGCGCCAAAGCCCATGGTGTCAGCGTAGTCCTCGCCAGTTCGGCCGGTTGCGTTCCGGTGGCGGGAATTGAACATGACGCTCGCTGCGTACGGTTCAATCAGCGGGTCGAGCAGGCACTCAAGCCGCAGAAAGCCAGCGATGTGGTGCTGGTCGCGCGCTGGAGCCTGTATCTCTATGGCGACACGAAAAGTGGCCTGGATCACGCATTGAAAGCAGCCGACGGACATTATGACCGGGTCATCGCCGAGCAGCGTCTGGCCGAAGGCCTTCGTGCACGGGTGGCGCAGTTGCGGGCCGGTGGGCATCGGGTCTGGCTGGTGAAAGAGGCGCCGTTGCAGGCTTTCAGTCCGCCGTACCGACTGACGCGGCTGGCGATGCTGGATCGCCCGGTGGATGACGTCGGGCTGAATGTCGCTGAACACCACAAGCGCCAGGCGTTCATCAGTCAGCTGTTCGCCGATCTGGCGAAGGATCCGGCGGTACGTGTCGTCGATCCGGCGCCGAAGCTGTGCGATGAAAGCGGTCTTTGCCGCGCCGAGCTCGGTGGTTACTCGCTGTACACCGATGACAATCACCTGTCGGAAGTCGGTGCGCGCTTCGTGGCGCCGATCCTCGAACCGCTGTTTGTCGGCCTGCAGGCCAGGGCAAATCTCGGAAAAGGTCAGGCGAATGCAGCCAAGTAAGCAGTGACGGGCTGCCAGCGACCGGCATAGCAGGTAGGATGTACGCCTATTTTGAGGGTGCCATCGTCAATGAAATTCAAGGATCTTCGGGATTTCGTGCAGCAGCTTGAGCAGCGCGGAGAGTTGAAACGCATCCAGATTCCCGTCTCGCCGGTGCTGGAGATGACCGAGGTGTGCGACCGCACGCTGCGGGCCAAGGGCCCGGCGCTGCTGTTCGAGAAGCCGACCGGTTACGACATCCCGGTGCTCGGCAACCTGTTCGGCACTCCCGAGCGGGTGGCCATGGGCATGGGCGCCGAGTCGGTCAGCGAGCTGCGCGAAATCGGCAAGCTGCTGGCGTTCCTCAAGGAGCCTGAGCCGCCGAAGGGCTTGAAGGACGCGTGGTCGAAGCTGCCGATCTTCCGCAAGATCATCGCGATGGCGCCGAAAGTCGTCAAAGACGCGCCGTGCCAGGAAGTGGTCATCGAAGGTGATGACGTCGATCTGGCGATGCTGCCGGTGCAGACCTGCTGGCCGGGCGACGTGGCGCCGCTGATCACTTGGGGCCTGACCGTCACCAAGGGCCCGAACAAGGACCGGCAGAACCTTGGTATCTACCGTCAGCAAGTGATCGGCCGCAACAAGGTCATCATGCGCTGGCTCAGCCACCGTGGCGGCGCCTTGGATTTCCGTGAGTGGTGCGAGAAGCATCCGGGGCAGCCGTTCCCGGTGTCCGTGGCCCTTGGCGCGGATCCGGCGACCATTCTCGGCGCCGTTACTCCGGTGCCGGACAGCCTCTCCGAATACGCTTTCGCCGGTCTGCTGCGCGACAGCCGCACGGAGCTGGTGAAGTGCCGCGGCAACGACCTGCAAGTGCCGGCCACTGCCGAAATCATCCTTGAAGGCGTGATTCATCCGGGCGAAATGGCCGATGAAGGCCCGTACGGCGACCACACCGGTTACTACAACGAAGTCGACAGCTTCCCGGTGTTCACCGTCGAGCGTATTACCCACCGGATCAAGCCGATCTACCACAGCACCTACACCGGTCGTCCGCCGGATGAGCCGGCGATTCTCGGCGTGGCGCTGAACGAAGTGTTCGTGCCGATCCTGCAAAAGCAGTTTCCGGAGATCACCGACTTCTACCTGCCGCCGGAAGGCTGCTCGTACCGCATGGCCGTGGTGACGATGAAGAAGTCGTATCCGGGCCATGCCAAGCGCGTGATGCTGGGTGTCTGGTCGTTTTTGCGACAGTTCATGTACACCAAGTTCGTTATCGTCACCGACGACGATATCAACGCGCGGGACTGGAACGACGTGATCTGGGCCATCACCACGCGCATGGACCCCAAGCGCGACACGGTGATGATCGACAACACGCCGATCGACTACCTCGACTTCGCCTCGCCGGTGTCGGGGCTCGGCTCGAAGATGGGCCTGGACGCCACCCACAAGTGGCCGGGCGAAACCACTCGCGAGTGGGGCCGCGTCATCGTCAAGGATGATGCCGTCACCCAACGGATCGATGCCATCTGGAATCAGTTAGGAATAGATTGATGCGTGTAACCCTGCAGCCCTCCGGAGCGGTGCTCGAGATACAGCCCGGAGAGCGGATTCTCGATGGTGCGCGGCGCCTGGGCTACGAATGCCCGCAAAGCTGCCGCAACGGCAATTGCCATGTGTGTGCGGCGCTGCTGGTGGAAGGCCGGGTCGAACAGGCCGGCAAGGTGCATGACCACGGCGAGTTCTACACTTGCATAGCGGAGCCGCTGGAAGACTGCATCGTGCTGTGGGATGGCGTGCTCGCGCTGGGAGAACTGCCCGTGCGCAGCGTGTCGTGTCAGGTCATCGAGTGCCGGGACGTCGGTGGCGATACCTTTCGTGTGCGCCTGCGGGCACCGGCCGGCAAGCCGCCGCGCTACCACGCTGGCCAATACTTGATGATCGAGCGCGAGAACGGCGAGAAGTCGGCGTTCTCCATGGCCTCGGCGCCCCACGGCGGGCGCGATCTGGAAATCCATGTGCTGGCGCGCGAATCCAGTGCGCTGAGCCTGATCGATCAGCTCACGCGCAACCCGATGGTGCGGGTCGAACTGCCGTTCGGCGACACCCATCTGGCGGAACTGCCGGACGGGCCGCTGGTGCTGATCGCCGCGGGCACCGGCATGGGCCAGATCCACAGCCTGATCGAACACTGCCGGGCCAATGGCTTCAAACATCCGGTGCACTTGTACTGGGGCGTGCGTCGTCCGGAAGATTTCTACGAAATCGAACATTGGGACGAATGGCTGAAGTTGCCCAATCTGTTCCTGCACAAGGTCGTCAGTGATCAGTGCGGCTGGGAAGGGCGCTGCGGTATGTTGCATGAAGCAGTGTGTGAGGATTTCCCCGATCTGAAACCGCTGCACGTCTATGCCAGCGGCTCGCCAGCCATGGTCTACGGCACGCTGGATGCGTTGGTCGAGGCAGGGATGGATGCCCATCAAATGCGTGCGGATGTGTTTGCTTACGCACCTCGCTCGTAAGTTCGTTATAACTCTCTATATAGCCGATCGGTATTTATGTAATTGCATAAATGCCGGTAGGTTATATATCAATCAGGCAATCAATTAAGAACTGTGCCATGGCACTCAAATTGCCTTAAAACATATGTGCCTTATTGTTACAGCGGTGCGTTCTATTAAGTAATTCTTCACCCGCGGGGAGCTGAACGCTATTCGCCATGAGCGCCATTGAAAACGCTTTTCTGAACCTGGCTTACCCTCCGCGGCTCGATCTTGGGCCGCAGCTGACGCACGAACAACTTCTCGCTTCCATGCAATCGACCATGGCGCGCCACAAGGGCGGGCCGGTGTGGCTGTTCGCCTACGGTTCGCTGATCTGGCGGCCGGAATGCTCCGCCGTCGAGCGGGTGCGCGGGCGCGTGCATGGCTACCATCGCGGTTTGTACCTGTGGTCCCACGAGCATCGCGGCACGCCGGAAATGCCGGGTCTGGTCTTTGGTCTGGATCGCGGCGGCTCGTGCAGCGGCTTCGCCTACCGGTTGCCGGAAGACAATCTGGACAGCGCGCTGTATGCGTTGTGGAAGCGCGAGATGCCGTTCCCGTCCTATCGGCCACACTGGCTCAACTGCCGACTCGAAGATGGCAGCCAGGTACAGGCCTTGGGATTTGTATTGGAGCGACACCTGCCCAGCTATGCCGGCAATCTGCCGGATCATGTGCTGAGCCAGGTGTTCGAAAGCGCTTGCGGGCGTTACGGCACCACTCGCGATTATGTCGAGCAGACCGCTCACGCCCTGCGCAGCCACGCCATGCCAGACCGGAATCTGGAGGCGCGGCTCAAGCGCTGTAAGTCAAAGGCCGATCAGGCGACAGCTTCGCGGCTCTGACTGGCGACTTGCTTGTGCCACAGGGTCGGGGCCAGGAAGGCCATCGACAGCAGGCAAGCGCCCACCAGCAGCACGAAACCGCCATCCCAGCCGAAATGGTCCACGGTGTAGCCCATTGCTGCACTGGCCGCGACCGAACCACCCAGATAACCGAACAGACCGGTGAAGCCTGCGGCAGTGCCGGCGGCTTTCTTCGGTGCCAGTTCCAGGGCCTGCAGGCCGATCAGCATCACCGGGCCGTAGATCAGGAAGCCGATGGAGAACAGCGCGATCATGTCGACGGTCGGGTTGCCGGCCGGGTTCAGCCAGTACACCAGCGTCGCCACGGTCACCAGTGCCATGAACACCATGCCGGTCAGGCCACGGTTGCCACGGAAGATCTTGTCCGACATCCAGCCGCACAGCAGCGTGCCCGGAATCCCCGCCCACTCGTAGAAGAAGTAGGCCCACGAGGTTTTATCCACGGTGAAACCCTTGGCTTCCTTCAGGTAGGTCGGCGCCCAGTCCAGCACGCCGTAGCGCAGCAGGTAGACGAAGACGTTGGCCATGGCGATGTACCAGAGCATTTTGTTGCGCAGCACGTATTTGACGAAGATTTCCTTGGCGCTGAATTCGTCTTCGTGGCTGGCGTCGTAGCCTTCCGGGTAGTCGTTCTTGTACTTCTCGATCGGCGGCAGGCCGACCGACTGCGGGGTGTCGCGCATGGTCACGAAAGCGAACACCGCTACCGCCAGAGCCACGGCAGCCGGGACGTAGAACGCTGCGTGCCAGTCGTTGAACAGGCCCATGCCGATCAGGAACAGCGGGCCGATCAGGCCGCCACCGACGTTATGCGCCACGTTCCACACCGACACCACGCCGCCACGTTCCTTCTGCGACCACCAGTGCACCATCGTGCGTCCGCTCGGCGGCCAGCCCATGCCCTGGGCCCAACCGTTGATGAACAGCAGGATGAACATCATGGTCACGCTGGAGGTTGCCCAAGGCGCGAAACCGAAAATGAACATGACCCCGGCCGATACCAGCAGGCCGAATGGCAGGAAGTAACGCGGGTTGGAGCGGTCGGACACCAGGCCCATGAGGAACTTGGACAGACCGTAGGCGATGGCGATGGCCGACATCGCCAGGCCCAGATCGCCACGGCTGTAGCCTTCGTCGATCAGGTACGGCATGGCCAGCGAGAAGTTCTTGCGCAGCAGGTAGTAACCCGCGTAGCCAAAGAAGATGCCGGCGAAGATCTGCCAACGCAGGCGTCGGTAGGTGCTGTCGATTTTTTCTTCAGGCAATGGAGCCTGATGTGCGGCAGGACGAAAGAAAGCAAACATTCAAGAGCTCCAGATTTCTTGTTTTGACTGCGGATGCGAATGTTACAGTTTCGTTACCGAAAATAGCACCGCTTCCCATCGGCAAAACAGCGGAAATGTTGGAAGTCGCGCGTTCCTTTATGAACATGTCGCTCAGATATAAGTACGCGGCGTTGTGGGAAAGGTTACTTCGACGTCTTCCTGCCGGGTTTCAGGGTCTTGTAAGACGCAGGTTTGGGAAATGTCCTGCGAACAATACGGAAGGCACGGCGTTCTGTTTCAGGCCGTCGGGCTCTACCCTTTTGACGGTGCCAATCGGGCACTCGTGCGGTGAAGGGGGGGAGGGCTCATGCGGTGGTGTGTGTTGCTGTTTTTGCTGATGGCATCGGGAGGTGCGTGGGCGGTAGAGGTGCTGCTGATCCCGGAAAACAACCCGAAGCCGATCTATCCGTTGGCGCTTTTCAGGGCGGGTGTTACAGGTGAAGTGGGGGCCGAGTTCACCGTCCATGCCGACGGTTCAGTCGACCGGATCAGCTTTGCGCCAAGCAGCCATCCGGAGCTGATCGAGGCGGTCAGGATTGCCGTCGAGCAATGGCGTTTCAAGCCGTGGACCGTCGAGGGCGACAGGCCGGCAGAGAGGCGAGTCCTTGCGCCGATGGTATTCAGGCTGGATCTGGATCAACCCATCCACATCAACCAGCAACTGAAAGCCTTGAAGTGCCGCACCCTGAACGAATATCTCGGCGACATTGCGGAACAGTCGTGGATCGATACGAAGGTGTTCGTTCACACCAGGGCCTACCTTTCCAATGTTTTCCACAAAGCGCAGCTGCCGGACGAACAGCGCCTCGATATGATCGCCAGACTGAACAAGCGGATTCCGACGATTGTCCGGGGATGCCGCGACAGTCCGGTCCGGACTTACATGAGTCTGTTGCCGGAGGACATTCGCAGTTTGATGTAGGGCTGGAGTGCTCTGAAGGGCGACCCGGCAGTTGCCATCAATCCCGGGTCGCCCGATCAGCTCAGCGCACTTGCACCACGACTTTCCCGACAGCCTTTCGCTGCCCGAGATCATTGATCGCCTGTGCGGCATTGCCCAGCGGATAGACCTGCGACACCAGCGGTTTCAGCTTGCCCTCGGCAAACCAGCCGAACAGTTGCTGGAAGTTCGCCGCGTTGTCCTGCGGCTGGCGCTGGGCGAAGGAGCCCCAGAACACGCCGAGCACTGCCGCGCCCTTGAGCAGGGCGAGGTTGACCGGAAGTTCGGGAATGCGGCCGCTGGCGAAACCGACGACCAGCAGGCGGCCGTTCCAGGCGATGGCGCGGATGGCCTGATCGAACAGGTCGCCGCCGACCGGGTCGTAGATCACGTCGGCGCCCTGGCCGTCGGTCAGGCGCTTGATCTCGTCCTTGAGGCTGGTTTCGCTGTAGTTGATCAGTTCGTCGGCACCGGCCGCCTTGGCCACGGCGAGTTTTTCCGCGCTGCTGGCGGCGGCGATCACCCGGGCGCCCATGGCTTTGCCGATTTCCACAGCGGCCAGACCAACGCCGCCGGAGGCACCGAGTACCAGCAGGGTTTCACCCGGTTGCAGGTTGCCGCGCTGTTTGAGGGCGTGCATCGACGTGCCATAGGTCATGCTGAACGCGGCGGCGGTGTTGAAATCCATCGACGGCGGGATCGGCAGCACGTTATAGCCTGGCACCGCGACCTGTTCGGCGAAGCTGCCCCAGCCGGTCAGGGCCATGACCCGATCGCCGACCTTCAGGTGACTGACCTTTTCACCCACTTCGCTGACCACGCCGGAGGCTTCGCCACCTGGCGAGAACGGGAAGGGCGGCTTGAACTGGTACTTGCCCTCGATGATCAGCGTGTCCGGGAAGTTGACCCCGGCGGCGTGCACGTCCAGCAGGATTTCGTTCTTCTTGGCGACAGGACTGGCGACGTCTTCCAGCACCAGCGATTCGGCAGGGCCGAAGGCTTTGCACAGCACGGCTTTCATCAGGGCTATTCCTTTGGGAGTGATGGCCGATAAGTGTAGGTGTGGCAGTCAACGGGTCAACGAGCATGCCCGGCCCTGATAGTCCGCCATAAGCTTGTGCTTGCGCGGCGGGTCGTTATGCTAGGCCGCAAACCGGATAAGGAGCGAATTGTGAAAGCGTGGATCATGTTGTTGCTGGCCCTGTCTCTGCCTGTGGCAGCGCTGGCCGAAGAAGCCAAAGAGGGCGAGGCGCCGAAGGTCAACTACATCACCCTGAGCCCGCCGTTTGTGGGCAACTACGGGCTCGATGGCACCCCGAAGCTCAAGGTCTACAAGGCCGACGTGGCACTGCGGGTGACCGGCGAAGAGGCGACCAAACTGGTCAAGGCCAACGAGCCGCTGATCCGCAATCAGCTGGTGGCGCTGTTCACCCAGCAGACGACTGATGCGATGGGCAGCATCGAAGGCAAGGAAAAGCTGCGTCAGGAAGCCTTGAAGCAGACCCAGCAAGTGATGAATGACGAGACCGGCAAACCGGTGGTTGAAGATCTGTTGTTCAACAACCTGATCATCCAGTAAGGCATTCGTTGTCCGGGCGGGCCTCATCGCGAGCAAGCTCGCTCCCACAGGATTCATGGTGATCACAATTTTGTGATTCACACAGATCCCTTGTGGGAGCGAGCTTGCTCGCGATGGCATTTTGACAAGCGACAAATGACTCAGGGTTTGAGCGCGATCACTGCCGCCCACTGCTCGGCCGTCACCGGCATCACCGACAGTCGCGAACCCTTCTGCACCAGCGGCATCTCGGCCAGCGCGGTCTGCTGTTTCAGGTAATCCAGCTTCAAGACCCGGCTGAAAGTTTCGACGTGGGCAACATCAATCGCGCTCCAGGCGTTTTTCTCCGGCGTGGCTTTCGGATCGAAGTAATGGCTCTCCGGTTCCAGTGCGGTGGGATCCGGGTACGCGGCTTCGATGATTTTGCCGATTCCGGCAATTCCCGGCTCCGGGCAGCTGGAATGGTAGAAAAAGAACTCGTCCCCCACCGCCATGGCCCGCAGGAAATTGCGTGCCTGATAGTTGCGAACCCCGTCCCAGCGCGCTTTGCCGAGCTTTTCCAGGCCCTTGATCGAGAGCTCGTCGGGCTCGGATTTCATCAGCCAGTAGGCCATGGTGTGTGCTCCTCAAGCGGTCATTGGGCAGGTTGTCCGGCAATTTTATGACAAACCGACGGTCGGTTGACGCCAGCATTTGCGCAGAGGTTCACGTTGTCGCAAAATGCCGGCCTTTAAAGCTTGACGCTGCTGCACGGCCTACGAATGGAAACCGCTGCTGTCATCGTGATGATGTGCCTTGAGGGGGGCAATCGATGAAACGCAAACCGGATTTGCTGTGGACTTTGGTGATTTTGTTCGGTCTGGGCGTCGTGACCACCGGTTATGCGCAAAGTCTGTGGGCCAACAAGGCCGATGCACCGATTGAAGTGGCGCAACAAGTACAACAGTCGACAGCCTTCAAACGCTGAAACTGCCTTTTCGACGCCGCTGATCCGCGCGGCGTCTATCCTGCGAAATACCACGCCTTGTCTGTCACCGTTCCCTGCAACGGCACATCCCAGCTCGCTTGCGCGAGACGTTCGACTTTCTGACATTCATGGGCCAGCCCCAACAGTGTCGGCTTGCGCCAGTTCTGGCGTCGGGCCAGATACGCCAGACTGCGATCGTAGAATCCGCCGCCCATGCCCAGACGCCCGCCGACATCGTCGAATCCCACCAGGGGCAACAACACCAGATCCAGTGCCCAGACCTTGCGCTGACGGGCCAGATTGGCGCGCGGCTCGAGAATGCGGAAGCGGTTGGGTTTGAGTTTTTCGCCGGGGCGGATCTGCTGGAAGACCATTTTGGTCCGCGGCCAGGCACTGAGCACCGGCAGGTAGGTTTTCTTGCCCCGACGCTGGGCGGCGCGCAGCAACAGGCGCGGGTCGATTTCACCGTCGGTGGGCAGGTACAGGGAAATGTGTTTGGCCCGGCGAAAGTGCGGGTCTTGCGCGAGCTGCTTGTACAGGCCTTCGGCGGCCTGGCGTTGTTCGCTTCGCGTCAGCGAGCGGCGGGCCTTGCGCAGCAGGCGGCGTAGTTGGGGACGGGGCAGCAACGCGGGTTCGGTCATGGTTCGGCTTCGACAGGGTGGGACGAAAACGTACGCATAAAAAATCCGATGCCGGCATGCACCGGCATCGGATTCGAATCAGGCTCCCCGGATGAGCCGCTGTCGACTTAGCCCTTGAACCCGAGAGTTCAAGGTGGAGGATGCAGTAGGCTTTAAGGCTTTCCGTCTGGCGGACATGCACACCAGCCCAACGTGCAACCCCCAGGGTAGTGCAAATCGGCTCAGGGACATCGTCAACTGGCAAGCACCCCAGGGAGTGCGGCGAGTATAACTCAAGCGGCCTGGCGAATCAGCCCTTGCTGATGTCCGGATCGTCGGCCAGCACCAGATCGACACGATCGAGCAAGTCACGCACCTGTTCACGGGTCGAACCGCTGGCCTGGATGTCCGGACGCTCTTCTTTGTGCAAGAGGTCGTGGGTGATATTCAGTGCGGCCATCACGGCGATGCGGTCGGCGCCGATGACTTTGCCGCTGCTGCGGATCTCGCGCATCTTGCCGTCCAGGTAGCGGGCGGCGCTGATCAGATTGCTGCGCTCTTCCTGGGGACAGATGATCGAATACTCTTTGTCGAGGATCTGCACGGTAACGCTATTGCTTGAACTCATGAGTCTTGCTCCAGGGCCTTGAGGCGCGAAATCATCGATTCGACCTTACGCCGGGCGATTTCGTTTTTTTCAATGAGGTGCGCGCGTTCCTCGCGCCAGGTCTTTTCCTGAGCAAGTAAGAGTGCATTTTGACTCTTTAGTTGCTCGACTCGGGTAATCAGCAGTTCGAGTCTGGCCATCAGCGCTTGCAGGTCGGTGTCTTCCATTGTGTCCACTGATTCGGTCTGATGGGTTTGGCTGGCGGACAGCCTTTAATGGTCTTGGCGAGTCTGTCGATGTAGGATACAAGGCCTTCATTCTAGACATAGCGCCGTCTGGCGCCTAGCTGCCCATGCCCATTCAGAATTCCCCGTACCAAGGCTTTGCCACCCTGCTGAACTCCAGCGGTCACTCCGTTTCGCCTGCCGAACTGCACGGCCTGTTGCTGGGCCGCAGTTGCGCCGGCGCCGGCTTCAATGCCGAAGAGTGGCTGATCGATGCCGCCGAGCTGCTCGAAAGCGAGCCGCAGGACAACGTCCGCAACGCGCTGATCGGTCTGCAGGAGATGGTCAAGAGCGAACTCACTGGCGACGATGTCACCGTGGTTCTGCTGCTACCGAACGATGACGCACCGCTGGCCGAGCGCGCTGCCGCGCTGGGCGAGTGGTGCCAGGGCTTCCTCACCGGTTTCGGTCTGAACTGCCGCGACAGCAGCATGCTGAGCACCGAAGCCACTGAAGTGTTGCAGGATTTGGCAGCGATCTCCCAGGTGCAAGACGCACTGGAAGAATCCGAAGACGGCGAAAGCGACTATATGGAAGTCATGGAGTACCTGCGTGTCGCTCCGCTGCTGCTGTTCTCCGAAACCAAAAAGGCCGACGTGCCGCCAGCGGCCAAGCCGTCGCTTCACTGATCGCGTGCCAGGGAAAGCCATCTGCCCATGATCCATATCCCGAAAGCGGAATACGCCCGGCGCCGCAAGGCGCTGATGGCACAGATGGAACCCAACAGCATCGCGATCCTGCCTGCCGCCGCGGTCGCCATTCGCAACCGCGACGTCGAGCATGTCTATCGTCAGGACAGCGACTTCCAGTACCTCAGCGGCTTTCCTGAGCCACAAGCTGTCATCGTCCTGATGCCCGGTCGCGAACACGGCGAATATGTACTGTTTTGCCGTGAACGCAACGCCGAACGCGAACTCTGGGACGGCCTGCGCGCCGGCCAGGAAGGCGCGATTCGCGATTTCGGCGCCGACGACGCCTTCCCGATTACTGACATCGACGACATCCTGCCGGGCCTGATCGAAGGCCGCGACCGGGTGTATTCGGCGATGGGCAGCAACCCGGAATTCGACCGTCACCTGATGGACTGGATCAACGTGATCCGCTCAAAGGCGCACCTCGGCGCCCAGCCGCCGAACGAATTCGTTGCCCTGGATCACCTGCTGCACGACATGCGCCTGTATAAATCGGCGGCAGAAGTGAAGGTGATGCGCGAAGCGGCGCGGATTTCCGCCCAGGCCCACATCCGGGCGATGCAGGCCAGCCGCGCCGGGCTGTACGAGTACAGCCTCGAAGCCGAACTGGATTACGAGTTCCGCAAGGGCGGGGCGAAAATGCCGGCCTATGGTTCGATCGTCGCTGCCGGGCGCAACAGCTGCATCCTGCACTACCAGCAGAATGACGCGTTGCTCAAGGACGGCGATCTGGTGCTGATCGACGCCGGTTGCGAGATCGACTGCTACGCCAGCGACATCACCCGCACCTGGCCGGTCAACGGCAAGTTCTCCGCTGAACAGAAAGCGATCTACGAATTGGTATTGGCTTCGCAGGAAGCGGCGTTCGCCGAGATCGCTCCGAACAAGCACTGGAACCAGGCGCACGAAGCCACGGTTCGGGTCATCACCGCCGGACTGGTGAAGCTGGGGCTGTTGCAGGGCGAAGTCGACGAGTTGATCGCCACCGAGGCCTACAAGGCGTTTTACATGCATCGCGCCGGCCACTGGCTCGGGATGGATGTGCATGACGTCGGCGAATACAAGGTCGGCGGCGAATGGCGAGTGCTGGAGGTCGGAATGGCGCTGACCGTGGAGCCGGGCATCTACATCGCCCCGGACAATCAGAACGTAGCGAAGAAATGGCGCGGCATTGGCGTGCGCATCGAGGATGACGTGGTAGTGACCAAAAGCGGTTGTGAAATCCTGACGGGTGGCGTGCCGAAAACCGTCGCCGAGATCGAAGCCCTGATGGCGCAAGCACGGACCTGCGCGGCATGAGTCGGGTCAATCTGGCAATCATCGGTGGCGGTCTGGTCGGCGCCAGTCTGGCGTTGGCCTTGCAGGCCGGGGCCAAGGCCCGTGGCTGGAAGATCGTGCTGATCGAACCGTTCGCCCCCGGTGACACCTGGCAACCAAGCTACGACGCGCGCTCCTCGGCGCTGTCCTTCGGTTCGCGGCAGATTTATCAGCGGTTGGGCGTGTGGCAGGAAATCTCCCGCCGCGCCGAGCCGATCAAGCAGATTCACGTGTCCGACCGTGGACGTTTTTCCACTGCTCGCTTGTCGGCGATGGAAGAGGGCGTCCCTGCGCTCGGCTATGTCGTTGAAAACGCCTGGCTCGGCCAGTGCCTGTGGCAGCACCTCGATAAAGAGGTGATCAGTTGGCGTTGTCCTGCGGAAGTCACTCGCATGGAGCCGTTGCCGGACGGCTATCGCCTGACCCTCAACGACGAAACCACGGTCGAATGCGATCTGGCGGTACTCGCCGATGGCGGTCGTTCCGGTCTGCGCGAGCAACTGGGCATCAACGTGCGCAAGCGCCCGTACAACCAGAGCGCGCTGATCGCCAACATCACGCCGAGCGAAGCGCACAACGGCATGGCCTTCGAGCGCTTCACCGACGAAGGCCCGATGGCGCTGCTGCCGTTGCCGGAAAACCGCTGCGCGCTGGTCTGGACCCGACTGGGGATGGACGCGCAACGGCTGGCGGATTTGAGCGAGCGTGATTTCCTCAGCGAGCTGCAAGGCGTGTTCGGCTACCGCCTCGGTACGTTGAAACAGGTCGGCGCGCGGCATCTGTATCCGCTGTCGCTGGTGGAAGCCGAAGAGCAGGTGCGCTCGCATCTGGCCGTCCTCGGCAACGCTGCCCACAGCCTGCACCCGATTGCCGGGCAGGGTTTCAACCTGTCCCTGCGCGATGCCGATGCGTTGGCCGCCGCGCTGCTGGCCAGCGACAAACCGCTGGGGGATTTCGCCACGCTACAGGCCTATCGCGAGCGTCAGCGCCTCGATCAGGACCTGACCGTGGGTTTCTCCGATCAGGTCACGCGCCTGTTCGGCAGCACCCAGCCGCTGGTCTCGCTGGGGCGCAACATCGGCCTGCTCGGTCTCGATCTGCTGCCGCCGGCCAAACGCTGGTTCGCCCGTCAGGCCATGGGGCTGGGGACGCGGCCGGATGCGTGAGTGGCTGATCAAGCAGTTTGGCAAGGCGCGGCTGATGCGCTGGATCATGACGTTCTACCCGCCGTATTTCGGCGCCGGTGTCCGGGTGAAGCACATCAGCGATGATTTTCGTGACATCCAGGTCTCGATGGGCCTGGGCTGGTACAACCGCAATTACGTCGGCACCCAGTTCGGCGGCAGTCTGTATTCGATGGTCGATCCGTTCTTCATGTTGATGCTCATGGAGAACCTCGGCTCGCGGTACATCGTCTGGGACAAGGCCGCCGACATTGATTTCATATCGCCGGGCAAAGGCCCGGTGTTCGCCCGGTTCAACATCGACGACACCCTGCTCGACGAGATCCGTCGACAGACGGCCAGTGGCGAGAAATACCTGCCGCAGTTGCAGGTCGACATTCATGACGGCGCCGGCAACCTGGTGGCGCGGGTCGGTAAAACCCTTTACGTGCGGCTCAAGCCGCCAGCGAGACAGGCTTAAAGCATGGAAATGCGCGCGGATGTGCTGATTGTCGGAGCCGGAATGGTCGGCAGTGCCCTGGCGCTGGCGTTGCAGGGTAGCGGGCTGGAAGTGCTGCTGCTCGACGGCAGCCCGTTGAGCGTCAAACCCTTCAATGGCGACGCGCCGTTCGAGCCACGGGTGAGCGCACTGTCGGCGGCCAGCCAGCGGATCCTCGATCGCCTCGGCGTGTGGGACGGCATCGTCAATCGACGCAGCAGCCCTTACACCGACATGCACGTCTGGGACGGCAGCGGCACTGGCCAGATCCACTTCTCGGCCAGCAGCGTGCACGCCGATGTGCTCGGCCATATCGTCGAAAACCGGGTGGTCCAGGATGCCTTGCTCGACCGTCTGCACGATTGCGATATGGGCCTGCTGGCCAACGCGCGGCTGGAGCAGATGCGCCGTTCCGGTGACGACTGGCTGCTGACCCTGGCCGACGGCCGCACCTTGCGCGCGCCGCTGGTGATTGCGGCGGACGGCGCCAATTCCGCTGTGCGCCGTCTGACGGGCGTCGCCACTCGCGAGTGGGATTACCTGCATCACGCCATCGTCACCAGCGTGCGCAGCAGCAAACCGCACCGCATGACCGCATGGCAGCGCTTTACAGATCACGGGCCGCTGGCGTTTTTGCCGCTGGAGCGTGACGGTCAGCAGGACTGGTGCTCGATCGTCTGGTCGACCACGCCGAGCGAAGCCGAACGGCTGATGGCGCTGGATGAAGCGGATTTCTGCCGTGAACTGGAGCGCGCTTTTGAAGGTTGCCTCGGCGACGTCATCAGCGCTGACCCGCGCCTTTGCGTGCCGCTGCGTCAACGTCACGCCAAACGCTACGTGGCCGAAGGCCTGGCACTGATCGGCGATGCCGCGCACACCATTCACCCGTTGGCGGGGCAGGGCGTGAACCTCGGCTTCCTCGATGCCGCCGTGCTGGCCGAAGTGTTGTTGCAAGCCAACGAACGCGGCGAACGCCTGGCGGACGTGAAAGTCCTGAGCCGCTACGAACGCCGGCGCATGCCGCACAACCTGGCGCTGATGGCCGCGATGGAAGGCTTCGAGCGGTTGTTCCAGGCCGATCCGTTGCCGCTGCGCTGGTTGCGCAACACCGGACTGAAAATTGTCGAGCAGATGCCCGAGGCCAAGGCGTTGTTCGTGCGCGAAGCATTGGGGCTGACCGGGGACTTGCCGGCACTGGCCAAGGCCTGACGAATGTCGTGCAACATCTGGTAACTCCTTGGGAAAGTGTTCGATTGAGCTCGTAAATGTGAGTCCTTATCATTTGGGCCACTTTTCCCGACCGAGAGACCGCTCCCATGTTGGCATCCAAGCGTGTTCTGACCGCACTGGCCCTGACCCTGATCGGCAGCACTGCCGCCCAGGCCGCCGACGAGGTGGTGGTCTACTCCTCGCGTATCGATGAGCTGATCAAGCCGGTGTTCGATGCCTACACCGCCAAGACCGGAGTGAAGATCAAGTTCATCACCGACAAGGAAGCGCCGCTGATGCAGCGGATCAAGGCCGAGGGCGAGAACGCCACCGCCGACCTGCTGCTGACCGTCGATGCCGGCAACCTCTGGCAGGCCGAGCAGATGGGCATTCTTCAGCCGTTCACCTCGAAAACCATCGACACCAACATTCCCCTGCAATATCGCTCGTCCAGCCACGCCTGGACCGGTCTGAGCCTGCGCGCGCGGACCATCGCCTACTCCACAGAACGGGTGAAGCCGGGCGAACTGACCACCTACGAAGCACTGGCCGACAAGAACTGGGAAGGCCGCCTGTGCCTGCGCACGGCGAAGAAGGTCTACAACCAGTCGCTGACCGCCACCATGATCGAAGTGCATGGCGCCGAGAAGACCGAGAAGATCCTCAAGGGCTGGGTCAACAACCTGTCCACCGACGTGTTCTCCGACGACGTCGCGGTGCTGGAAGCGATCAACGCCGGCCAGTGCGACGTCGGCATCGTCAACACCTACTACTACGGCCGCCTGCACAAGCAGAAGCCGGAGCTGCCGGTAAAACTGTTCTGGCCGAACCAGGCGGATCGCGGTGTGCACGTCAACCTGTCGGGCATCGGCCTGACCAAACATGCACCGCACCCGGAAGCGGCCAAGGCGCTGGTCGAGTGGATGACTACGCCTGAGGCGCAGAAGATCTTTGCCGATGTGAACCAGGAGTTCCCGGCGAATCCGGCGGTGAAGCCTTCGGAAGAAGTGGCGGCGTGGGGGCAGTTCGTGGCTGATACGTTGCCGGTTGAAGTGGCGGGCAAGCGTCAGGCTGAAGCGATCCGGATGATGGATCGGGCGGGTTGGAACTGAGTCTTTCCTGACAGCACTGTTTGATCGTTCCCACGTCGAACCGTCTGCGTGGGAATGCAGCCCTCGACGCTCTGCGTCGCATCATCGACAGCGTGACGCAGAGCGTCACAGAATGTGTGCCCACGCAGAGCGTGGGCACAATCATTTGAACGAGACTGTTTCCTTGGCCCACCCCGCCCAACGCCGCTGGTACCCCATCGTCTTCGCCATCGCCGCGTTGGTGCTGCTCCCCCTCAGCGTGCTCCTGCTCTCATGGCAAACCATCGATCACCAAATCTGGTCGCACCTCTGGGAAACCCAGATGCCACGCCTGCTGGGCAACACCCTGACACTGGTCTTCGGCGTAGGCATCGGCGTAACCCTGCTGGGCGTAAGCCTCGCCTGGCTCACCAGCCTCTGCGAATTCCCCGGCCGCCGCTGGCTCGACTGGGCACTGATGCTGCCGTTCGCAATCCCGGCCTACGTGCTGGCGTTCGTCTTCGTCGGCCTGCTGGACTTCGCAGGCCCCGTGCAAACCCTGCTGCGCGAATGGTTCGGCACCGGCCTGCGCCTGCCGCGAGTGCGCTCCACCGGCGGGGTGATTCTGGTGCTGGTGCTGGTGTTTTATCCCTACGTCTACCTGCTGGCGCGCACCGCGTTCCTGGCCCAGGGCAAAGGACTGATGGAAGCCGCGCGAGTGCTCGGTCAGTCACCCTGGCAAGCGTTCTGGCGCGTGGCGCTGCCAATGGCGCGACCAGCCATCGGTGCCGGCGTGGCACTGGCGCTGATGGAAACCCTGGCGGATTTCGGCGCAGTCTCGGTGTTCAACTTCGACACCTTCACCACCGCGATCTACAAGACCTGGTACGGCTTCTTCAGCCTGCCCAGCGCCGCGCAACTGGCCAGCCTGTTGCTACTGGTGGTGATGTTGGTGCTGTACGGCGAACGTCGCGCGCGCGGTGCCAATCGGGCAAGTAATGAACGGCCACGGGTCAAGGCGCTCTACCACCTGCGTGGGCCCAAGGCCTGGGCGGCGACCGGCTGGTGCGGTCTGGTGTTTGCCTGCGCGTTTGTCATTCCGGTGCTGCAACTGGTGGTGTGGTTCTGGCAGCGCGGACGATTCGATCTGGATGAGCGCTACGCGGGGTTGATTCTCCATACGTTATATCTGGGCGGCATGGCGGCGTTGATCACGGTCAGCGTGGCGATGTTGCTGGCGTTCGCCCGGCGCCTGGCGCCCACCCGGACGATCAATTCGGCGGTCGGTCTGGCCAATCTCGGTTATGCCTTGCCGGGTTCGGTGCTGGCGGTGTCGATCATGCTCGCGTTCAGTTATCTGGATCGGGAGCTGGTGATTCCGCTGTCCGGCTGGCTCGGCGGTGCGGGCAAACCGCTGCTGCTGGGCAGTCTGGCGGCGTTGCTGCTGGCGTATCTGGTGCGGTTCGTGGCGGTGGCCTATGGGCCGCTGGAAAGCAGTCTGGCGCGTATACGGCCATCTTTGACTGAAGCGGCACGTAGCCTGGGTGTCAGCGGGCCGCGACTGTTTTTCAAAGTGTATCTGCCGTTGTTGTTGCCCGGCACGCTCAGTGCCGCGTTGCTGGTGTTCGTCGATGTGCTCAAGGAAATGCCCGCGACCCTGCTGATGCGCCCGTTTGGCTGGGACACGCTGGCGGTGCGGATCTTTGAAATGACCAGCGAAGGCGAATGGGCGAGGGCGTCGTTGCCGGCGCTGACCCTGGTGCTGGTCGGCTTGTTGCCGGTCATCGGACTTATTCGCCGTTCGGCGCATCGAAACACTTAGTCGTCAGTCCTGAATCATGCGGCTACAATGCGCGGCATTCGGTGCGGTCCGTCTGACAGACCCTGTCGCTGAAATCGGCTGAAAGCCCTTTTTTACAGGGGTTTTCCGATCCGTGCAGCAGCGCTCCGCACCTTCGCCACGCCCGGAAGGAGAAACCCATGGGACAGCGTACGCCTCTGTATGACCTGCATCTCGCCCTCGGCGCGAAGATGGTCGATTTTGGCGGTTGGGACATGCCCCTGCATTACGGCTCGCAGGTCGAGGAACACCATCAGGTGCGCCGCGATTGCGGGGTGTTCGATGTTTCCCACATGACCGTGATCGATGTCACCGGCCCCCAGGCCAAGGCCTGGCTCCAGCATTTGCTGGCCAATGACGTCGAACGCCTGCACAGCCCCGGCCGTGCGTTGTACAGCACCATGCTCAACGAGCGCGGCGGCATCGTCGACGACATGATCGTCTACCGCCTCGAAGACGGTTATCGTCTGGTGGTCAACGCCTCCACCCGCGATCAGGACCTGGCCTGGATGCAGGCACAGCTGGGCAGCTTCGATGTGCAAATGCACGAACGCTCCGAGCTGGCGATGCTCGCCATTCAAGGTCCCCATGCCCGGCACAAGATTGCCGAGCTGGTGACTCAGTCCCGCGCCAACCTGATCCAGATGCTCAAGCCTTTCGAAGGCCACGTCGACGGCGACTGGTTCATTGCGCGCACCGGCTACACCGGTGAGGACGGTCTGGAAATCGCCCTGCCGGCCGATCAGGCCCCCGGATTCTTCAACGATCTGGTGGGCGCCGGCATTTCCCCCATCGGCCTCGGTGCCCGCGACACGCTGCGGGTCGAAGCCGGCATGAACCTTTACGGTCAGGACATCCACCAGGACGTTTCGCCACTGGCCTCGAACATGGCCTGGAGCATCGCCTGGGAGCCGGCCACGCGCCGGTTCATCGGTCGCGACGCGCTGGAAGCGGAAAAAACCGCCGGCGTGCAGCACAAACTGGTCGGTCTGGTGCTTGAGGAACGCGGGGTTTTGCGGGCCCATCAGGTGGTTCGTATCGCTGATGTTGGCGAAGGGGAGATCACCAGTGGTAGTTTCTCTCCTACGCTTAGCAAGTCGATTGCCCTGGCGCGTGTACCGATGGCGACTGCCGACCGCGCCGAAGTGGAAATCCGTGGCAAGTGGTATCCGGTACGAGTGGTCAAACCGACCTTTGTCCGTCACGGCAAAACCTTGATCTAAACCTTTTCCGGCGGGCACGACCGCTGACAATTTCTTGAGGACACCGAGCATGAGCAACATCCCAGCTGAACTGCGTTTTGCCGAAAGTCATGAATGGGCGCGTCTGGAAGCCGATGGCACCGTCACCGTGGGCATCAGCGATCACGCCCAGGAAGCGTTGGGTGATGTGGTGTTTGTCGAGCTGGCAGAAGTGGGCAAGGTGTTCGCCGCCGGTGATGCCGCCGGTGTCGTCGAGTCGGTGAAGGCTGCTTCCGACATCTATTCCCCGGTTGGTGGCGAAGTGATTGCCGTCAACGAAGACCTGGCCAGCGCGCCGGAAGAACTCAACAACGATCCGTACGCCGCGTGGATCTTCAAGCTCAAGCCAAGCGACAAGGCCGAGCTGGACAAGCTGCTCGACGCTGCCGGCTACAAGGCTGCCATCGGCGAATAAGCTGCAGGCGAGATCCCAAAGCCCCGACCCGTCGGGGCTTTTTTCTGCCCGGGACTTTGGCCGTCGGGGTGGCTGCTATGCTGGTTTGACCGTGTTGCATTGACGCCGAGCCGCCAGCCAAGAGAGAGCCCGTCATGTCCCAGTTGCCATCCTTGAGCCAGTTACGCGATCCCCATGCCTTTCTGCGCCGCCACCTCGGGCCCGATGCCGCCGAGCAGCAGGCGATGCTCGACAGCCTCGGCCTCGGCAGCCGGGTCGAACTGATCGAACAGACCGTGCCACCGGGCATTCGCCTCAACCGCGAGCTGGACCTACCGCCGGCGCTGGACGAACAGGCAGCGCTGGCAAAACTGCGCGGCTATGCCGAGCAGAACCAGGTCTGGACCAGCCTGATCGGCATGGGCTACCACGGCACCCTGACGCCGACCGTCATCCTGCGCAACGTGCTGGAAAATCCCGGCTGGTACACCGCCTACACGCCTTACCAACCGGAAATCGCCCAAGGCCGGCTCGAAGCGTTGCTCAACTTTCAGCAACTGACCATCGACCTCACCGGCCTTGAACTGGCCAACGCCTCCCTGCTCGATGAAGCCACCGCCGCGGCGGAAGCCATGGCCTTGGCCAAACGTGTGGCGAAGTCGAAAAGCAATCTGTTCTTCGTCGACGAAAACTGTCATCCCCAAACCATTTCCGTGGTGCAGACCCGCGCCGAAGGCTTCGGCTTCGAGCTGATCGTCGACACTGTGGATAACTTGAAGCAGCACCAGGTGTTCGGCGCGCTGCTGCAATACCCCGACACCCACGGCGAAGTCCGCGACCTGCGGCCACTGATCGATCACCTGCACGCGCAGCAGGCGCTGGCCTGCGTGGCGGCCGATCTGCTCAGTCTGTTGTTGCTGACCCCGCCGGGCGAACTGGGTGCCGACGTGGTGTTCGGCTCATCCCAACGCTTCGGCGTGCCGATGGGTTACGGCGGCCCGCACGCGGCGTTTTTCGCCAGTCGCGAGGAATACAAACGGGCGATTCCCGGACGGATCATCGGCGTGTCGAAAGATGCCCGCGGCAACGTCGCGCTGCGCATGGCCCTGCAAACCCGCGAGCAGCATATTCGTCGGGAGAAGGCCAATTCGAACATCTGCACCGCCCAGGTCTTGCTAGCCAATATCGCCAGTTTCTATGCGGTCTATCACGGCCCGGAAGGGCTGAAACGAATCGCCCAGCGCGTGCACCGGCTGACCTGCATTCTCGCCGCCGGGCTCGAACGCCATGGCATCAAGCGCCTCAACCAACACTTCTTCGACACCCTCACGCTGGACGTGGGCGGGGCGCAAACCGCGATCATCGAAAGCGCCCAGGCCGCGCAGATCAACCTGCGCATCCTCGGTCGTGGCCAACTCGGTCTGAGCCTCGACGAGACCTGTGATGAAAGCACCGTGGCCAGACTGTTCGATGTGCTGCTGGGCGCCGATCACGGGTTGAGCGTCGATGAGCTCGACGCCGAAACGCTGGCCTCCGGCATTCCCGACACGCTGCAACGCAGTACGCCTTACCTGCGCCACCCGGTGTTCAATGCTCACCACAGCGAAACCGAGATGCTGCGCTACCTCAAGCAACTGGAGAACAAGGATCTGGCGCTCAACCAGTCGATGATCCCGCTGGGCTCCTGCACCATGAAGCTCAACGCCACCAGCGAAATGATCCCCATCACCTGGCCGCAGTTCGCCAACCTGCACCCGTTCGTGCCCCGGGAGCAGGCAGTCGGTTACACGCTGATGATCGAAGAACTGGAGCGCTGGCTGTGCGCGATCACCGGGTTCGATGCGATCTGCATGCAGCCAAACTCCGGCGCCCAGGGCGAGTACGCCGGGTTGCTGGCGATCCGCAAATACCACGAGAGCCGCCAGCAGGGTGGGCGCGACATTTGCCTGATTCCTTCTTCGGCCCACGGCACCAACCCGGCCTCGGCGCAGATGGCCGGGATGCGCGTGGTGATCGTTGAGTGCGACGACGCCGGCAACGTTGATCTGGAGGACTTGAAAGCCAAGGCGTCCGAGGCCGGGGCAAAGCTGTCGTGCCTGATGGCGACCTACCCGTCGACCCACGGCGTGTACGAGGAAGGCATCGGCGAAATCTGCGAAGTTATCCACAAGCACGGCGGCCAGGTGTACATGGACGGCGCCAACCTCAACGCTCAGGTCGGGCTGGCGAGGCCGGCGGACATCGGCGCCGACGTGTCACACATGAACCTGCACAAGACCTTCTGCATTCCCCACGGCGGAGGCGGGCCGGGCATGGGGCCGATTGGCGTGCGTGCGCATCTGGCGCCGTTCGTTGCCAACCATCCGGTGATTCCGATCGACGGGCCGCAACCGCAGAACGGAGCGGTCAGCGCCGCACCGTGGGGCAGCGCAAGCATTCTGCCGATCAGTTGGATGTACATCGCGATGATGGGGCCACAACTGGCGGATGCCAGCGAGGTGGCGATCCTCGCGGCTAACTACCTGGCGCAGCATCTGTCAGGTGCGTTCCCCGTTCTGTACACCGGTCGCAACGAGCGGGTCGCCCATGAGTGCATTCTCGATCTGCGGCCGCTGAAAGCGCAGACCGGTATCAGCGAAGAAGACGTCGCCAAGCGCCTGATGGATTACGGTTTCCACGCGCCGACCATGTCGTTTCCGGTGCCGGGTACCTTGATGGTCGAGCCGACCGAGAGCGAGTCCAAGGCCGAACTGGATCGGTTCATCGGCGCGATGCTGAGCATCCGCGCAGAAATCACCGAGGTACAGAATGGCAACTGGCCGGCCGAGGACAACCCGCTCAAACGGGCGCCGCATACCCTGGCCGATATCACCGGCGTGTGGGAGCGGCCGTACAGCATCGAGCAGGGCATCACGCCGGATGCGCACACCAAAGCGCACAAATATTGGCCGGCGGTGAACCGGGTCGATAATGTCTACGGCGACCGCAACCTGTTCTGCGCCTGCGTGCCGGTGGACGATTACCGCTGAACAGCGGGCAAAAAAATGCCGCTCGTGTGAGCGGCATTTTTGTCTGTCCGGAAGGTTATTCCGACGCCACGGCGTTCTTCGCCAGGATCGCGTTCGCCAGTTCCATGTCCGTTGCCTGCAGGCCCGGGTTGTCGGCGCGGACTTTCTGCATCGCCGCTTCCAGATACGGGCCACGGATACCGCCGTCGCTGGCGACGAAGCTGCCCGCGTCGTCCTGGGCGGCAACGATCAGTTTGTGATCCTTGAAGGTCAGGTAGGTCGAACCGGTGGTGGCACCGGACGAAATGACGTTACGCCAAAAGCTGTCGGCCATTGCCGAACCGACGGGCAGAGACAGCAGGGCAAGGGTGGCGACAGCAAGTTTGAGACGCATGTTGGGTGACTCCACTGGTGTTGAATAACCGGTTGGATCGCCGTTTCCCCGATCCGGTTCCGTGAGCGGCTATTTCTGCTCGCTCTGTGGTGTCACCCGCAACACTTCCTCAAGGGTTGTCAGCCCGGCCGCGACTTTCTGCGCGCCGGACAATCGCAGGCTGCGCATGCCTTCCTTGAACGCCTGCCGACGGATCGCGGTGAGGTCGGTGTCGGGGCTGATCAAGGTCTTGAGGCTGTCGCTCAGTTGCATGATTTCATAGACCCCGGCGCGGCCGTGATAACCGGTGTCGCGGCACTCCAGGCAACCGATGGCCCGTTGCGCATTGCCCGGCAGCGGCGCCTGCCACGGTCGGGTCAGGGTTTGCCAGTCTTCTTCATCAAGAGTCAGCGGCGCCTTGCAGTGCGGACACAGTGTTCGCACCAGTCGTTGCGCCATCACACCGAGCACGGTGGCCTTGATCAGGTAATGCGGCACGCCGAGTTCCAGCAGACGGCTGATGGCGCTCGGCGCGTCGTTGGTGTGCAGGGTCGAGAGCACCAGGTGCCCGGTCAACGCCGCCTGGATCGCCATTTCGGCGGTCTCCAGATCGCGGATCTCGCCGATCATGATGATGTCCGGGTCCTGCCGCATCAGCGCCCGCACGCCGGCGGCGAACGTCAGGTCGATGTTGTGCTGGACCTGCATCTGGTTGAAGGCCGGCTCGACCATCTCGATCGGGTCCTCGATGGTGCAGAGGTTGACCTCCGGGGTCGCCAGTTTTTTCAGCGTCGTGTACAGCGTGGTGGTCTTGCCGGAACCGGTCGGCCCGGTGACCAGGATGATGCCGTTGGGCTGACGGGTCATGTCCTGCCAGCGCCGCAGGTCGTCGGCAGAAAAGCCCAGCTGATCGAAATCCTTGAGCAGCACCTCCGGGTCGAAGATCCGCATCACCATTTTTTCGCCGAACGCAGTGGGCAGGGTCGACAACCGCAACTCGACCTCGCCGCCGTCCGGGGTCTTGGTCTTGACCCGGCCATCCTGGGGTTTGCGCTTCTCGGCGACGTTCATCCGGCCAAGGCTTTTCAGGCGGCTGACGATGGCCATCGTCACCTGCGGCGGAAATTGATAGACGTTGTGCAGCACGCCGTCGATGCGAAAACGCACCGTGCCTTGCTCGCGCCGGGGTTCGATGTGGATATCGCTCGCCCGCTGCTGGAAGGCGTACTGGAACAGCCAGTCGACGATGTTGACGATGTGCGCGTCGTTGGCGTCCGGCTCCTGATCGCTGGCGCCGAGGTTGAGCAGTTGTTCGAAGTTGCCGAGGTTGCCGCTCTGCGCATCGGCATTGCTGGCGCCGCTGACCGATTTGGCGAGACGGAAGAACTCGACACTGAAACGCTGAATGTCCGCCGGGTTGGCCACCACCCGTTTGATCGGCAATTTGAGGACGTGAGTCAGATCCGCCTCCCAGCCGCTGACATAGGGCTGGGCGCTGGCCACGGTCACCGCGTCTCGGTCGACCGATACCGCGAGGATCTTGTGGCGCTGGGCGAAGGCATAGGACATCAGCGGCGTGATGGCCGCGACGTTGATCTTCAGCGGATCGATCCGCAGGTACGGCTGGCCGGCCTGTTGCGCCAGCCACAGGGTCAGGCTTTCCAGGTCGAGGTGTTTGCCCGGACGGCTGAGATCGTCCAGTTGCTGGCTGGCGATGAATTCCAGCGGGTGCTTCTGGCCGTGGGCGGCATGCCGACGCCGGGCATTCAGCGCCTGCTCGGCCGAGTCCTGGCAGATGAAACCCTGAGCGACCAGTTCACGCAGTACCTCATTGAGATCCAGCCAGCGGTCCTGAGTGGCGAGTTGAACGGACATGCGGGCTCCTTTTGAACGACAGTGCGCAAAGGATAGTCGTGGCCCCGCCGACCGTTGGGCCACTACCCGACGAAGACGTTTCGGTTCTTGTCAGCCGGCCGCCTGCGCCGGCGCATCCCACGCCTCGTCGGGGTTCTGCAGGTTCACCGAGCAGACGCTGATCAGGTTACGAAGTTTTTCCGCGATCACTTGGGCGCGGTGCCAGCTCAGGCGGCTCATGACGATGTCGATCGACAGCAGATCGTCCAGCCGCTGGACATTCACCTGTTCCGGGGTGAGGCACTGCAAGGCGAACAGGTTCAGCACCCGCACCAGCAAATCCGGCTCGGCCTCGGCCAGGATCTGGTACTGCGCAAGGCAATGGGCATTGCTGGCGTTCCACACATCGGCACGGGGCGCAGGGGTGTTGACGGCTTCGAGGTGTGGCATGGCAGGTCTCCGGAGTCAGTGGAGGAATTTTTACATCCGATGCCGGGCATTTCTTGTCTAAGATGAGCTGATTACGCGATTGATAAGGTGGATCAATTCGCCATCAGCTGATTTTGAGGATTATTTATGCACAGCGAGCTGGACAGCTACGACCGGCGCATTCTCGCCCTGCTGCAAGAGGACGCTTCCTTGTCCAGCGCACAGA
Source organism: Pseudomonas sp. GM25 (assembly GCF_000282255.1). NCBI lineage: Bacteria > Pseudomonadati > Pseudomonadota > Gammaproteobacteria > Pseudomonadales > Pseudomonadaceae > Pseudomonas > Pseudomonas sp. GM25. The sequence continues at coordinate 9,108 of NZ_AKJQ01000015.1, read as the reverse complement.
TCGCCGAGCAGGTGGGTCTTTCGCAGTCGCCGTGCTGGCGGCGGATTCAGCGGATGAAGGAGGAGGGGATCATTCGTGGTCAGGTGACATTGCTCGATCGCAAGAAGATCGGCCTGAACACGCAGATCTTCGCCGAGATCAAACTCAACGCCCACGGCCGTTCGAATTTCACCGAGTTCACCGAGGCGATTCGTGGCTTTCCCGAAGTGCTGGAGTGTTATGTGCTGATGGGGGCGGTGGATTTTCTGTTGCGGATTGTCGCGGCGGACATCGAGGCGTATGAGCGGTTCTTCTTCGAGAAGCTGTCGCTGGTGCCGGGGATTCAGGAAGTGAACTCGATTGTGGCGCTGTCGGAGATCAAGTCGACGACGAGCCTGCCGGTACTGCGCTGAATGTGCTGGCCTCATCGCTAGCAGGCTAGCTCCCACAGTTGGAATGCATTTCCCTGTGGGAGCGAGCCTGCTCGCGATAGGGATGTTACATGCGCAGCAGCATTTTCCACGCGCGGTTCTGGTACACCGCAATCGCCTGATGCTTGCGTGCATCGAGCAGTTCGTCGGTGATGGTCGGCTCGTTGGCCAGTTGCGCCAGTTTGTTCAGCTCGCCGTACAGGCGATCCATTTCCGGGATTTCCAGCACGTTGCGCGCGTGGTGCAGCCAGACCTGGATGCGTTCGATGCGTGGCAGTTGCTCGGCCAGATCTTCCGGCTGCTGCTGATAACGCTGCAGTTGCAGCGAAGTGGCTTCTTCGCCCAGCAGGCGCGGCAGCCAGCTTTGCAACTGCGCGGCACCCTGGCGATTGCCACGGGTGTTGCGGTCAGCCGTCCAGGTGCGGGCCAGCAACCAGCGCGAAGCGTTCAGCGAGAACAGGCCCCAGCGCGGATCTTCCAGCTCTTCGAGGAACTGCTCCGGCGCGGCTTTGCGCACGTCCTCGTCTTCGATGCCGACCTGTACCAGCGGGCGCCAGTCTTCCAGCAGGGCATCGAGGGCAACGCGCAAGTCGTGGGTCGACGGACGCGGTGCGGCCTGGCCGAGGCTGCTCAGCAGCGCGCGCATTTCCGCGAGGTTCTCGACCCAGTCCTGCAGCAGGCGCCAGTGGCCGTTGAAGCGATACTGTTCGGCCAGACGCTGGCTGCTGCCGAGCAAGTGCCAGGCCAGGGCGGCGAAGGCATCGTCCAGCGGGGTTTCGGCGGTGATGGCCGGCGCCGGCAGGCTCAGCGAGTAGCTGTTGGCGTCGTACAGACGATAGCCGCGCTCGGCCTTGCTGATGTCGCACGGCATCAGGGCCAGGGTTTCGGCCAGCTCGGCGGCCAATTCCAGCAGCGCGGCAGGTTCGCCTTCGCGCAGTTCCAGTTCCAGCTCGCAGATTTCTTCTTTCTGCTTGCCGACCACCACGTGGCCCAGGTCCAGCGCGGCTTCGATGACCACTTTGGTCTTGCCACGGCCCCAGGCGATTTCGGCGCGCTCGCGGACGAAATCGGTGGTGAAGATCGGCTTCAGGGTTTTCTTGTCCAGCTCGGCGAGGGACTCGGGCCAGCATTCGCCGTCGAGTTTCTTCACGTCGAGCTTGGCTTTGGGCAGGTTCCAGTCGTACTCGTTACGCTCGGACAGACCGGCAACGCTCTGGCCACGAGTCTTGAGGGTCTGAATCACTTCTTCGCCGTCCTTGCGCAGGCGCAGGGCAACCTTGGCCCGGGCCAGGTCACGCTCAGGCGTATCGAAGTACTGATTCATCAACTCACGGCGTTCCCAGCCACTTTTGTTGCGTTTTTTCAGGAGAGGGTGCTCGCGCAGGGCGGCGAGGGTTTCGCGGCTGACGCGGAGTTTGATTTCGGTTTCTTTCTGCATGGCCGGAAAATCCAGGATCGGGAGCGCAGCCGGGGGAATGTGTGGCTGCCAAGGCCGTGCAGTGTACAGGACTGAACCTTCCTACGCTTTGCGGCGGTTTATTCTCGGCGCCGGATGGTTCTATGATGAACCTCAATCCGGGAGTTGGAGTCAGCGATGCCTTTGCCGTCCATGCAAGACCAGTTCGCTGCACTGATCGCCGCGCCGTCGGTCAGTTGCACCCAGCCGGGCCTCGATCAGTCCAACCGGGCGGTGATCGATCTGCTCGCGGGCTGGCTCGGCGACCTCGGTTTCAGTTGCGATATCCAGCAGGTCAGTCCCGGCAAATTCAACCTGCTCGCCAGTTTCGGCAGCGGCCCCGGCGGGCTGGTGCTGGCCGGGCACAGCGACACGGTGCCGTACGACGATGCGCTGTGGAAAACCGATCCGCTGAAACTCACCGAAATCGACGGCCGCTGGGTCGGTCTCGGCAGTTGCGACATGAAGGGCTTTTTCGCCCTGATCATCGAAGCCGTGCAACCGCTGCTCGATCAGCCGTTCAAGCAACCGCTGCTGATCCTCGCCACCTGCGATGAAGAAAGCTCGATGTCCGGTGCCCGTGCGCTGGCCGAAGCGGGGCGACCGCTGGGCCGGGCGGCGGTGATCGGCGAGCCGACCGGGCTCAAGCCGATCCGCATGCACAAAGGCATCATGATGGAACGCATCGATATCCTCGGGCAGAGCGGCCATTCGTCGGATCCGCGCCTGGGGCACAGCGCCCTCGAAGCGATGCACGATGCCATAGGCGAACTGCGCGGCCTGCGCCTGCTGTGGCAGCGTGAATTCAACAACCCTCAGTTCAGTGTGCCGCAACCGACCATGAACTTCGGCTGTATCCACGGGGGTGACAACCCCAACCGCATTTGCGGCCAGTGTTCGCTGGAGTTCGACCTGCGGCCGCTGCCGGGAATGGACCCCAAGCTCTTGCGCAGCGAGATTCTGCGCAGGCTCAACCCGGTCGCCGAACGCCATCAGGTGAAGATCGATTACGCGCCGCTGTTTCCCGAAGTGCCGCCGTTCGAGCAGGCCGAAGACGCGGAGCTGGTGCGAATTGCCGAAAAACTCACCGGCCACACGGCCGAAGCGGTAGCGTTCGGCACCGAAGCGCCTTATCTTCAGCGCCTTGGCTGCGAAACCATCGTGCTCGGCCCCGGCGACATCGCCTGTGCGCACCAGCCGGACGAGTACCTCGAAATGTCACGTTTGCAGCCTACCGTGCATCTATTGCGGCAGTTGATCCAACATTACTGTCTCAAAGCTGTATAAATTGCCCAAACACCCACCCGTATTCATGAGGAGAGCGCGCGTGTCGCCAAGCCTGTTCCGACGATAACCATCAGCCCGCTGTGCGTTTTCCGTTTCGCCCCTTTTCCGGCTGCTATTTATTACAGGCCCAGGTTCATGCCCGAATACGTCAATTGGCTTCGCCACGCGTCTCCCTATATCAATGCTCACCGCGATTGCACCTTCGTCGTCATGCTTCCGGGCGACGGCGTGGAGCATCCGAATTTCGGCAACATCGTCCATGACATCGTGCTGCTGCACAGCCTCGGCGTACGGCTGGTACTGGTTCATGGTTCCCGGCCGCAGATCGAAACCCGCCTCGCCGCCCGCGGCCTGACTCCGCATTACCACCACGGCATGCGCATCACCGATGCCGCGACGCTGGAATGCGTGATCGACGCGGTCGGCCAACTGCGCATCGCCATCGAAGCGCGGCTGTCGATGGACATGGCTTCGTCGCCGATGCAGGGCTCGCGTCTGCGGGTGGCCAGCGGCAACCTCGTTACCGCGCGGCCGATCGGCGTGCTGGAAGGCGTCGACTATCACCACACCGGCGAAGTGCGCCGGGTCGACCGCAAAGGCATCAACCGTCTGCTCGACGAGCGCTCCATCGTGCTGCTGTCGCCGCTGGGTTATTCGCCGACCGGTGAAATCTTCAACCTGGCCTGCGAAGACGTGGCGACCCGCGCTGCCATCGATCTGGGCGCCGACAAACTGTTGCTGTTCGGTGCCGACCTCGGTCTGATCGACGAAAACGGCAAACTGGTGCGCGAGCTGCGCCCGCAACAGGTGCCGGCGCATTTGCAGCGTCTGGGCAGCAACTATCAGGCGGAACTGCTGGATGCCGCCGCCGAAGCCTGTCGTGGCGGCGTGGCGCGCAGCCATATCGTCAGTTATGCCGAGGACGGCGCGCTGCTGACCGAACTGTTCACCCGCGACGGTGGCGGTACGCTGGTGGCCCAGGAGCAATTCGAACTGGTGCGCGAGGCGGCGATTGAAGACGTCGGTGGCTTGCTTGACCTGATCAGCCCGCTGGAAGAACAGGGCATTCTGGTGCGTCGCTCGCGCGAAGTGCTGGAGCGTGAGATCGAGCAGTTCAGCGTGGTCGAGCGTGAAGGGATGATCATCGCCTGTGCGGCGCTGTATCAGATTGCCGACTCGGATGCTGGCGAGCTGGCGTGCCTGGCAGTGAATCCCGAGTATCGCCATGGCGGTCGCGGCGACGAATTGCTCGAGCGCATCGAGACCCGTGCCCGGGCGCAGGGCCTGAAGACCCTGTTCGTCCTCACCACCCGCACCGCCCACTGGTTCCGTGAGCGCGGCTTTGAGCCGAGCAGCGTCGAGCGCCTGCCGGCGGCGCGGGCTTCCCTCTATAACTATCAGCGCAATTCGAAGATCTTCGAAAAGTCTCTGTGATATGACGCCCTCATCGCGAGCAGGCTCGCTCCCACAAAGGTTCACTGAGCCTGTGTGGGAGCGAGCCTGCTCGCGATAGCGTTTATTCGGTTACAAACTTCGCACTGACATACGGCGAGTAGTCAGGCAGTACGCTTTCGACCTTGCCCTGTTCCTTCAAAAACTTCGCCGTCTCACCAATCGCCTTCGCCGTGCCGCCGTCCAGCAGCGCTGTGGTCTGTTGCGCTTTGGCGTCCGGGAAGGCCGAACCGGCGAGCAATTCCGGAACGTCGGCAGCATTGGCACCGGTCAGTTTGGCGATTTTCTGTACAGGCACCGAGTCGGCTGTCCAGCTGTCTTTATGGGCGGCGTAATCAGCGAACGAGTCCAGAGTCACCTTGGCGAATTTGGCCACTACTTCAGGATGCTTCTCGGCAAAGTCCTTGCGTGCGACCCAGACTTCGAAGGTCGGCGCGCCCCACTGGCCAACCTGCGCGGCATCGGTCAGGGTCTTGCCGGTCTTGCGGATTTCACCCAACGCCGGCGACCAGACAAAAGCGCCGTCGATGTCGCCACGTTTCCAGGCGGCCGCGATTTCTGCAGGTTGCAGGTTCACCACTTTGACTTTCGAGGTGTCCAGGCCCCAGTGCTTGAGCGCACCGAGCAGGCTGTAGTGGGAGGTGGAAACGAACGGGGTGGCGATGGTCTTGCCGATCAGGTCTTCGGGCTTGTTGATACCGCTGCCGTTACGCACCACCAGCGCTTCGGCGGCGTTGATCTGCGCCGAGACGATGAAGGCAACGATCGGCAGATTGCGCGAGGCGGCGGCCGCCAGCGGGCTGGAGCCGAGGTTGCCGATCTGCACATCGCCGGAGGCAATGGCTGTCACAACTTCCGGGCCACTGTTGAATCGGCGCCAGTCGATCTTCTCGCCGATGGTCTTCTCGTAGACGCCGTCGGCCTGGGGGACTTTGCTCGGGTCGATACCGGTCTGGTAGCCCACGGTGAGGTTGGCGGCATGGGCTGAAAAAGAAATCAGCGCCGACACACAAACTGTAACAAATTGACTAGATAGTGCGCGTTTGGCCATCATGGCGTCGCCTTTTTGATAGGGATTGACGAATCGGGGTTGCGTCAAAGCTAATCGATCTAAAAAAAGGCTAACAAATACCATTTAGTAATGAGCTTAGTCGCCGATACGCTGTATCCCGGTGCAGATGGCCATTACAGGGCCATATAGCTTAATGGTATGAAAAAGAATGAATAAATTCTTTTTGGGTTTATCAGGAAGTCTTTACCCTGCAGGGACCAAATAACTGCGATTAGACCTTGGTCGTAGACACACAAGGTTACGATTGACTTGTCAGTCACGGTCTGGCGCTAATCGCGCATCTTAGGATCCAGGGGCATCAGACCCCGGACCAGGAACACAAGAATTAGAAACGAGAGGAGCGAAACATGAACAAGTCCACCTTGGCCCTGGCCGTGGCCGTAGGGGTTTTGGCGCAGCAGGCAGGCGCCGCCGGTTTCATCGAAGACAGCAAGGCTACTTTGGGGCTGCGTAACTTCTACATCAACACCGACAACCGCGACGGCACTGGCCCGAACAAGAACGAAGAGTGGGGCCAAGGCTTCGATCTGCGTTTCATCTCCGGCTACACCCAAGGCACCGTAGGCTTCGGTATCGACGCCATCGGCCTGCTGGGCGTGCGTCTGGATTCGGGCGGCGGCACCAACGGCAACAGCGGCACCGCTTACGGCGGCACTGTGTTCCCGAGCGAGTCCAACGGTAAAGCCGTGGACAACTTCTCCAGCCTGGGTCTGACTGCCAAAGCCAAGATCTCCCAGACTGAACTGAAGCTGGGTACCCTGCAGCCGAAGAACCCGGTCATCGTGACCAACGACGGTCGTCTGCTGCCACAAACCTGGCAGGGCGGCCAGATCACTTCCGGCGAAATCAAGGACCTGACTCTGGTCGGTGGTCAGATCGAAGCCGTGAAAGGCCGTAACTCCAGCAACAACGAAAACCTGTCCATCAGCGGTGCAAACACCCGTGGTGCTGGCTTCCGTGACAGCAACAAGTTCATCTACGCCGGTGGTGACTACAAAATCACCAAAGACCTGACTGCCCAGTACTACTACGGCAACCTGGAAGACTTCTACAAGCAGCACTTCCTGGGTCTGGTACACAACTGGGCCATCGGCCCGGGCGTATTGAAGTCTGACTTCCGTTACTTCAACAGCTCCGACGACGGCAAGAACGGCACTGATCCTGCGTACTTCAGCACTGGTAACTACACCGGCGTGCGCAACGGTCGTGGCGAAGTCGACAACAACCTGTACAGCGGCCTGTTCCTGTACACCGTTGAAGGTCACACCTTCGGTGGCGGTTACCAGGTTTCCAACGGCAGCTCCGACTTCCCTTGGCTGAACCAGGGCGACGGTTCGTCGAACTACACCATCACCGACATGCAGATCCAGAAGTTCGGCCGTGCCGGCGAGAAAACCTGGCAAGCTCGCTACTCCTATGACTTCGCCAAAGTCGGTATCCCTGGCCTGACCGCCGGTGTGGTTTACCTGAAAGGCGACAGCATCGACACCGTTGGCACCAACGGCCGCGAAAACGCTTCGGATCGTTCCGAGTGGGAACGCGACCTGACCATCGGTTACGTCGTACCTGAAGGTCCGTTCAAGAACGTCGGCCTGATGTGGAAAAACGCTGTATGGCGCACCGACCTGCCGAACACCCGTTCGCAGGATGAAAACCGCCTGATCGTCAGCTACTCGATCCCGCTGCTGTAATAGCGCGCTCCTGCACTGATGTAAAAAACCGATGTAAAAAAAGCCCCGTCCGGCATCGCGCCGGACGGGGCTTTTGCGTTTTCGGGTCCGGCTCACCCCCGTAAGCCGTTCCCGATGTTCCCCTCTTTACAGCAACTCAAGGCCTTCTCGAACCTTGAGGGTGATGTTCGTCGCGATGCTGCGGGGCGTCCAGTGAACAGATGTTTAATATTCTTTAAGGGTATAAATATCTAGTTATTTATTCTTTTTCAGAAGATCGAATCCCGAGCTACAGTTGAGGTCTCCAACAACTCATCAGGAGCCGCACCATGAGCCTCAGACTTGGCGATATCGCCCCCGATTTCGAACAGGATTCCAGCGCCGGCAAGATTCGTTTTCACGAATGGCTGGGCGATAGCTGGGGCGTGCTGTTTTCCCACCCGGCGGACTTCACCCCGGTCTGCACCACCGAGCTGGGCTTCACTGCCAAGCTCAAGGACGAGTTCACCCAACGTGGCGTGAAAGCCATTGCACTGTCGGTCGACCCGGTGGACTCGCACCACAAGTGGATCGAGGACATCAACGAAACCCAGAACACCATCGTCAACTTCCCGATCCTGGCCGATGCCGATCGCAAGGTGTCCGATCTGTACGATCTGATCCACCCGAACGCCAACGACACCCTGACCGTGCGTTCGCTGTTCGTGATCGATCCGAACAAGAAGATCCGCCTGACCATCACCTACCCGGCGAGCACCGGGCGCAACTTCCACGAGATCCTGCGGGTGATCGATTCGCTGCAGCTCACCGACAACTACAAGGTGGCCACCCCGGCCAACTGGCAGGACGGTGAAGAAGTGGTAATCGTGCCGTCGCTCAAGGACGAAGACGAAATCAAGCAGCGCTTTCCGAAGGGCTACCGCGCGGTGAAGCCGTACCTGCGCCTTACCCCACAACCGAACAAATAACCTACCTCGGATCGTTCCCAGGCTCTGCGTGGGAGCGATCAGCAAAAACCACGATGCAGGGTTTCAGGCCGTTTTCACGGCCTGTTTTTTTGCCCGCAGGAAAGTGAAATGCATATCTCCATAAAGAATAACCAAATGAATAAATATGATTTATGGATATATGAATCAGCTGGTAAGGTCACTGACATCGAAGCGAGATCGCAACCCGCGAATCGCCTGTAACGCGCAAGGAATCGTCTGAATGCTGGTCGTCTCACTCGGTGGCAGTCCCAGTCAACGTTCCCGCTCCGGGGTGTTGCTGGAGCGCTCGCAACGCTGGTTGCAGCAGCAAGGGGTGGAAGTGGTGAGTTATCAGGTGCGGGATTTCCCGGCCGAAGACCTGCTCCACGCCCGCTTCGACAGCCCGAAGGTGCTCGACCTGCTGCAACAGATTGAAAACGCCGATGGCCTGCTGATCGCCACGCCGGTGTACAAGGCGTCGTTCTCTGGCGCCCTGAAGACCGTGCTGGATCTGCTGCCCGAGCGTGCGCTGAACCACAAGATTGTTCTGCCGATGGCTACCGGCGGCAGCATCGCCCACATGCTGGTGGTCGATTACGCCCTCAAGCCTGTGCTGTCGGCGTTGAAGGCCCAGGAAATGCTGCAAGGGATTTTTGCCGAGGACAACCAGATCGCCTACGGCGAAGGCAGTGCCCAGGCGCAGTTGGCGCCGGCCCTGGAACAGCGACTGCATGAAGCGCTGGATCAGTTTGTCAGCGCCATGGCTCCCCGGCCCAAGCCGCTGGAGCCGGGG
>NZ_AKJQ01000014.1:0-66861 GCF_000282255.1 Pseudomonas sp. GM25 | reverse complement strand
CCGCAGGAAAGTTTTTGCTCGCCTCAGCGAACAAATTTGCACAGTTATTTTCGAATCAGAACACTAGAATAGATCCCAACTTTCTCGGAGCCAGAGCCCTTATGTCAGATTCGGTTGACGCCCCAGGGCTGTCAGATTTACCGCTGGATGACTTGGTGGCCTGCCATGAGTGCGATCTGCTGATGCGCAAGCCCAAGCTTGCTCACGGCGAAAAAGCCCTCTGCCCACGCTGCGGTTACGAACTGTACGCTCACCGCCATAACGTGGTGCAGCGCAGCCTAGCCCTGGTCATTGCCGCGCTGTTGCTGTACGTGCCGGCGAACTTTTTACCCATCATGCAGCTCAATGTTCTCGGGCAATCGTCGCAGGACACGGTCTGGAGCGGTGTGATCGGTCTGTTCAACACCGATATGCGCGGTGTTTCGGTTGTCGTATTCCTTTGCAGCATGGCGATTCCACTGTTGAAACTGCTGTGTCAGTTGATCGTATTGCTGACTATCCGTTTCAACATCGGACGCAGTTATGGCCTGCTGCTCTACCGCATTTATCACCACCTCAAAGACTGGGGCATGCTTGAGGTCTACCTCATGGGCGTCCTGGTCGCGATCGTCAAACTGGCGGACATGGCGGCAATCACCGTGGGCCTCGGTCTGGCGTGTTTCATCGGCTTGTTACTGGTTCAGGTCTGGCTCGAAGTGGTGATGTCGCCGCACCAGATCTGGCAGGCGTTATCAGGAGAAGATGCCCATGCGGGCGATTGATGCAGGCATTCTGATCTGTACCGAATGCCACGAACTGAACAGGCAGGATACCGACAGCGATGTGCAGACTTGCACCCGATGCGGCGCGCTGGTTCACGCGCGGCGGCCCAATAGCCTCGCGCGAACCTGGGCGCTGCTGATCACGGCCGCGATTATCTACATCCCGGCCAACGTGCTGCCGATCATGACCGTCAGCTCTCTGGGCCAGGGTGACCCGAGCACGATCATGTCCGGCGTCATTCAGTTGGTGCAACACGGCATGATTCCAATCGCTGCCGTGGTGTTCATCGCCAGTATCCTGGTGCCGACCTTCAAACTGGTGGGCATCGCGCTGTTGCTGTTTTCTGTACAGCGCCGCCAGCCGTTGTCCGCACGACAGCGGATCTGGATGTACCGCTTCATCGAGTTCATCGGCCGCTGGTCGATGCTCGATATTTTCGTGATCGCCATTCTGGTGGCGGTCGTCAACTTCGGCCGGCTTGCCAGTGTCGAAGCCAATCTTGGCGCCATCGCCTTCGCCAGTGTGGTGATTCTGACGATGCTCGCCGCTGTCACTTTCGATCCCCGACTGATTTGGGATAACACGGAGTCGGACGCCGACCATGACTGATTTGCCTGTAGCGAAAACCCGACCGGCTTCGAACTGGTCTGCCATCTGGGTGTTGCCCCTGATCGCCCTGATTATCGGCGGCTGGCTCGGCTGGCGTGCCTACAACGAAACCGGCATCGAGATTCAGGTGCGGTTTGAAAGTGGTGAAGGCATTCAGGCCAACAAGACCGAAGTGGTCTACAAAGGCATGCCGGTCGGCAAGGTGAAAGCCCTCAAACTCGATGATGAAGGCAACTCCAAAGGTGTCATCGCGACCATCGAGATGAACAAGGATGTCGATCAGTACCTGAAGACCAGCACCCGTTTCTGGCTGGTCAAGCCGAGCGTGACCCTGGCCGGGATCACCGGCCTGGAAACCCTGGTATCGGGTAACTACGTCGCCATCAGTCCCGGCGAAGGCGAGCCGACCCGCAAGTTCAAGGCCCTGGCCGAAGAACCTCCGCTATCGGATTCGCAACCCGGTCTGCACTTGACGATCAAGGCCGATCGTCTGGGTTCGTTGAATCGCGGCAGCCCGGTGTTCTACAAGCAGATCAAAGTCGGTCAGATCAAAAGTTACGTGCTGTCCGAAGACCAGAGCACGGTCGAGCTCAAGGTGTTCATCGAGCCGACCTACGCCAAACTGGTGCGCAAGCACACCCGTTTCTGGAACGCCAGCGGCATCAGCATCGACGCCAATCTGTCCGGCGTGAAAGTGCGCAGCGAATCCCTGGCCAGCATCGTCGCCGGCGGTATCGCTTTCGCCACCCCGGAGAACCGCAAGGACAGCCCGCCCACCGATCCAAGCCTGCCGTTCCGTCTCTACGAAGACTTCGATGCGGCCGCCGCCGGCATCCGCGTTAAGGTCAAACTCAGCGATTTCGAGGGCCTGCAAGCCGGGCGCACCCCGGTGATGTACAAGGGCATTCAAGTCGGTAACCTGAAAGCGCTGAAGATCGATCCGGACCTGTCCAGCGCCACCGCCGAACTGACCCTCGATCCGCTGGCCGAAGACTATCTGGTCACCGGCACGCAATTCTGGGTAGTCAAACCATCGATCTCCCTGGCCGGCATCACCGGTCTGGAAGCGTTGGTAAAAGGTAACTACATCGCCGTGCGCCCGGGCGACAAGGGCGGTGCGCCACAGCGTGAATTCGAAGCCCGACCCAAAGCCCCGCCGCTCGATCTGCGCGCACCCGGCCTGCACCTGGTGCTGTTCACCGACACCCTCGGCTCGATCGATGTCGGCAGCCCGATCCTCTACAAGCAGGTCAAGGTCGGTTCGGTGCAGAGCTATCAGTTCTCCAAGACACGCAAGCAACTGGTGATCGGCGTCCATATCGAGAAGGAATACGAAAACCTGGTCAACGCCTCGACCCGGTTCTGGAACGTCAGTGGCGTCACGCTGACCGGCGGTTTGACCGGCGGCATTCAGGTCAAGAGTGAATCGTTGCAGACCCTGATGGCCGGCGGCATCGCCTTCGAAACGCCGCAAGCCAAGGCACCGCTGCAAAAGCGCATTCCGCGTTTCCGTCTGTTCGCCAACCATGATGAAGCGAATCAGAAAGGCGCCGTCGTCACCATCAAGGTCGATCGCGCGGACGGTCTGCGCAGCGGCACCCCGGTGCGCTTCAAGGGCCTGGATGTCGGCAAGATTGAAAGTGTCGACCTGACCGATGATCTGCAATCGGTAATCCTCACCGCGCGCATCACTGAAGTGCCGGAGAAGATTGCTCGAGTCGGCAGTCAGTTCTGGGTGGTCAAACCGGAGTTGGGTCTGATCAAGACCTCGAACCTGGAGACCCTGGTCACCGGCCAGTACATCGAAGTGCAACCGGCGGCCAAGAACCTCGGCCCGCAGAAAAACTTCGTTGCTTTGGCTAATGCGCCGGAAGTCACCAAGCAAGAAGCAGGCTTGAGTCTGGTACTGAGCGCTGCCCGTCGCGGTTCGCTCAAGCCAGGTGTTCCGGTGACTTACCGCGAGATCACCGTAGGCAAAGTTACCGGTTACGAACTGGGCCAGACAGCGGATCGCGTCCTGGTGCACATCCTGATCGAACCGAAGTACGCGCCACTGGTGCGCAGCGGCAGTCGCTTCTGGAACACCAGCGGCGTCGGTTTCGACATCGGCCTGTTCAAAGGCGTGACCGTACGCACGGAGTCGCTTGAGACAGTGATTCAGGGCGGTATCGCCTTCGCCACACCGGACGGCGAGAAGATGGGCAACCCGGCTCGCGCCGAACAAACCTTCCCGCTGTTCGACAAGTTCGAAGACGAGTGGCTGAACTGGGCACCGAAGATCCCTCTCGGCAAATAATCCAGAGCCCATGAAAAAGGGCCACGATCCAATGGATCGCGGCCCTTTTTTGTGCCCGTCAGTTACGCATCAAACCGCATCCAGCTCCGGCTCGTCCGCTTCGACATTGACGGTGGCCTTCACCACATCGTGGCGACGGATGTACTTCCAGTCCGCCTCGTCGATGTAGATACCGGCCGGGCCGCTGCCGCCTTCCAGGTCGATGGCGACACTGGCGCAGACCTGCGGCTTCACGCTTGCCAGAATCGGCACGAAGCCCAGTTGCAGGCTGGTTTCCAGCAGCGCTGCCTGGTTCTTCTCGTCGATGTCCGCTGCCTCGTCGAGGTAGTACGGCAGACGTACGCGACCGGCCAGGTCGCGGTCCATCAAGTGCAGCAACAAGTACATGTTGGTCAGCGCCTTGATGGTCATCGTGGTGCCGTTGGACGCCGCGCCATCGATGTCGGTGTGGATTACTGGCTGGCCATTGACCTTGGTGATCTCGAACGCCAGTTCGAACAAGTCCTTGAGGCCGAGCTGGTTGTGGTTCGCCGCCACCAGCCGCGCCAGGTATTCCTTGGCCTCTTCGTTCTTGTTGTCCTGTTCCGCACTTTGGCTCAGGTCGAACACCGACAGGGTTTCGCCTTCTTCGTACTGACCGGCGCTGTGGATGATCTGGTCGATGTGCTTGAGCGCTTCCTTGTTCGGCGCGAGCACGATGCGGAAGCTCTGCAGGTTGGACACCTGACGCTTGTTGATCTCGCGGTTGAACAACGCCAGTTGGTGCTCGAGGCTGTCGTAGTCGCTGCGGATGTTGCGCAGGGTTCGCGCGATATCGGTCACGGCTGCACGACGGGCCTTGCCCAGGGTCAGGGCTTCGTCGGTGCGGTGCGCGTAAGCGTTGATCAGCAACGACAGACGGCGCTCCATGTCGTCTTCACTGTCGAACTTGGCCACGCCCTTGAGGCGCACCTGTGCATACAGCGCTTCGATCTGGCCATCGGCACGCAGCAGGCCTTGCCAGCTGTCCTGATAGTCGTTGAGCAGCGGCAGCAGGTTGTCCATCGAATCGTCGACCGGATCCATGAACGGCGTGCCGAACGGCAGGTCCGCCGGCAACAGCTGACGGCGGCGCAGGGCGTCGTCGAGGGTGCGTTGCTTGGCTTCCATGTCGGCGATCTGCCGGCCGACCAGTTGCAGCTTGGCCGACAGTTGCTGGACGCGCTCGGTGAATGCATCGCTGGAGCGCTTGAGTTCGTCCTGCGCAGCTTCCATCTGCGCCAGTTGCTCCAGCTTGTCGCCTTCTTCGGCGCTCAGGGTCTGGGTGCGGCGGAAGTCTTCCAGAGCCTTCTGCGCATCCAGCACCTGCTGGTACAGCGCTTCGGTCTGGGTCTTGCTTGCGGCACGGTCGGCGGCCACGGCTTGTTGGGTCTTGAGTTGCTTGAGCTCTTTTTCCAGACGCTCTTTCTGATCACGCAGCGCGGCACGGTCGGCCAGCGCTTGCAAAGCCGGCGGCTCGATGTGCGATATGTCGATCGACAGGCCCGGCACTTCGAAACGCTCGCCCTTGAAGCCGTCGAGGATCAGCTCGACCGATTTCACCCACTCGCCGTTCTCGTCGAGGGTGATGCCGTGTTCCCCCAACGGCAGGCTGAACAGCGCACTGTTGAACAGACGCATCAGGCGCTCGACATCCTGTTGCGAGAACTCTTCGCGCAGGCGTGCATAGCTGTTGTTGTCGGCGTGATCGAGTTGCTGCTTCACCGACTTCAGGCGTTTTTCCAGATCGCGAAGACGTTCTTCGAGATCCTCGGCACTGAACTGTCGGGACTGCGCCAGCGCACCGGCCAGTTCGTCGTGAGCGTCCTTGGCCGCTAGCAGTTGTTGCTCCAGAACCTTGACGTCATCGACCAGCGCGAAGCGGTTCTTCAGAACGGACAATTCGCCGAGCCAGCGCTGGATGCCGGAGATTTCCCGCTCCAGACGCATCAGTTCCTGAGTGCCGCCGCGCTGATCGTTTTGCAGATCGTCCTGCTCGCGACGGTAGTGCTCGGCCTGAATGGTCAGTTCTTCCTTGCGTGCCGTGGCGTAGTCCGACCAGGTGCCGAGCAACGAGTCGAGCAGCGGCGACAGGCGATGCAACTTGCCACGCAACACATCGCGCTGTTTCACGCCGTTGGCCAAGGCTTCGACCAACGGGCCGGCAGCCACCAGCGAGTTGTAGTCCTGTTCCATGCGACGCACGTCGCGGAAGGCTTCTTCGCACGCGGCGATGTAATCGACGCTGCCGGAACGCAGGCTGTGTTCGAACGCATCGAGGAACAGCTGCTTGAGCTTGGCTGCGGTGATTTCACGCATGTGCAGCAGGTTGATGAACAGCGCGCGGAAAGTCTTCAGGCTCTGTTCGCTGGTGGAGCGCAGCGGGATCAGGGTCAGATCCAGCGGGATCGACGTGTGACCGCCAACCAGCAAGCGACGCAGCTCATCGGGCTTGAGTTCGTAGGCTTTCAGGCCTTCTTTCTCAAGGTTGCTGAACAGCTCTTTCTGCCGCAGGCAGGTGTCGTTTTTCTGATAGTGCGCCAGATCGAGCTTGCCGGCGTAGGCAAAGAACTGGTGACCGAAACCGCCGCCCGGGCCGCGACCGACCACGCCGATCACGTGCGGGCCGTGGGGCAGGTTCACTTCGACGAGGATGTAGCTGGTGTCGGAGGCAAAGTAGAAACGCCGGGATTGCTCCAGGCTGTACTTGCCGAAACTCATGTCTGACATGCGCGCCAGGATCGGGAACTGCAAGGCGTTGATCGAGGCGGATTTACCGAGGTTGTTCGCGCCGTAGACCGACAGCGGTTCTTCCAGCGGGAACAGGCCGAGGCTGTAACCGGCGGTGTTCAAAAGGGCAAAGCGGCGGATGCCGTAGCGTTCCTGGCTCATGCGTCGGACTCCTGTTCTTCGGCAATGGCGCGGGCCAGTGCGTCTTCTTCGCTCTCTTCTTCAAACTCGGAAAGATCGAGCGGGTCGTCGGTGGCGAGGAATTTCGCCTCGGCGGCTTCGTCGATCAGCACCGGCGCCGGCAGCGGCAGAACGCTGTGCACGCTGGCCGCCAGGTCGCGGTCCTGTTGAACCGACAGGCAGACATCGAGGAAACGGTGCATCGGCGGCAGGAAACGGTACACGCCGTTTTCCTCGCTGGCGAAACCGAGCTGGGTCATGCGGCGCATGATTTTTTCTTCGAGCTCTTCAACGGTCTGCACTTCGGCCTGGATGAACAGGTCGCGGTACTTTTCCAGCAGCGACGGCAGTTCCTCGCGGCCAAGGCTGCCGCCGTCGAGTACGGCGATTGGGTCGCGGCCCTGATCGGCCAGATGCTCGACAAGAATGAAGGTGAACAGCGCCAGACGCTGGGCAGTCTTGTTCACCGCCGCAGCAGCCATGTCCGGCACGAAGTAATAGAAACCACGGGTGTCGCAGACCAGTTCGAAACCCAGTGCCTTGAACAGCGTGCGGTACTGGTCCTGGAAGTTCGACAGTTGTGCGTACAGCTCCGGGTCGCGGCGGCTGACGTGATAACCCTTGAACAGCTCGCGGAAGATCGGCGCCAGCTGAGACAGTTCGGAAAGATCAAGATGCATTGGGGATGCTCGCAGAATCCTCGGCGGCGGCGTCGCCGGCCGAGAGCAGGGCGAAGGAGCGCAGGCTGACCTGATGCTCGTGAGTGTGGTATTCGCGGCGTTCCAGACGCTCGCGCTTGAAGCGTTTTTCCCGCGACAGGCGCGAGAACCAGTAAAGCAATTCGTCGGTCGCGCCGTCCGGCTCCTGCTCCAGCAACCAGGTCATCAGATCCGGCATCGGCAGGGATTCTTCGCAACGGTCGACCATCTCGCGCACGGTGCGCGGTGCACGCGGGGCATCGCCGCTCTTTTGCGATTTGTGCGCCTTGGGGAAACGCGCCGGTTTCGGCTCGAAACGGGCCAGGGCGTAGACATAGGCTTCAACCTGACTGGCGCTGCCGAGGAAGGTGCTTTGCGGCCGGGTGAACAGCGGCATCGCGGCTTGCGGCACGGCGTCGATGCCTTTGCGGCGGATTGCGGCCAGCGCCAGCGCAGCACCACGGGTCACGGCGTTGTGTCGGCGCGCTTCTTCACGCAGCGGCAGCAGCAGCTCACGGGCGTGACGCAGGGTCAGCTGGGCGCTGGTCTGCATTTCGAGGATGCGCGCGTGAGTGCGCAGCAGCATGTCGTCATCGACCAGATGGCCGAGGCGCTGCTGTTCGCTGAGCATCTTCAGCAGCACGGTTTCGACCTTGCGCACGCCTTGCTCGAAGGCGCCGTCGGCGTTCACCAGATCGATCATCGGCTCGACGTATTCGTCCCAGGTCGCCAGTACTTCGGCGTAACGCTGACGCAGCGGAATCTGCCGGTCGCTGGTCTTGGCCCGTTCGGCCACGGCCACCAGCGCCTGTTCGTCGTTGTCGAGTTTTTTCAGAACGTCGCGCACGCGCATGTCGAGCAGGCGCAGCTGACGGGCCAGGTCATTGCCGTCACGGACGTCGAACGCATCCTGGATATAACCGGCCAGACGCTCGAGGTGACGCAGATAGGCTTCGATCTCCAGGCACAGGCCCAGACGGTGCTCGCGGCGCAGGTAGGCGAGGAAGTCGTGGATCTGCGCATTGAGCTCGAAACGGTTCGGGCTCTTGGCCACGGGAACCAGAATGTCGAGGCGGATCCACACGTCGAGCAGGCTGGTGATGTCCTGCGGCGTGCTGTCCAGTTGCTGGGCGGCCAGTTGCGTGCGCAGTTCGTTGAGGCTCAGGGTGCCCTGGTCGAAGTGCTCGCACAGTGGCTCCAGAAGTGCCCAGTGTTCAGCGAGGGCGCGCAAGACGCGCTTGGGTTCGATCATCGGAATGGCCGGCTGGTTGGCGATTAAAAGCCGCGATTGTACTGCATCACGAAGGATGCGATTCACTCTCGGGACGGGCTGTCGCTTTTCTTTGCGTCAAGGTATCGGTCAAGACTATCGATCAACAGCGCGCGATCTTGAGCGAAGGGCGGTAGAATCAGCGCACTTCAGTTATCCACAAGTGGCCGACCCTTGCTAATCGAGTCCCGCCGCCGCGCCTATTTGAACGCCATGCAGGTGGTCAACTGGCTGCCGCGCACCGAATTGCCCTTTGCCGCGCCGTCGCGGCCCGAGCTGCTGGACATGCCCGAGCCCGAGATTGCCGCACCGGTGATCCCGGCTACCCCGGCCGAAGCGCCGGAGCAGCCGGCCGCGCGTCCGGTCGAACGGCCGAAGATCGAGGTTCCGCGACCTTCGCTGGCCAGCACCCGCACGGGTGCCAAGCCGGTCGAAGAAGTCGACGAAACACCTGTGGTGGCCAAACCGGCGCCGGTGCCGCCACCGCGTTTTGCCCTGCAATTGCTGCGCGCCGGCCGTTGCCTGCTGCTGGTGGAGTTACCCACAGGCGAAGCCTTCCAGTCCCGCGATCCTGCTTATCTGTTGCTCAAGGACATGCTGCGTGCCGCCGGTCTGCCGGACGCGCCGCAGATTGTCGGTGAGCCGGTGCGCTGGCCATGGCTGAATCGCGGCACGATGGATCAGGGCCCGGAAGCGGCCCGGGATTTCGTCCAGGGTTTCCTGTCGGTGCAGATGGAGGCGGCGCCGTGCGCCTGCCTGTGGCTGATCGGCCTGCCGGCGGTGCGCTTTGCCGGTGAGGCGGATGCCGAAGCGTTCAACCGTGAATTGCAAATCGAGGGTCTTGGCCTGGCGTGGGCCGTGCCGGGGCTGGAATTGTTGATGGAAGAGCCACAGCGCAAGGCCGCCGTGTGGCAAGCCATGCGTCGGCTGATGGCGCGCTGGAAAGAATCGAATGAGTGACGCTGTATCATTTCGCCCGATGACCGAGGCGGATCTGGACGCTGTGCTGAAGATTGAATTCGCCGCGTACAGCCATCCGTGGACCCGCGGGATTTTTCTCGACGGCCTGGGCAAGTACCAGATCTGGCTGATGTTCGAAGGTGAGCAGCAGGTGGGCCACGGGGTGGTGCAGATCATTCTCGATGAGGCACACCTGCTCAACATCACGGTCAAACCGGAAAACCAGGGTCGCGGGCTGGGGCTGACCCTGCTCGAATACCTGATGTCCCGCGCCTACGCCGCCGATGCCCGGGAATGTTTCCTGGAAGTGCGCGACAGCAACACTTCGGCCTTTCGTTTGTACGAGCGCTATGGCTTCAACGAGATCGGCCGGCGCCGGGATTACTACCCGGCGGTCGGCGGGCGTGAAGATGCCGTGGTCATGGCCTGCACGCTCGTCGACTGATCGCGGCAGGTGTCCTCAGCGCTTGCGATCCAGCGGATCGCGGCGCGCCAGTTCCGCTTCATCCAGCCCGTTGCCGCCGCCGATGTCGTCCTCGTCGACCACGCTCAGATCCCAGTCGGCCTGATTGCCTTCTCCGAGTTCGTGGGCATCCCGGGCACCGTCCTCGCGGATCAGGGTCTCCGGGCTCAGGTCATCGTCGGTGGGCTCGTGATCGGCAGTCGATGCCCCGGTGAAACCCGCTTCATGCACGCGGTCACGGGGCATCAACTGTTCGCGCTCGCGCTCGGGCAGTTCGTCGCCGATCTTCGCACTGGGCTGTTCGTCGTCGAAATCCAGCTCATGCACCGAACCCATGCGGTCTTCGTTATCATCGATGGGCTCCGGTTGCACCGCATCATATGGACGTCGTGAATCAGTCATGGCAATTCCTCATACTGTGGGCCTTACTGAGGTGGACTCACCGGGCCCCCGAGAAATTCAAAGCAAATCACCCACGATCCCAGCGTGACCCCGACGGGCGGTCGACAGTCATACCAGCGCATCTTTCTTGAGGCCTTACAGCATGCACGACTTACAAGACCTGATTGATAACAACGAGCGTTGGGCTGACGCGATCACCAAGGAAGACCCGGATTTCTTCGCCAAGCTGGCCCGCCAGCAGACGCCTGAATATCTGTGGATCGGCTGCTCCGACGCACGGGTGCCGGCCAACGAAATCGTCGGCATGCTGCCGGGCGATCTGTTCGTTCACCGCAACGTTGCCAACGTGGTGCTGCACACTGACCTCAACTGCCTGTCGGTGATCCAGTACGCGGTGGACGTGCTCAAGGTCAAACATATCCTGGTGACCGGGCACTACGGTTGCGGCGGTGTGCGGGCGTCGATGCAGGATCGTCAATTCGGCCTGATCGACGGCTGGCTGCGTTCGATCCGCGACCTTTACTACGAAAAACGCGAAGAACTGGCCAAGCTGCCGACCGAGGAAGAGCAGGTCGACCGCCTGTGCGAACTCAACGTGATCCAGCAAGTGGCCAACGTCGCCCACACCAGCATCATCCAGAACGCCTGGCATCGCGGGCAAAGCCTGTCGATCCACGGCTGCATCTACGGCATCAAGGATGGTCGCTGGAAGAGCCTGAACACCACGATCAGCGGTTTCGAGCAGTTGCCGCCGCAGTACCGCTTGCGTCCGGTCGGCGCGCCCTGATCGGTCGTTCAGCGTAAACCTTGCCGTCGTCGCCAGCTCAATAGATAGCGCTGGCCTTCGAGATTGGGTGATTCATCGTAACCGGTGATCCACCCTCGGCAGCGCGAGGATCCGCAACCGCAGGCGAACTGCCGCAGCAGTTTGTCTTCGGTGGCGGTGTAATCGATAGTCAGCCTTTCACCCTCCAGAATATCGCGCAGGGCCCACACCCATAACTCGCTCATGTCGAGAAAGGTATTAGGGTCGCAGCAATGCTCGAACGCGCCGCAAAAGCGCGGATCGTAGAGGTGGATACCGGCCAGCAGTTGCCGGGTCTGCCGACAGCGATAGGGCAGCAACTGGCCTGAAACCCGGCACATTCGGGTGATACGCAGGAATGCCCGGCACGCTACGACAGCGGTGGCTACGCCCTCGGGATCGTGAACAATTTCGAAGTCCTGCTTTGACGGAAATCCCAGGCGGACGGGGAGTCCGGCAAAAGGATAAATGCCCTCGGTATCGCGTGCCGGTTTACCCGGTAGTGCGTAAGTGTTCATAACGGTCCCTGTTGGCTCGTTGTCGCAATTTCCATCGACTGACGTCCTGCCAGTTCTGCAACACGATCATTGGATCCAAGATCCCGCAAATCACACTAACGGTCTACTGTCAGATCTGACAGGCGAAATAGACGCTTTCCCGGGTCAGCCAAGGCTGACACGGGAAGGACGTCCGATTGCTCAGAGGTGGGCGGCGGGCGCGGCCATGTCCGGCAATGGGCTTTTCAGCTGTTGCAGCTGGGATTTGACCGGTGTGCTCGAGCAGGTCTTGTCCGCCTGTGCCACGGTCTCGTTGCGGATCGTGGTGTAGAACAGCTCGCAGGTCTTGGCTTTCTGCGTCACTTGCCAGGTCTGGGTGCAGCTGTTGAGCAGTGTCTTCGGATCGGTACCCGGTTTGCTGCCCATTCCGGCCTGCCAGCAGGCCGCGCTCAAGTCTTGCCCCATCACCTTCAGACCCGCCGCATCGGCCTTGGCCTGGGCATCGTCGCCGGTGTAGTTGCTCGGGTCGGCGGCGTACCAGATGTAGCTCGGGTGGTTGGATCCCAGCACCGGCACGTTCACCCCCGCGCTCGGGCTGATGGTCGCCAGGCCCAGTACATTCACGGTCGCACCGTATTGCTGCTTGATCCAGTTACGCACCGGCGCACCAAAGGCAACCATTGGCAGCACGGCGCCGCTGGCGTTCTGGCTGACCTGCCTGACCATGATGGTCTGGTAATCCTTGAAGTAGTCGTACACGCCTTCCAGATCCTTGCCGGCGCTGGCGGGCGCGGCAATCGGGGCGATGTCGATGATGGTCTGGTAGGCCGGCGTCTGGTCGGCGGGGATGCCATTGTCGGTCAGCAGCGCGGCCCAGCGGTCGGTGGTGTTCGAGCGCAGGTAATCCTGGGCCTGGGTCAGCGAGTAATCCGGCGGGAAGTGCAGCAGCTCGACACTCTTGCGGTTTTCCAGGGCCATGCCCAGTGGCAGGAACAGGTACCAGCTGTACGCCCATTTACCGTCGGCATTGAGTTTGCTGGCGCCGTTGTAGGCCAGGTCGCCGGCGTCCAGCAAGGCGGTCAGCGGTTTGTCATAGCCCTTCGGTACGCCGCTGATTTCGGCGTAGAGCTGATCGTTGTCGTTTTTCACCAGCACTTTGGCGTTGGTGTAGCCGTCGCGCTGCACGCTCTGGCTCAGGTAATGGGCGACGGTCTGCTCCAGCGTCCAGTTGCGAAAGCAGATCACGCTGCAATTGTTGGGGTAGGCGAAGAGGCGGGTGACGCGTTCGGTGCTGCCCAGTTTCAGGTCGACATCGGCGTGGGCGGCGGCGCTCAACGTGAGCGCCGCGAGGGTGAGGCCTGCGAGTTTCAACATGCTCAGATCCTTTTCAGCGAGGGTAAAACCTTGGTGGAGGGCAATCCGGCCCGCGTCTAGCCTAGCCGGGGAACAGGTGTTTCAGCGAATAACCAAGCTGGCTGGCAAGAATCACCCCGGTCATGGCCACCAGAAACAGCAGTTGCAACGGGCTGAAATGCGCCCAGTGCAGCGCGGTCAGCCACGGGTGCTTGTCGCTGAACTCCGGGTCGAGCGTACCGATGCGCCGCTTGTGCCAGAGCCCGATCAGGATCACCCCGATATAGGTGAAGGCCCCCAGCCCACCGAGCATGACCGAGAACAGCAGGATCATGACGGCTTGCGGCACGCCATGGCGCAGCACGAGCCAGCGGGTATCAGGGTTCCATCGGCGCGGGATGATCCTTTCGGTCAACCACAGGTCCTGAACGATCAAATGGGCGCTGATCAGAAACCAGTAACTCAAGCCGATCCGGAAAAACCAGACAGGAACGCAGGCGAAGGCCAGGGGAATGACGATGCTCATCGCCGTGGTCTTGTGCTCGGCGGGCAGATAAAACAGCCACAGCGCCAGCGCAATCGCAGCCCATGAGCGCAACCAGGTTTCGGCGGCGATGTAGCGCGGCAGAAACCGTCGCCAGTAGAAGACGTCGGCGTACGGCAAGCGGGCGAGCAAATCAGGGAAGCGCCACTTGAGGGTTTCCGATAACTGCTGGCAGGCCTGCCAGTCAGCCGGGATGAACCGGTCGGTCATGTCTTTCTGCTGCCGCGGCTTCATCGGGCTGATCAGCATCCGCGCGGCCAGAGCGTCGGGCGACCCGTTGCGCTGATCTTCGGCGCGGGCGCACAGGTTGTCGTAGAGGCTTTCCTGGTTGCAGCGCTCGATCAGCGCCTGCCAGAGCCAGTCCGGTTGCGGATGAATGCCCTTGGTGTCGTCCCAGCCAAATAATTGGGAGATACGGTCGAACAGCGGAACGCTCCACTCTGTGTCCTGCAGCAGTTGCAGGATGATCTGTTGCCAGTGTTCCCGACGGTCGAACACCTGGAGCCAGGGTTGGGCCGTGTAAGTCTTGAGCAGCGCGAGAAATTCACGCTCGTTTTGCGATGCGAGCATCGTTTCCAGCGATTGCCGGTAATCCGTCAGCAACTCGTTGGCGAGAATGCCGCGCTGCCCGTCGCCGATGACGATCTCCTGCCACGGGCCCAGCCAACCCAGGTGCTGCACCGCCCAACGGGCAATCGAAAGGCGCAGCGCGGGATGATCGAAGCACAACGTCAGCAACAGTGTCTGGAACGCTTGCGCACAATCCTGTTGGCACGCTTGCTCCCAGCGCTCATTCAGATTGTTGTCCGAGAGGCCGTTCAGCAATTGCGAAGCGGCTTCAATAGCCGGGTCGGCAGTCGGCTGCTCGGGCTCCAGGTTAAGAGGCTCCGGATTCAGGGGCTGTACCCGCAAGACTGGCGACTCGATCGGTGCTTCGGGCGCGGCCGGGGTCACCGGTTCGAATAGCGCCGCAGGGTAATCCCACGCATCGGTCCCGGTCTTCTGCAGCGGCTGAGCCATGGACTGCTCTTGCACCGCCAACGCAGCGATCCCCGGAGCCAGCATGACGTCGCCGTGCTCCTCGCTCTCCTCGTTTTCAAGGCGCCATTGGGCAATCGACAGTGCGTGCTCGTAAGCCTCGCGCAGGCGCTGGAAGCCTGCGGAATCTTCATCGGGCCGAAAGACTTTCAGCAGCCGCGCGTAACTGCGCTTGATATCACGCAGCCCGGCGTCTTCGGGCAGTTGCAGCACAGACCAGCATTCCATGTCGTGCATCCTTACTGCCAGGGGTTACGGTCGAGTGCGCTCAACTGCTTGCTCAGTTCGGTACGGGTTTCACGGATCTGCCGCTCGTCCTGGGAATCCAGCGCCTGCTGGAATTGCTTGGCCCAGTAGCCGATCTGATCGCGCAGGTCGCCCAGGCTTTCCTGATACAGACGTTCCAGACGCGCACTGAGCAGGGTGTTCACTTGCTGCTCGCGCGGATGGATCTTCAATTGCGCCAGAGCTTGCAGACGCTGCTGGATTTCCTCGGGCGTGAGCACGCCGGGGTTGTTTTCGATGACCAGCGAATGTTGCTGACCGGTCAGGGGAATGCTGACCTGGGCTTCGAGCAAACCGTTGTTGTCGTAGGTGAAGCGCACATCCAGTTCGACTTCGCCGGCCTTGCGCTTGGGCACCTTGATGTCCAGTTGGCCGAGCGCCACGTTGTCTTTGACCAGACGGCTTTCGCCCTGAAAGATTTTCACGACGACCTGTTCCTGATTGTCGTGAAGGGTCTGCACGGTTTTGACCCGGCTGACCGGGACGATGCTGTTGCGCTCGATGATCGGCAGGTAATGACCGCTTTCATACTGACGACCGACCTGGGTGGAGGTCTCGATCCCCAGGGTGTAGGAGCAGACATCGGTCAGCACCACTTCTTCCAGCGCGGCCGAACGGGCCTTGAGCGCTGCCTGAATGGCGGCGCCCTGAGCCACGACCTGATCCGGATCGAGGCTGATCGACGGGAAGCGGCCAAACAGCCCGGCGGCGAGTTTGCGCACCAGCGGCATGCGGGTGGTGCCGCCGACCAGCAGGATTTCATCGAGGTCGCTGACGCGGATGCGTGCATCGCGCAGGGCCCGTTCGATCGGCGCACGCAGGCGTTCGAGCAGCGGCATGTACAGCGTCGCCATTTGCGCCTGGGTGATGGTCTGGGTCCATTGCTTTTCGCCGACCTGCAATCTGAATTCGGCGCTGGCGTCCTGGCCCAATGCACGGCGCACACGCTCGGCTTCGCGGCGAAGCGGCTGGAGGATGGTGGAGCGCTCGGGGAAGTCCGACACGTTGCGATGCTGATCGATAAAGTGCTCGAGCAGCACGTTGTCGAAGTCCTCGCCGCCGAGGAAGTTGTCACCGGCGCTGGCACGCACTTCCATGACGCCTTCGAAGAGTTCGAGAATCGACACGTCGAATGTACCGCCGCCCAAGTCGAACACCAGGAACGACGTTTCCTTGTCCCGTTGGTGCAAGCCGTAGGCGAGTGCGGCGGCGGTGGGTTCGTTGATCAGCTTTTCGACTTTCAGGCCCGCCAGTTCACCGGCGATGCGTGTGGCCTTGCGCTGGGCGTCGCTGAAATAGGCCGGAACGCTGATCACGGCTTCCGTGACGGTCTGGCCGTAGGTGCGCTCGACGTCTTCTTTCAGGCTCTTGAGCACTAGCGCCGAGAGCTCTTCCGGACGGAATTTTTTATCCCCGAGGTAGACCTCCGTCGCACTGCCCATATGGCGTTTGAACAGCGATGCGGTCAGACGCGGATGAGTGTGCAGGCGTTCGCGGGCAGCTTGCCCGACCAGAATCCGGCCCTGATCGTCCAGACCCACCACGCTGGGTGTCAGGAACTGCCCCAGGGCGTTAGGCACCAACTCAGTGGCATCGCCGCGCCATACGGCAACAAGGCTGTTGGTGGTTCCCAGGTCAATCCCGACGATCATTGCAACGAACTCCCTTTGCGCTCAGACAAAAAATGAAACAGATATTGGGCGCGCAAGAATATTACCGAGGCAGTGGCGCGGTAAAGAAAGATGATGGCTCTGAGCCATTATTTACGACAGGCAACCGCAGTAGGGATCGTTCGGGGCGTTTTTGTCGAAGGGAAAGACAGGGCGCCGGAGCCGGCGCCCTGTAGACATCGTTTAAGGCATGACGGGCGGCAGATACGACAACGTCGTCCCCAGCGCCCACAGCAGCACCAACACCAGCGGCGTGTGCACCAGTAATTGCACGAACGAGAAACCGATCAAATCCCGCGCCTTCAGCCCCAGCACGCCCAGCAGCGGCAGCATGTAGAACGGGTTGATCAGGTTTGGCAGGGCTTCGGCGGCGTTGTAGATCTGCACCGCCCAGCCGAGGTGATAGTTGAGGTCGTTGGCCACCTGCATCACGTACGGCGCCTCGATGATCCACTTGCCGCCGCCGGACGGAATGAAGAAACCGAGAATCGCCGAGTACACACCCATCAACAGCGCATAGGTGTCGTGGGAGGCGATGCTCACGAAGAAGGTCGAGATGTGATGGGCCAGAGTCTGGGCGTCAGTGCCTTTGACCGTGGTCATCAGCGCCGCAATCGAACCGTACAGCGGGAACTGGATCAGCACCCCGGTGGTGGTCGGCACGGCGCGCGACACTGCATCGAGGAAACTGCGCGGGCGCCAGTGCAGCAACGCGCCGAGCATGATGAACAGGAAGTTGTAGGTGTTGAGCCCGGAAATCGCGGTGATCGCCGGTTTGGTCGAAAACTCGTGGAACAGCCATCCGGCCGCCAGCAGCACCAGCAGGATGATCAGCAGCGGGCTGTGTTCCAGCCATTCGCCAGGGCGGGTGCGCGGTTGCAGCGGCGGCAGGTTGAAGGCCGGGTCGATGCCACAGGCCTTGGCATCACGCGCCGAGTTCGGGCCGGGCGCGGTGGCGTAGGCGATGATGATCGAAATCACGATCAGCGCCAGCAGCATCACTCCCGACTGCCAGAGGAAAATCGTCTGGGTGAACGGAATCACCCCGGTGATCGACAGGATCGACGGCGGCAGACTGGCCGGGTTGGCCTGCAACTGCGCGGCGGACGACGACAGGCCCAGTGCCCACACGGCGCCGAGGCCAAGGTAGGCGGCGGCACCGGCGGCGCGGTAGTCCATTTTCAGATCGGTGCGGCGGGCGAGGGCGCGTACCAGCAGACCGCCGAACACCAGCGACAGGCCCCAGTTGAGCAAGGACGCGACCATCGAGATCAGCGCAACCCAGGCCACGGCAGAGCGACCGTTTTTCGGGATCCGCGCCAGGCGATCGATCAGCTTCACGGCGGGCGGTGAACTGGCCACCACGTAACCGCCGATCACCACGAACGCCATCTGCATGGTGAACGGGATCAGGCTCCAGAATCCGTCGCCGAAGGCCATGGCGGCGTCGGTGGGTTTGGCGCCCATGGCCAGGGTCGCCAGCGCGACGATGATCACCGCCAGCGCGGCGAATACCCAAGAGTCGGGAAACCAGCGTTCGGCGAAACTTGAACAGCGCAAGGCAAAGCGCGCAGAGCGGCTATCTTCGATATCAACGGCCACGGGAGTACCTCGGATTTTTATGTTTATTGTGGTCTTCGGGGCTTGGCCGGCCCGTCTGGACAGGTGCCAACAGTAAATCAACCGGCGGATTTTTGTGACCGTGTTTTGCCGAATCAGACTATGGTCTAACGGGTTGTCCGGCGGCCCGTTTGCGTAGACCATGGGCGCCTTGGTTTTTTGCCTGCCAGAGTTCTTTGCCATGACTGCCCATTCCACTGCCCGACCGGCGCCGTTCAGCCGTTCCGACTACAAGACCCTCGGCCTTGCGGCCCTGGGCGGGGCGCTGGAGATCTACGATTTCATCATTTTCGTGTTCTTCGCCCTGACCCTCAGCCAGTTGTTCTTCCCGCCGGAAATGCCCGAGTGGCTGCGTCTGCTGCAAAGCTTCGGGATCTTCGTCACCGGCTATCTGGCGCGCCCGCTGGGCGGAATCCTGATGGCGCATTTCGCCGACCGGTTGGGGCGCAAGAAGGTTTTCAGCCTGAGCATCCTGATGATGGCGCTGCCGTGTCTGCTGATCGGGATCATGCCGACCTACGCGCAGATCGGCTATTTCGCACCGTTGCTGCTGCTGGCGCTGCGCATCCTGCAAGGCGCGGCGGTGGGCGGTGAAGTGCCGAGCGCCTGGGTATTCGTGGCCGAGCACGCGCCGGCCGGCCATCGCGGTTATGCGCTGGGCTTTCTTCAGGCCGGGCTGACCTTCGGTTACCTGATCGGCGCGTTGACCGCGACTTTTCTGGCGCAAGTGTTCACCCCGGCCGAAGTGCTGGATTACGCGTGGCGTTATCCGTTCCTGCTCGGTGGTGTGTTCGGCGTGATCGGTGTCTGGCTGCGCCGCTGGCTGAGCGAAACCCCGGTGTTCATGGCGATGGAAGCGCAGCGCGAGGCGCGGGTCGAGCTGCCGCTGCGCACTGTGCTGCGCGATCATCGTCTGGCCATGTTGCCGGCGATGCTCCTGACCTGCGTGCTGACCTCGGCGGTGGTGGTGTTCGTAGTCATCACCCCGACCATGATGCAAAAAACCTTCGGCATGACCGCCGGCCACACCTTCGCGTTGAGCGCGCTGGGCATTGTTTTCCTGAACATCGGCTGCGTGATCGCCGGCCGGCTGGTCGATCGCATCGGCGCCTGGCGTACGGTCATGCTCTATAGCCTGCTGCTGCCGATGGGCATCGGTCTGCTTTATACCTGCCTGATCAGCGGCGGGGATTGGGTCGGTCTGGCCTACGCCATCGCCGGGTTGTGCTGTGGCGTGGTCGGTGCGGTGCCATCGGTGATGGTCAGCCTGTTCCCGGCGCGGATTCGCGTTTCCGGGATCTCATTCACCTACAACATTGCCTACGCCGCCTGGGCCAGTGTCACACCGTTGCTGCTGATCGGTCTGATGCCGTGGAGTCCGTGGATCTGCGTGATGTTCTGCGCGGTGATGGGGGCGGTGGGCGTCGTCAGTGCGGCGTATTTCGGCTCGCGCATGCCGCGCGCAGAACAGTGTCCGGTGGCCGGCACCGCCTGAGTTGTCGAGGCGTAACTATTTTTGTAGGACAAGCCTCAAGCGCTCTTCAGAAAAGATTTCCAAGGCCGATGGTTAGGCTGCATACCCGCTCTCCATCCAGTCCATCGGTGCTTTCCCATGTTCAACAAACGCCTGAAGCAAGAGCTGGCGGCTCTTCGTGAAGAACTCTCCAGCCTTCTGCAAGTGAAGGAGAGCCTGGAAAGCGAGATGCTGGTGCTCACCCTTGAGCCCGACGGACGGATTCAGTCGGTCAACCAGAACTTCCTCAGCGAAATGCTCTACAAGAACCACGACCTGATCGGCCGCGCCATCGAAGACATCGTGCCGGCCCATGTGAAGTCCGACGAGTTTCATCACCGCTTCAAGGCCGCTCTGACCCGTGGCGAGCATTTCGCTGGCGCAGTGCGCCTTTCCCGCGGTAACGGCGAAGAGGCGTGGTTGCGTTCGATCGTGCAGCCGATTCGTTCATCGGATGGCCGGATCAAGCACTTCTCGATTTTCTCCAGCGACCTGACCCGCACCATCGAGGCCTCCCGCGAGCACGAAAACCTGATCGGCGCGCTGGTGCGTTCGACTGCCGTGATCGAGTTCGACCTCAGCGGAAACGTGCTGAGCGCCAACGAACGGTTCCTGCAAGGCATGGGTTACAGCCTCGCGCAGATCAAGGGCAAACATCACCGCCAGTTCTGCGAGCCGGAGGAGTACAACAGCGCCGAGTACCAGAACTTCTGGCGCCGCCTGAACAACGGCGAATTCGTCGCCGGCCGTTTCAAGCGGGTCGACAGCCATGGTCGGACCGTCTGGCTGGAGGCGTCCTATAACCCGGTGCTCGACGCCAACGAAAAGCTCTACAAAGTGGTGAAGTTCGCCACGGTGATCACCGATCAGGTCAATCAGGAACAGGCCGTCGCCGACGCCGCCAACATTGCCTACAGCACCTCCCTGCAAACCGATAGCACCGCCCAGCGCGGCACCCGTGTGGTGACTGAAGCGGTCAATGTGATGCGCGATCTGTCGAAGCACATGCAGACCGCCGGCGAGGGGATCGAGGCGCTGAACGAGCAATCCCAGGTGATCGGCACCATCGTCAAGACCATCAGCGGCATTGCCGAACAGACCAACCTGCTGGCGCTCAACGCGGCCATCGAAGCCGCTCGCGCGGGTGAGCAGGGCCGAGGCTTTGCGGTGGTGGCTGACGAGGTGCGGCAACTGGCTTCGCGCACCAGCCAGGCGACCGAAGAAATCGTCGGTGTGGTGCGCCAGAACCAGGACATGGCGCGCAACGCCGTGGCCCTGATGACCGACGGCAAGCAACAGGCCGAACAAGGGCTGGCGCTGGCGGCGGAGGCCGGTACGGTGATCGTCGAGATCCAGGACGGCGCGCAGAAAGTGGTGGATGCAGTCGGCCAGTTCGCCAACCAGTTATCCAGCTGATGCCGGTCAGGCGAAGGGATGGTTCACGGCCATCCCTTCGTTGTTTTTATCCCGCTACAATCGGCTCTTTTTCCCGGAGCAGATCCCATGAGCGAGTCCTTCCGTCGCCCGGTTCCCCTGAGCAAAGCCTACCGCCTGCTCAATCACGGGCCGACCGTGCTGGTCAGCGCCGCCCATGACGGGCAGCGCAACATCATGGCCGCGGCGTGGGCCATGCCGCTGGATTTCGAACCGCCGAAAGTCGCGGTGGTCCTCGACAAATCCACCTGGACCCGGCAACTGCTCGAGGCCTCGGGCACCTTTGTTCTCAACGTTCCTTGTGTGAATCAGGCTGACATCGTGCAGACCGTCGGCTCGACTTCAGGTCTGGAAATCAATCGCGATCAAGGTCAGGACAAGTTCCAGGCGTACGGCTTGAAGAGCTTCGCTGGCGAGCAGGTCGAGGCACCGATGCTGGACGGTTGCGTGGCCTGGCTCGAGTGCCGGTTGCTGCCGGAACCGCGCAATCACGAACAGTACGATCTGTTCTTGGCCGAGGTGATCGCGGCGCAGGCTGATTCGCGGGTGTTCAGCGATGGGCGCTGGCATTTTGAAGGGCACGATGAGCTGCGCACGCTGCATCACGTGGCCGGTGGCAACTTTCTGAAGATCGGTGATCCGGTGGTTGGTAAAAGTCTGGATGCCTGACGGTTATTAATGTTTTGCAGCAATTAATTATTGTTATTCGATAATTTTAATCGTTAGGGTGGCGCTCACATTCATTTTTGTGAGGCTTTCCCATGACCACCCACGGGCTCGTGCAATTCAGTCGGCGCATGGCGACGGTGACGTTGATCCTGATTGTCGTGATGCTGCTGCTCAATGCTGTCATATGGGCTTACCCACCGTTGGCGGAAAAGGAAGGCTGGGGGTTGGGGTTTGCGCTGACCTAGCGCCAGCTGTCACACATGGCCGACACCGCCACGCTGTTTCCGTGGTGGCAGAAGCTGGGCGGGATCGTGCTGTCGAGCATTCCCCTGCTGGCACTGGCGTCGGGCCTGAACCATTTGCGCCAGCTGTTTCAGAGTTACGCGCGGGGTGAGTATTTCGCCCGGGAAACAGCGGAGCATCTGGGCAAGGTCGGACGAGCCGTGGCGATCTGGGTGCTGCTGGATTTCCTCTGTGAGCCGATGCTCAGCCTGTGGGTCACCCAGAATGCGCCGGTCGGTGAGCGGCTGTTGACCCTGAGCATCACGGCTGCTTCGTTCGTCGCGTTGTTTCTGGCCGCATGCATTTCGATCATCGCGCGGATTCTGGCGCAGGCCAGTGAAGTCGATCGGGAAAACCGTACGTTTATTTGAGGTCCTCATGCCTATCGTGATTCAACTGGATGTGATGCTCGCGCTGCGCAAGGTCAAATCCAAAGACCTGGCAGCCGCCATCGGCATCACCGAGGCCAACCTGTCGCTGCTCAAACAGGGCAAGGTCAAAGGGCTGCGACTGGCGACACTGGATGCCATCTGCGAGTACCTCAACTGTCAGCCCGGGGATCTGCTGGTTCGGGTGGCGGGGGAGGAGGGTGACGCCTGAGGGTTTCGGTTGCTGGCAAATTGGATTCATGCACATACAAAAAAGGCTTACCTCTCGGTAAGCCTTTTTCAGTTGGCAGTGCTGATTCAATCCCCCAACGCCACCCCTTCACGCCGAGGATCTGCCCCACCTGACAGCGTTGCCTTCCCCTGAGCATCCTTGACCCGCACGATGGCCTGGGTGCCGCTGGTCATGTCGATTTCGTTGACGGTGTGGCCCTTGTCCTTGAGTGCCTGGATCAGCGTCGGGCTGAACTGGCCCTGTTCCAGCTCTGTCGGGCCGTTGCGGCTGCCGAAGTTGGGCAGGCTGATGGCGCTTTGCGGGTCGAGGTTCCAGTCGAGCAGGCCAACGGTGGTTTTGGCCACGTATTCGATGATCTGCGAGCCGCCGGGAGAACCGACGGTGGCGACGAACTCGCCGCTGTTGCGGTCGAAGATCAGGGTCGGCGCCATCGATGAGCGCGGGCGTTTGCCGGGCTCTACGCGGTTGGCGACTTTCTGTCCGTTCTCTTCGGGGATGAACGAGAAGTCGGTCATCTGGTTGTTGAGCAGGAAACCCTGAACCATCAGGTGCGAGCCGAACGCTGCTTCGATGGTGGTGGTCATCGAGACGGCGCCACCGAAGTCATCCACGGCCACCACTTGCGAGGTGGAAATGCGCAGCGGCGAGCGATCCGGCGCGTAGGCGACCTGCACGCCCGGCGGTGTGCCGGGTTTGGCTGTGCCCATGCTGCGTTCGCCGATCAGGCTGGCGCGGCTGGCCAAGTAACCCGGATCGACCAGGCCCTTGGCCGGCACCGGCACAAAGTCGGTATCGGCTACGTATTGCGCGCGGTCGGCGTAGGCCAGGCGCTCGGCTTCGGCGATCAGGTGCACGGCTTGCGGCGCAGGTTCGATGCCGGCGGGTTTATCGGTCTTCACAGGTTTGAGCGGCGTCAGGGACAGGCGCGGATCGCGGGTTTCCAGCGCCTGCAAGGTGCCGAGAATCTGCGCCACTGCAATTCCGCCCGATGATGGCGGCGGCATCCCGCAAACCTGCCAGCGTTTGTAGTCGGTGCACAGGGGCGCGCGCTCCTTGGCCTGATAGTGCTGAAGGTCGTTCAGCGACAGGCTGCCGGGGTTGGCGTGGCCCTGAACCTTGGCCACGATCTCTTCGGCGATCGGGCCTTTGTACAGTGCGTCCGCACCTTCGTTGGCGATGCGTTTGAGCACGGCGGCCAGCGCCGGGTTTTGCAGTCGCGTGCCGACGGCTTTGACGCTGCCATCGCTGTTCAGAAAGTACTTGGCCATGTCCGGCGAGCGGCGAATCACCGGGTCGGATTCCAGCAGCGAATGCAGGCGCGGGGAGATCGCAAAACCCTGCTCGGCCAGTTTGATCGCCGGTTCGAACAGATTGGCCCACGGCAAGCGGCCGTGCTTTTTGTGCGCGAGTTCCAGTGCACGCATCACGCCCGGTGTGCCGACGGAGCGTCCGCCGATCTGCGCCTGCGGGAACGGCATCGGTTTTCCATCGTCCTGCAGGAACAGCTTCTCGGTCGCACCGGCCGGTGCAGTTTCGCGACCGTCGTAGGTGCGCACCTGCTTGCCATCCCACAGCACGATCATCGCGCCGCCACCGATCCCGGAGGATTGCGGTTCGACCAGGGTCAACACGGCTTGCATTGCGATGGCGGCATCGATGGCGGAACCACCCTGACGCAACATCTCGCGACCGGCTTCGGCAGCCAGCGGATTGGCAGCGGCGGCCATGTGTTTTTCGGCGTGGCTGGCTTGCAGGCCGGTGCGGTAGCCGGAGGCGGCTTCCGGTGCCAGCGGCAGGGTCGAGGAGGGCGGGGCGTTGCAGGCCGTGAGGGCGATGGCGCTGACGATCAGCGTCAGGGCCGGCAGGCGAAAACGGTTCAGGGGCAGGGCTGGAAACACGCGGGGCTCTCCGTCCGTGGGATAAAAGTCTGACGGACTGTATCGGCCGACCGTGTACGACGCAAACCGCAGGTATCTTTGTCCTTCATGCCTTGGCGGATTTTCTGTAGGGTCATGGGCAAACGTGAAGCCAGAACAATCAACAAGAGGCCGCCATGCACAACGAGTTTCCGACCCAGCCCAGCTATCGCGAACAGCGCGAGCGCTTTCTTGCCGCCGCGAAGGGGGCGGGTGCAACGCTCTCCTCGTACGCGCATCCGCTCAATGGGCCGTTTGGCGAGCCTTTGAGTACCGATGTGGCGGTGCTGGGGAATCCAACGGCCAAACGGCGCCTGGTGGCGCTCAGCGGCACCCACGGGGTTGAGGGTTATTACGGTTCGGAGTGCCAGATGGATTGGCTGAAGCATTTCACGCCGGACTCGTTGCCGAAGGATGTAGCGGTCGTGATGATTCACCTGATCAACCCGTGGGGCACGGCGTGGCTGCGACGGGTCAATGAAGACAACATCGACCTCAACCGCAATCACCTGGATTTCAACCGAGCGCTTCCGGACAACCGCGCTTACGCCGAGCTGCATGACATCTATGCCTGCACCGACTTGAACGGTCCCGAGCGACAAAAGGCTGATGCCTTGCTCGATGCGCAAATCGCCGAGCACGGCTGGCCGGCTGTCATGTCGATTGTCGAGGGCGGGCAGCACAGTCATCCCGACGGATTGTTCTTCGGCGGGCTCGCGCCGAGTTGGTCGAATCGCACGCTGCATTCAATCATCGAGAATCATCTGGCCGGTGCTGAAACCGTGATGTGTTTCGACCTGCACACCGGCGCCGGCGAGTATGGTCATCCGATGTTGCTGACGATTACCCAGGCACCGTATCCGGCACTGACCCAGGCGCAGTCGATTTACGGTCCGTGGCTCTACACGCTGCACACTGGTGCCGAAACCTTGAGTGAAACCGGCGTTGCGGCAACCGCCACTGGGTACACCTCGCAGGCACTGCTCAATGCGCTGCCGAATGTGCAACTGATGCCGTTCGTGATCGAGTGCGGGACTTATCCGGGGCCGGACGTGCATCGTTACCTGCGCGACGATCACTGGCTGCATCTGCATGGCGATCCGCTGGGTGCGACGGGGCGCGAGATCAAACTGAATCTGCTGGAGCAGTTCTATCCCGCCGATCCGGACTGGCGAGCGATGGTCGGTTTGCGCACGCGGCAGATCTGGACGAAAGGGCTGGCGGCACTGGCCGGATAAAAGAAAATGCCGGCTGACGATGGCCGGCACTTTTCTCGAGGCATAAAAAAACGGCCTACCTTTCGGTAAGCCGTTTTTAGTACTTGGTGGCTACACAGGGACTTGAACCCCGGACCCCAGCATTATGAATGCTATGCTCTAACCAACTGAGCTATGTAGCCAAGTGGCGCGCATTATTCCCCTGAAATGGAAAAGCGTCAAGCGTAAATTTAAAATATTTCTTCTTATTTTCAACCGCTTATCCTCCCGCGCCGAAAATCGGGGCGGGAGGGGCTTTCATCGCAGCTGAAATCTCCCGGTATTCGCACTCAAGGCATGGCTGCCCTGACTCAAAGTGTCCGCCGCCAGGTTCACGGCCCGCGCGCCTTCGAGCAGACGAACCGCCGCTTGATCGACCTGCTGGATATTGCCGCTGACCTCATCGGCGGTGCTCGCCTGTTCTTCGACTGCCGTGGCGATCTGGGCGAGGGTGTCGGTGACGCTCTGCACGGCGCTGGCGATTTCCCCCAGGCGTTCGCCAAGTCCCGTGACCGCTTCCGCGTCCGATTGCGCCTGGCCGCACGCCGCCTCCATCAGGCTCACGGCTTCATTGACCGTGTTGCGCAGGCTGTCGACCGTACCGGCGATCTGCGCCGTGGACGATTGCGTACGTTGCGACAGGCTGCGCACCTCGTCGGCCACCACGGCAAAGCCACGACCTTGTTCCCCGGCGCGAGCGGCCTCGATGGCGGCGTTTAGCGCCAGCAAGTTGGTCTGTTCGGCGACGCCACGAATGGTATCGACCACCAGTTGAATCTGCTGCCCTTGCTCGCTGACCCGGCCGAGCGCTGCGGCAGTTTCGTTCAGACGCTGATTGAGCTGCTGGATGCTCGCCGTGGTGCGTTGACTGTCACGGCTGCTGTCGGCAGCGATGCGCCGGGTGTGCTGAGCGCTGCCGGAAGCCTGTTCGCAACTCTGCGCCACGCCTTGAGACGTCGCCGCCAGTTGCGTGGCCGCGGCGGCGATCTGGCTGATCTGCAATTGCTGCGCTTCGACTTCGCTGAGGGCACCGCTGGAGTG
Organism: Pseudomonas sp. GM25; assembly: GCF_000282255.1. Lineage (NCBI taxonomy): Bacteria > Pseudomonadati > Pseudomonadota > Gammaproteobacteria > Pseudomonadales > Pseudomonadaceae > Pseudomonas > Pseudomonas sp. GM25. The sequence goes on along the minus strand of NZ_AKJQ01000014.1, from coordinate 39,929 downwards.
ATCGTTGAGGCTGCGCACCGCGTTGCTCAGTTGCGAAGTCTCGTGATCGACACCCAGCAGGCTGGTGCGCAATTGCACCACCGCCACGTTGAGTGCGGTGCTGATCGAAGCCAATTCATCGCGGCCCACGACCGGCACTTGCAGGCTCAGATTGCCGTCGCGCAGGGCTTCGGCCAGCAGCGTGATGCCGCTGGCGCTGCGGCGGATCGAGGCTTGCAGGCAGACGAACAAATACAGCGCCGCCAACAACAGGAAACCGAAGACCGCCGCGACAATGATGAACTGACGAATCGCCGATCCGTGGTAGTCATCCAGCCGCTGATCCAGCGACACCAGCGATTGCTGGCGCAGCGTGGCGAGGTTGCCGAGCAGGGCATCGAGAGTGCGCTCGAATTCTTCAGGCTTGAGATTGATGCTGCCGCCGAACACGCCGTCATCCAGCACTTTCAGACCGGCATCCAGTTGTTTGAGGCTGTCGTGATATTGCCCGGCCCAACCTTGCAGGGCTGGCGGCAGACGCGCTTCGAGCAAGCCCGCGGTTTTCACCAACTGCTCGCGGGCATCGCCGATGCGGCTGCGCAGGTCACGCAGTTGCAGACGGCTTTGCAGGGTGAACTGGCCGGATACCACGGACGCCTGTCCAACGGCTGCCAGTCGGCCGACGCGTTCGATCAGGTCTGGCGCGTGCTGGGTGGAAATTTGTGTCAGCAGATAGGTTTCCAGCCAAGGCGCGAGGATCAGGCGATTGTCCATCGCGATCTGCTCACGCAACGCTTGCAGGGCGCTGAGGGCGTTGGTGAAACGGTCGTAACCGTCCGGCCACCAACCGACACCGGAAAGGCTTTTCGAGTCCAGACCATTGAGCGCGGCTTGCAGGGCCTGATAGCGAGTCAGGGTTTCACCTTCCGCGCCTTCGGCCTGCAAGGCATTGCCCAGCTCCAGGGTGGCCTGAGCAACGGCAGGTTGTACGCTATCGAAGGCGGCCATGGCCGCAAGGGTGGCGGGCGTCGGCTGGCGGTTGGTTTCCGTGGCGCGCCAGCGGGCGGCGCGGTCGCGCTGGGCGGCGAGCAGATTGTCGAGTGCATCGAGGGCGAGCAACTGCCGCACACCGGCACGTTCGCCGGCGATCAGGTTGAGTTTATCGCGATAGTCCTGGCCGATCATCAACAGGCTGCCGGCCAATGGCAGGATAAACAGCAGAAACAACAACTGGAATTTACGCGCGAAGCCAAACCGCCCCAGCAACCTGATCCCCGGTGATAAAAAAGCCTGCATGCCCCATGACTCCTCTGGACACCACGCACCATCGGCGTGCATCGCGGTCGTTGCGACCGGGATTGGTGCCCTGCTAAAAGGCCTCGAAAGTTCACCCTTGCCCGCTCTGTAGGCCGGCTCTGTAGCGAAACTTCCCATTCTCGATGCCCTTTGTAAGGGCGCCGCGTTCAAGCGGATAAGCAAGGCAAGATTCAGACCATGGCGTTGCGCTATCACTTGTGGCGCGACGACTGAATAGTTCGTTAGCTGGCTAAGGGGATGGCGCTGGCGCACCGAAAAATGGCACATTGACGCACCTGCCCGCGTGCACCCATCTGCAGTCCGGAAACTCCCATGGCTATCAGCAACGTTCAGACCGCCGCTGCCTCGGCGTCCGCTCCTCCACAAAGCAGCCCTTTGGTGATGCGCATCATTGGCGCGGTGGCGCTGGCGCATTTGATCAACGACCTGATCCAGTCAGTGCTGCCGTCGATCTATCCGATGCTCAAGGCCAACTATGGCCTGAGTTTCACCCAGGTCGGCCTGATCACTTTGACGTTCCAATTGACCGCTTCGCTGTTGCAGCCGTGGGTCGGTTATCACACCGATCGGCACCCGAAACCGTGGCTGTTGCCGGCAGGTTCCGTGTGCACGCTGATCGGCATTGTGATGATGTCGATTGTTGGCAGTTTCCCTCTTATCTTGCTGGCGGCGGCGCTGATCGGTATCGGCTCTTCGACCTTCCACCCCGAAGCTTCTCGTATCGCGCGGCTGGCGTCGGGCGGACGCTTCGGTCTGGCGCAATCGACGTTCCAGGTCGGTGGTAATGCCGGTTCGGCATTCGGTCCGTTGCTGGCAGCGGCGATCATCATTCCTTTCGGCCAAGGCAATGTGGCCTGGTTCGGGCTGTTCGCGGTGTTTGCGCTGTTCGTGCTCTATCGCATCAGCCGCTGGTACGCCCATCACCTGAACCTGTTCAAGCTCAAGGCCGGGCAGGCTGCCACTCACGGACTGTCGAAGGGCAGGGTGATCAGCGCGCTGGTGGTGCTCGGATTGCTGGTGTTCTCCAAGTACTTCTACATGGCCAGCCTGACCAGCTACTTCACGTTCTACCTGATCGAGAAGTTCGACCTGTCGGTGGCAAGTTCCCAGCTGCATCTGTTCCTGTTCCTCGGCGCGGTGGCGGCGGGCACATTCTTCGGCGGGCCGATTGGCGACAAGATCGGGCGCAAGGCAGTGATCTGGTTCTCGATCCTCGGCGTGGCACCGTTCACGCTGCTGATGCCGCATGTCGATCTGTTCTGGACCACTGTCCTGAGCGTGTTGATCGGTTTCATCCTCGCTTCGGCGTTCTCGGCGATCGTGGTGTACGCGCAGGAACTGGTGCCGGGCAATGTCGGAATGATTGCCGGGGTGTTCTTCGGTCTGATGTTCGGATTTGGCGGGATCGGTGCGGCGTTGCTCGGGCATCTGGCGGACATTCACGGCATCGAATACGTGTACTTCCTGTGCTCGTTCCTGCCGCTGTTCGGGGTGCTGGCGATCTTCCTGCCGAGAACCAAAAAGGCCTGACGGGCTGAATGTCAGGCACAAAAAAGCCGCGTATCAAACGCGGCTTTTTCATGGGTGCAGCTTTTACACGTTGAAGCGGAAGTGCATTACGTCGCCGTCCTTGACGATGTAATCCTTGCCTTCCAGACGCCATTTACCGGCTTCCTTGGTGCCTGCTTCGCCCTTGTACTGGATGAAGTCGTTGTAGGCGATCACTTCGGCGCGGATGAAGCCTTTTTCAAAGTCGGTGTGGATCACGCCAGCGGCTTGCGGTGCGGTGGCACCGACGCGGACGGTCCAGGCGCGGACTTCTTCGACACCGGCGGTGAAGTAGGTCTGCAGGTGCAGCATTTCGTAGCCGGCGCGGATCACGCGGTTCAGGCCAGGCTCTTCCAGGCCCAGGGCCTCGAGGAACATGTCTTTCTCTTCGCCGTCGTCCAGCTCGGCGATTTCCGCTTCGATCTTGTTGCAGACCGGAACAACCATCGCGCCTTCTTCTTCGGCGATGGCCTTGACCACGTCCAGGTGCGGGTTGTTCTCGAAACCGTCTTCAGCGACGTTGGCGATGTACATGACCGGCTTGGTGGTCAGCAGGTGGAAGCCTTTGATGATCGCCTTCTCGTCGGCGCTCATGTTCTTCATCAGGCTGCGTGCAGGCTTGCCTTCGCTGAAGTGCGGGATCAACTGCTCCAGCAGGGCCTTCTGGGCCACTGCGTCCTTGTCACCGCCCTTGGCGTTGCGTGCGACTTTCTGCAGTTGCTTCTCGCAGCTGTCGAGGTCGGCGAAGATCAGTTCCAGGTCGATGATTTCGATGTCGCGCTTCGGGTCGACGCTGTTGGAAACGTGGATCACGTTCTCGTCTTCGAAGCAGCGCACGACGTGAGCGATCGCGTCGGTTTCGCGGATGTTGGCCAGGAACTTGTTGCCCAGGCCTTCACCTTTCGATGCGCCGGCAACCAGGCCTGCGATGTCGACGAATTCCATGGTGGTCGGCAGGATGCGCTTCGGATTGACGATGGCCGCCAGGGCGTCCAGACGCGGATCCGGCATCGGCACGATGCCGCTGTTCGGCTCGATGGTGCAGAAGGGGAAGTTCTCGGCCGCGATCCCGGATTTGGTCAGGGCGTTGAACAGGGTGGACTTGCCGACGTTAGGCAGGCCGACGATGCCGCAATTGAATCCCATGGTGTTTCCCCTCGGATTAGAGTCAGGCCTTCTGGCTGTGCAGGTTTTTCATCGCGCGGTTCCATTCACCGGCGAGGATATCCGGCAGCACGCCGAGGGCAAAGTCGATGCTGGCATCGAGTTTTTCCTGTTCGGCGCGTGGCGCACGACCCAGGACGAAATTTGAAACCATACTGGCGACGCCCGGGTGGCCGATGCCGAGCCGCAGGCGGTGGAACGTATTCTGATTGCCCAATTGCGCAATGATGTCGCGCAACCCGTTGTGACCGCCATGGCCGCCGCCGACTTTGAGTTTGGCAACGCCCGGAGGCAGATCGAGTTCGTCGTGCGCCACCAGGATTTCTTCAGGCTTGATGCGGAAGAAACCGGCGAGTGCCGCCACGGCCTGGCCGCTGCGGTTCATGTAGGTGGTGGGAATCAGCAGACGAACATCCTGACCCTGATGCGAGAAGCGCCCGGTCAGGCCGAAATACTTGCGATCGGCCACGAGATTCACGTTCTGTGCGTGGGCGATGCGCTCAACAAAAAGGGCCCCTGCGTTATGCCGGGTCTGCTCGTATTCAGCGCCTGGATTTCCCAGGCCAACGATCAGTTTGATGGCAGTCACGATAGGGGCCCTTCCTTTGAGTGGTGGATAACATCGCCGCGATCAGGGAAGGCGGCGAAAGTGGACGAAAAATGCTCATTTACCATGGATGTAAACTCCGCGTTCCCGCCCGCTTTCTCGCTACGTTCCAGTCCGCGATGTTACCTGCTCACTCAGGCATGACAGAGTGAATTACTCTGCTGCGCCTTCTTCGGTAGCTTCTGGAGCAACACGTGGAGCGTGGACGTTGGCAACAGCCTTGTCATCGCCGTGTGCCAGAGCAACGAACTCGACACCTTTAGGAGCTTTGAGGTCCGACAGGTGAACGATGGTGCCGATTTCAGCGTTAGCCAGGTCGACTTCGATGAACTCAGGCAGATCTTTTGGCAGGCAGGAAACTTCGATCTCGGCAACAACGTGCGAGATTTCGCCGCCTTTCTTCACTGGAGCAGCTTCGTTGATGAAGTGCACAGGAACGATAGCGGTCAGTTTCTGGCCAGCTACAACGCGTACGAAGTCAGCGTGCATCACGTGGCCTTTGGCCGGGTGACGTTGCAGAGCCTTGATGATCACGTTTTGCTTGGTGCCACCAACGTTCAGTTCGATAACGTGGCTGTAGGCAGCTTCGTTTTCGAGCAGTTTGGCAACTTCTTTGGCCAGCATGCTGATGGATTCAGGGGCTTTGTCGCCACCGTAAACAACAGCTGGAACCAGGGCGGCGAGACGACGCAGGCGGCGGCTCGCACCTTTCCCCAGGTCGGAACGCGCTTCAGCATTCAGAGTAAAATCGTTCATTTTGTATCTCCAAAATAGCCATGACCGAGTGGCGTTTGCGACCAGCGCCGAACACGGTATGGGCAAAAAAGCCCCGCCCCGGCAGGAATGCCGGGGCGGGGCGCTTTTCGTCAACGAGACATTTCGAGAAGGGCAGGGCCCTTAACGGAACATCGCGCTGATCGATTCTTCATTGCTGATGCGGCGAACCGCTTCGGCAACAACCGGTGCGATATCCAGTTGGCGGATACGTGCACAGGCTTGTGCTGCAGCGGACAGCGGGATGGTGTTAGTGACCACCAGCTCGTCCAGCACGGAATTTTCGATATTCTCGATGGCCCGACCCGACAGCACAGGGTGTGTGCAGTAGGCAAAGACCTTGGCTGCGCCATGCTCTTTCAGGGCCTTGGCCGCGTGGCACAGAGTGCCGGCGGTATCGACCATGTCATCGACCAGAATGCAGGTACGCCCTTCGACATCACCGATGATATGCATCACTTCAGAGTGATTGGCTTTCTCACGGCGTTTGTCGATGATCCCGAGATCCACGCCCAGGGACTTGGCAACGGCACGTGCACGCACGACGCCACCAATGTCCGGGGACACGATCATCAGGTTCTCGAAGCGCTGATCTTCGATGTCATCCACCAGAACCGGGGAGCCGTAGATGTTATCTACCGGAATATCGAAGAAACCCTGAATCTGGTCAGCATGCAGATCAACCGTGAGAACACGGTCGATGCCGACTACGGTGAGCATGTCAGCAACGACTTTCGCGCTGATAGCCACACGTGCGGAACGCGGACGGCGATCCTGACGGGCATAACCAAAATAAGGAATAACAGCAGTGATACGAGTAGCCGAGGAGCGGCGGAAGGCATCAGCCATCACTACCAGTTCCATCAGGTTATCGTTGGTCGGAGCGCAAGTCGGCTGAATAATGAAGACGTCTTTACCGCGAACGTTTTCATTGATCTCGGCTGTAATTTCGCCGTCGGAGAATTTACCGACAGAGATGTCACCGAGAGGGATATGCAGCTGACGTACGACACGCCGAGCCAGATCGGGGTTAGCGTTCCCCGTAAAGACCATCATCTTGGACACGCGCAGTACCTGAAGGCTGAGGGTATACCTGGATGAGTATAGGAAAATGGCAGGGGCGGCTGGATTCGAACCAACGCATGGCAGGATCAAAACCTGCTGCCTTACCGCTTGGCGACGCCCCTGTATCTGTTGCTTGCAAGTGCCGGGCACTTGGTTCCTTTAGAGCAGACTTTGCAGCTTGCGATGCAACATCGAAACGTTGCTTCCTTTCGCTACAAACCCTGTAAGGGTCTCTGTCAGAAGGGCCGAGACTTTATCAGCTTCAGCTTTGCTTGGGAAGCCCCCAAACACACAACTTCCAGTTCCGGTGAGTTTTGCTTCGGTAAAATTACCTAACAAATTCAATGCGTTACGTACTTCTGGATAACGCCTCGATACCACCGGCAAGCAGTCATTTCGACTGTTTCCCTCGGGAACGGGGCGCACTTTAATGGGCGGCGTGTTACGTGTCAACAATGGATCTGAAAAAATTTCTGCCGTACTAACAGAGACTTGCGGAACGAGCACGACATACCACGGTTCGGCGGGCTCGACCGGGGTCAGTTTCTCGCCGACACCTTCGGCAAAAGCCGCATGGCCACGCACGAACACCGGCACGTCCGCGCCCAGTGTCAGGCCCAGTGCAGCCAGGCGATCTTCATCCCAACCCAGTTGCCACAAATGATTGAGGCCGAGCAGAGTGGTGGCCGCGTTCGAGCTGCCGCCACCGATGCCGCCGCCCATCGGCAGGATCTTGTCGATCCAGATGTCGATGCCGAGCGAGCAGCCGGATTGTTCCTGGAGTTTCTTCGCCGCGCGCACGATCAGGTTGCTGTCGTGAGGCACGCCGTCGAATTCGGTGTGCAGGCGGATCACGCCGTCGTCACGCACGGCAAAAGTGATTTCGTCGCCGTAGTCGAGGAACTGAAAAAGCGTCTGCAACTCGTGATAACCGTCTTCACGGCGACCGAGAATGTGCAGCATCAAATTGAGTTTGGCCGGCGAAGGTAAAGTGAGGCGTGGAGCGGTCATGCGTTATTGCCCCAACTTGCGCGGTTGCCAGGTCTTGATGACCAGCGTCACGTCCAGATCGGTGCCGTGCAGTTTGATCCGCTCGGGCAGCCAGTAACCGTTCTGTTCGGCATAGCTGAGGTATTCGACCTGCCAGCCATCCTGATCCAGATTGGCCAGACGGCTGTTGCCGTCCAGGGTCAGACGGCTTTTGCTGTCCGGTGCCGGGAGGCCGCGAACCCACCAGGCCAGATGCGAGACCGGCAGTTTCCAGCCCAGTTGTTCTTCGACCAGTGCTTCCGGAGTCGGCGCTTCATAGCGGCCCTGATTCGCCACTTCCAGCGACACCGCACCCGGGCGACCGGTCAGTCGCGCCGCGCCACGACCCAGCGGGCCGGACAGACGGATGTCGTAGTAATCCTGACGTTGCAGCCAGAACAGCGTGCCGCTGCCCGAATCTTTCGGGGCGCGAATGCCGATCTTGCCGTCGATCTGCCAGCCGTCGAGGCCGGTCAGGTGTTGTTTGTTCGCGGCCCACTGTGCCGGATTGCCGTGGCCTTCGACCGATTCACGGGCGCCGAAGCCCGCGCAACCGGCGAGCAGGGCGATGAAGCTGAAAACTATGACGTGGCGCAAAAACATGAGTTAAAGAGTCTCGGATCCGGTCAGGCGCTTGATGGTGCTGCGCAGGATGGTGCTGTCAGGCTGGTCCTTGAGGAACTTGCCCCAGATTTGTTTCGCTTCGCGCTGCTTGCCCTTGGCCCACAGCACTTCGCCCAGGTGCGCCGCGACTTCGTGATCGGGGAAGCGCTCGAGGGCCTGACGCAGATATTTCTCGGCGTCTTCCAGATTGCCCATGCGGAAATTCACCCAGCCGAGGCTGTCGAGCACCGCCGGGTCTTCCGGGTTGATCTGGTGCGCCTGCTCGATCAGCGCCTTGGCTTCAGCGTAGCGGGTGGTGCGGTCGGACAGGGTGTAGCCGAGGGCGTTGAGGGCCATGGCATTGTCCGGATCGCGCTTGATGATCAGGCGCAGGTCTTTTTCCATCTGCGCCAGATCATTGCGTTTTTCCGCCTGCATCGCGCGGGTATAAAGCAGGTTCAGATCGTCCGGGTACTGCTGCAACGCTTGTTGCAGGACTTTCCAGGCCTTGTCGCCCTGATTGTTGGCGGAGAGGGTTTCGGCTTCGATCAGGTACAACTGGATCGCGTAGTCCGGCTGTTCGTCACGCTCGGCGGCCAGTTTGCTCTGGGCTTCGGCGGTCTTGCCGTTGTTCATCAGAATGTCGGCCTGACGAAGTTGCGCCGGCAGATAGTCGTTGCCCGGGCCAACCTGGGCGTACTCGATAAGCGCACCTTGCGGGTCGTTACGTTCTTCGGCGATGCGGCCCAGGTTCAGGTGTGCCGAGTCGACATGGCTTTCCCGGGCGATCAGGTCTTCCAGATAACCCTTGGCCTCGTCCCAGGCCTTGGCTTCCAGGCAGACCAGCGCCAGCGAATAACGCAGTTCGTCATCTTCCGGGTATTGCTGAACCAGGGTGGAGAACTCGACCTTGGCGTCGTCCATCCGGTCCTGTTCTACCAGCATCCGCGCGTAGGTCAGGCGCAGGCGCTTGTCGTCCGGATACTTTTTGATGCTTTTTTGCAGCAGCGGCAGCGCTTCGTCGCCGCGATTCAGTCCTTGCAGCAGGCGTGCACGCAGCAGAATCGGGGCGATCTCGCCGTCTTCCGGCGGATTGTCTTCGAGCAGGGTCAGCGCACCTTGGGTGTCGCCATCCTGCTGCATCAGCAGGGCCTTGCCGAAAATCAGCTGATTGTTGTTCGGGTGACGCTGCAACAGGCGGTCGAAGCTTTTCATCAGGCCGTTGCGGGTTTCCTGATCGGTGTCGGCGGCCGACAGCGCGAGGAAGTCGAAATGGGTATCGCCCTTGCCCTGCAGGACTTTCTCCATGTAGACCATCGAGTCGTCATAACGCCCGGCGCGAGCCAGTTGCACGGCGGCGGCGCGTTGCGCTTCGAGATCGTCCGGGGCGTTTTTCGCCCAGATCAGCGCGGTATCGAGGGCCGGCTGATCGGCGCCCAGGTACTCGGCGATGCGGAAGGCACGCTCGGAAACGCCCGGATCCTGGGTGTTGATGGCCTGGGTCACGTAGTTGTCCAGGGCAATGTCGAAACGATTGCGCTGGCCAGCGAGTTCGGCGCTCAGCAGGCTGAACACCGTTTCCTGGCTGAACGAGCTGTAAACCTTGGGCTTTTCAGGGGCCGGCGTGGTGTCTTCGACCGGTGAGGCACCGTCCTGCGAAACGGGGGCCAAGGCCTGGCAGCCGCTGAGGAAGACAAAAGCGAGGAGCAACGCGGAAGATCTATTCATATAGGAAGAGGACGACTAACCTGCGGTCGGATCATCATGACACAAGCCTTCGGCCAAACATAACCGAGTCTCGATTGTGGCCATTATAGGGGCCGACAATTGGGACAATAGTCAGCGGTAGTTGTTCTGAATCTGACGAAGTAGGACAATTGCCGGCTTCACGTCACCATCAGCGACCTTGAATGGCCTTCCTTGCACTCGGTATCAACCACAAGACTGCTTCAGTAGACGTCCGCGAGCGCGTGGCCTTTACCCCTGAGCAGCTGGTGGAGGCCTTGCAGCAGCTCTGCCGACTCACCGACAGCCGCGAAGCTGCGATCCTCTCCACCTGCAATCGCAGTGAGCTGTATATAGAACAGGATCAGCTTTCGGCCGATATCGTGCTGCGTTGGCTGGCCGACTATCACCATTTAAGCCTCGATGAGCTGCGCGCGAGTGCTTATGTGCATGAAGATGATGCGGCAGTTCGTCACATGATGCGCGTCGCCTCCGGGCTCGACTCGCTGGTGTTGGGCGAACCGCAGATTCTCGGCCAGATGAAATCGGCCTACGCCGTGGCCCGCGAGGCCGGCACCATCGGGCCGCTGCTCGGGCGACTGTTCCAGGCGACCTTCAATGCCGCCAAGCAAGTGCGTACCGACACCGCCATCGGCGAAAACCCGGTGTCCGTGGCGTTTGCTGCCGTCAGCCTGGCCAAACAGATTTTCAGCGACCTGCAACGCAGCCAGGCCCTGCTGATCGGTGCCGGCGAGACCATCACCCTGGTCGCCCGCCATCTGCATGAGCTGGGGGTCAAGCGCATCGTGGTCGCTAACCGGACACTGGAGCGCGCCAGCCTGCTGGCCGAGCAGTTTGGTGCCCACGCGGTGTTGCTCTCGGACATCCCGGCCGAACTGGTGCGCAGCGACATCGTCATCAGTTCTACCGCCAGTCAGTTGCCGATCCTCGGCAAGGGCGCGGTGGAAAGCGCCCTGAAGCTGCGCAAGCACAAGCCGATCTTCATGGTCGACATTGCCGTTCCCCGTGACATCGAGCCAGAAGTCGGCGAACTCGACGACGTTTACCTCTACAGCGTCGACGATCTGCACGAAGTGGTCGCCGAAAACCTCAAGAGCCGTCAGGGTGCAGCGCAGGCGGCCGAAGAGATGGTTTCGGTCGGCGCCGACGATTTCATGGTGCGCCTGCGCGAGCTGGCAGCGGTCGACGTACTCAAGGCCTATCGTCAACAGAGCGAACGCCTGCGCGACGAAGAACTGCAAAAGGCCCTGCGCCTGCTGGCCAACGGCGGCAACGCCGAAGACGTGCTCGGGCAACTGGCCCGTGGCCTGACCAACAAACTCCTGCACGCCCCGAGCGTGCAGTTGAAAAAGCTTTCTGCCGAAGGCCGCCTCGATGCGCTGGCCATGGCTCAGGAACTCTTTGCCCTCGAGGGCTCACCGGATAGCTTTTCGGATAAAAAACCGCAATGAAAGCGTCACTGCTCAATAAGCTGGACATTCTCCAGGACCGTTTCGAGGAACTGACCGCGCTGCTCGGCGACGGCGAAGTCATTTCCGATCAGACCAAGTTCCGCGCCTATTCCAAGGAATACGCCGAACTTGAGCCGGTGGTACAAGGCTATAAAAAGCTGCTCGGTGTACAAAGCGATCTTGAAGGCGCACAGGCGCTGCTCAAGGACAGCGATCCGGACATGCGTGAAATGGCCGTGGAAGAAGTCCGCGAAGCCAAGGAATTGCTGATCACCCTGGAATCCGACCTGCAACGCATGTTGCTGCCCAAGGATCCCAACGACGGGCGCAACGTGTTCCTCGAAATCCGCGCCGGCACCGGTGGCGACGAGGCGGCGATCTTCTCCGGCGACCTGTTCCGCATGTACTCGCGTTACGCCGAACGGCGTGGCTGGCGGGTGGAGATCCTCTCGGAAAACGAAGGCGAACACGGCGGCTATAAAGAAGTCATCGCCCGCATCGAAGGCGACAACGTTTACGGCAAGCTGAAATTCGAATCCGGCGCGCACCGCGTACAGCGTGTACCCGCCACCGAATCCCAGGGCCGTATCCACACCTCGGCCTGCACCGTGGCGGTATTGCCCGAGCCGGACGAGCGTGAAGCCATCGAGATCAACCCGGCGGATTTGCGCGTCGACACTTACCGCTCCTCCGGGGCCGGTGGTCAGCACGTCAACACCACCGATTCGGCGATCCGCATCACCCACATACCGACCGGCACCGTTGTCGAGTGCCAGGAAGAGCGTTCCCAGCACAAGAACCGTGCCCGGGCGATGGCCTGGTTGGCGGCCAAGCTCAACGACCAGCAGACGGCTGCAGCGGCCAACGCCATCGCCAGCGAACGTAAATTGCTGGTGGGTTCCGGTGACCGCTCCGAGCGTATCCGCACCTACAACTTTGCCCAGGGCCGGGTCACCGACCACCGCGTCAACCTGACCCTGTATTCCCTCGATGAAATCCTCGCCGGTGGCGTCGAAGCGGTGATCGAGCCGTTGCTGGCCGAATACCAGGCCGACCAGCTCGCAGCGATAGGTGAGTAAATGACCATCATCGCCAGCCTGTTGCGCGCCGCCGAACTGCCGGACTCGCCCACCGCGCGTCTGGACGCCGAATTGCTTCTGGCCGCCGCGCTGGGCAAGTCGCGCAGTTTTCTCCACACCTGGCCCGAGCGCATCGTGCCCAGCGAAGCCGCACTGGTCTTCGCCGAGTACCTGCAACGTCGTCGCAGCGGCGAGCCGGTCGCGTACATTCTGGGTCAGCAGGGTTTCTGGAAACTGGATCTGGAAGTCGCGCCGCACACGTTGATCCCGCGTCCGGACACCGAACTGCTGGTGGAGGCTGCGCTGGAATTGCTGCCGGCGACCCCGGCTAAAGTTCTCGACCTCGGCACCGGCAGCGGGGCGATTGCCCTGGCCCTGGCCAGCGAGCGCCCGGCGTGGAAGGTCACCGCCGTGGATCGCGTGCTGGAAGCCGTGGCCCTGGCCGAGCGCAATCGCCAGCGCCTGCACTTGAACAACGCCACGGTGCTGAGCAGCCACTGGTTCAGCGCCCTCGAAGGCAAGCGTTTCGAGCTGATCATCAGCAACCCGCCGTACATTCGCGCCGCGGATCCGCATCTGGTGGAAGGCGATGTGCGTTTCGAGCCGGAAAGCGCCTTGGTGGCCGGCATCGACGGGCTCGACGATCTGCGTCTGATCATCGCCCAGGCGCCGGCTCATCTGGAGGCCGGTGGCTGGCTGATGCTCGAACACGGCTATGATCAAGCCGAAGCCGTGCGCGATCTGCTGCTGACGCAAGGTTTCGAAGAAGTCCACAGCCGCACCGATCTGGGCGGCCATCAACGGATCAGCCTGGGGCGCCTGCCGTGCTGAATGATCAGGAATTGTTGCGCTACAGTCGGCAGATCCTGCTGCAACACATCGACATCGATGGCCAGTTGAAGCTCAAGGACAGCCGGGTATTGATCGTCGGCCTCGGTGGTCTCGGTGCGCCGGTGGCGTTGTACCTGGCGGCGGCGGGTGTCGGTGAATTGCACCTGGCGGATTTCGACACGGTCGACCTGACCAACCTGCAGCGCCAGATCATCCACGACACCGACAGCGTCGGCATGACCAAGGTCGACTCGGCGCTCAAGCGCCTGAGCGCGATCAATCCTGAAATCAAGCTGGTGCCCCATCGTCAGGCACTGGACGAGGACTCTCTCGCCGCAGCCGTGGCGGCGGTGGATCTGGTGCTCGACTGCTCGGACAATTTCTCCACCCGCGAAGCGGTCAACGCCGCATGCGTGGCGGCGCGCAAGCCCTTGGTCAGCGGCGCCGCGATCCGCCTCGAAGGACAGCTTTCGGTGTTCGACCCGCGTCGTGCCGAGAGCCCGTGCTACCACTGCCTGTACGGTCACGGCAGCGAAGCCGAACTGACTTGCAGCGAAGCCGGCGTGGTCGGGCCGCTGGTCGGTCTGGTCGGCAGCCTGCAAGCGCTGGAAGCCTTGAAGTTGCTGGCAGGATTCGGCGAACCGCTGGTGGGGCGTCTGCTGTTGATCGATGCGCTGGGCTCGCGATTCCGTGAGCTGCGGGTCAAGCGCGATCCGGGTTGCAGCGTCTGTGGTTCGCAGCATGCGTGAAGCGCCGATTGCCGTCTTCGATTCCGGCGTCGGCGGCCTGTCGGTGCTGGCGGAAATCCAGCAACTGCTACCGAATGAATCGCTGCTGTACCTCGGCGATTGCGGCCATATTCCTTATGGCGAGAAAACCCCGGAATTCATCCGCCAGCGTTGCAGCGTGATGGCCGGTTTTTTCCGCGAGCAGGGTGCCAAGGCGCTGGTGATCGCGTGCAACACCGCGACCGTGGCCGGCGTCGCCGATCTGCGCCGGGACTTTCCCGAGTGGCCGATTGTCGGCATGGAGCCGGCGGTCAAACCGGCCGCCGCCGCCACCCGCAGCGGCGTGGTGGGCGTACTCGCCACCACCGGCACCTTGCAGAGTGCAAAGTTTGCAGCGCTGCTCGATCGTTTTGCCACGGATGTACGGGTCATCACTCAACCGTGCCCCGGACTGGTCGAGCGGATTGAAAGCGGCGATCTGCATAGCGCCGAGCTGCGTGCATTGCTCAAGCACTACATCGATCCGCTTCTGGCCAACGGTTGCGACACGATCATTCTGGGCTGCACCCACTATCCGTTTCTCAAGCCGATGCTCAAGTCGATGATCCCCGAGAGCATCAGCCTGATCGACACCGGCGCGGCAGTAGCCCGCCAATTGCAGCGGCTGCTGGCCGAGCGGGATCTGCTCGCCGAAGGGCCGAACCGACCGGTCAGATTCTGGACCAGCGCTGATCCCGCGTCTTTGCGCAAGACCCTCGCCCTGCTGGGTCAAGTCGATGGCGACGTCGAAAAATTCACCTTGTAAAAAAAATGTGAAATATCTAAAAAGTCAGCTGAACTTCTGACCAAGCGCAGATTTCTATAGCGCAGAGTGACCTAGAAAACCAAACGATCGTTCCGGAAAAGGAAGTTTCAACGTGAAGCGACTATTCTGCTTGGCCGCGATTGCGGCTGCACTGATGGGGCAAAGTTTTACCGCACAAGCTGCTGGCGTCGAGTTTGCAGTGGGTGCCACCAGCGATTCGACGATGACTTATCGCCTGGGCATGAATTTCGATTGGGACAAGAGCTGGCTGCAAAGTGACGTCGGTCGCCTGACCGGTTACTGGAGCGGCGCCTACACCTACTGGGAAGGCGACAAGACCTCCAGCAACAACAGCCTGTCGTTCTCGCCGGTGTTTGTTTACGAGTTTGCCGGTCAGTCGGTCAAACCGTATGTCGAGGCGGGGATCGGCGTAGCACTGTTCTCCAACACCGAATACGAAGACAACAAGCTCGGCGGCGCCTTCCAGTTTGAAGACCGCTTCGGTTTCGGCCTGCGCTTCAATGGCGGGCATGAAGTCGGGATCCGTGCGACGCACTATTCCAACGCCGGCCTGAGCAGCAACAACGACGGGGTCGAAAGCTACTCGCTGCATTACACGATGCCGCTGTAAACCCCATGAAAAAAGGAGCGCTTGGCGCTCCTTTTTTTATTCAGCGATACGCCGTGGCAATCCCCTGGCGTTCGTCGATGCATTCCGGCGCGCCCATCTCGAACTCGCGGCAGATCAGCGGACGCTTCTCGTAAATCGTGCACATCATCGTGTCGCGATCCAGCGCCGCGCACCAGCCGTCGTCCAGACGCAGCATCACCTCACCACCCCAATCGTCGGTATCGATAAAACGCTCGGGTACGCCGGTGTCGGTGATCAGCATCACTTCGAGCTGGCAGCAGCAGGCTGCACAGGTCGAGCAGGTGACCTCGGGCTCGGCGATTTGCCGATGGGGAATGGTTTTCATGGCGTCAGTGTACGGCAGTGGCCGATGACCGTGTGAAAGGCCTGACAGGCGTTTAACTCGCCAGCCGCCGGGACAACTGGTGCAGCAGCGGAAACAGCAACGCCCACAGCAGCGCGATGCCGATCAGGGTAGGGAGCTCACCGAAAGGAAACTGCACACCGGCCAGTCGTCCGCCGGCGCCATAAGACAGCGCACCACCTGCCGCGCCAAGCAGACTGGCCAGCCACCACGGACTCGCGCTCCATTGCAGGCAATGACGCAATGTCGTGGCAAATAACGCCCACAACAACATCAGCCACAGCGGAATCAGCGGCGACAGATCCTTGAACTCGAAAACCCCGAGGCCGCGCAACACGCTGTCCACCGCCGTGCCGATGATCACCACGCTGAGGATCAACCGGCCTTCCTGCAGCCAACTGCTGATCCAGCGCAGATGAATCACCAGCACCGCCAGCGCCAGCAGCAACCACAAACTGTTACCGCCGAGCACGCAGGCCAGCCAGCCGATCTGGAACAGCACTGCGTTGGCCAACCGCTCAAGCATCGAACCGGCCCAGCAAAGGCGCGGTCATCGCTGCCGGTTTGGCCAGCAACAGTTGCGCGGTGCCGATGGTGCGTTCGAGGAATCCGCCCTCGCAATAACACAGGTAGAACTCCCACAGCCTGAGGAAGTAATCGTCATAGCCCAGCTCGGTCAGGCGACCCTGAGCATGCCGAAAGTTCTCGTGCCACAGACGCAGGGTGCGGGCGTAGTGCAGGCCGAAATCTTCCATGTGCAACAGGTTCATGTCGGTGTCGCGGCTGACGATCTCGAGCATTTTCTGCACGCAGGGCAGGGCGCCGCCGGGGAAAATGTAACGCTGGATGAAGTCCACGCCACGGCGCGCCTGCTCGTAGCGCTGTTCGCGGATGGTGATCGCTTGCAGCAGCATCAGGCCGTTGCTCTTGAGCAGGTGCGCGCACTGTTTGAAGTAGGTCGGCAGGAAACGGTGGCCGACCGCTTCGATCATCTCGATCGACACCAGTTTGTCGTACTGGCCGGTGAGGTCGCGGTAATCCTTGAGCAACAGCGTCACCTGATCCTGCAAGCCGAGGCGTTCGATGCGCGCGGCGGTGAAGGCGAACTGCTCCTTCGACAGCGTGGTGGTGGTGACTTTGCAGCCGTAGTGCTGCGCTGCGTAAAGCGCCATGCTGCCCCAGCCAGTGCCGATTTCCAGCAGATGGTCGCCGGGTTTGAGCGCGAGTTTCTGGCAAATCCGCTCCAGTTTGTTCAGTTGCGCCTGCTCCAGGCTGTCGTCGGGGCTGAGAAACTGCGCGGCCGAATACATCATGGTCGGGTCGAGAAACTGTTCGAACAGGTCATTGCCGAGGTCGTAATGGGCGGCGATGTTTTTCTGCGAGCCCTTGCGCGTATTGCGGTTGAGCCAGTGCAGCCCGCGCACCAGTGGCCGACCGAGCCGGGCCAGGCCACCTTCCATTCCGTCGAGCACTTCAAGGTTGCTGACGAAGACCCGCACCACCGCCGTCAGGTCCGGCGAACGCCAGTAACCATGAATGAAAGCCTCACCGGCGCCGATCGAGCCATTGCCCGCGACCAGGCCCCAGGCAGCCGGATCCAGCACCTGAATTTCCCCCACCAACGCGCTGCCCGGTGTGCCGAAGACATGGCGTTCGCCGTCCTCGATGACGATCAGTTGACCCTGTTTGAGCTGCTCCAGCTGGCGCAGTACTCCCCGGCGCAGCAGCGAGCCGCTCAGGCCGTGGGGGCTGAGCAGGCTGGCTTTGGCCGAGACGCTAGTGGATTTCATGGTGGCGTTCCTCGGTCGGTACGGTGGCGGTTCGAAAACGGTCGTCGGCGCGCTGGTGGGCAAACACCGGGGTGCGCTTGAGCAACAGGCGCAACGCCTGCCAATAGATCGCCAGCGCGGTCTTGGCGGTCATCCAGGGAAAGCGCCACAGGTGCCGGTGCAAGTGGTGTCGATCAAGGGGTTCACGTCGCAGGTCGAGGGTAGCGTCGAACAGTTTTTGCTCGCCTTGCCAGTCGGCCATGTGCACGCCCAGGACCTGCGCGGCAGGGCTGAAACTCATGCGGTATTCCAGATCCGGCGGCAGGAACGGCGACACATGAAACGCCTTGGCCACGGCAAAGTGCTGGTGAAAGTCCTGCAGGTTGGTCGGTGCTCGGGCTGGCAGCACGTAGTGAAAACGCTCGCGCCACGGGGTGTTGCTGACTTCGCAGAGAATCGCCGCCAGTTGGCCGTCGGCCTCGTGGCAATAGAAGAAACTCACCGGGTTGAACGCCAGGCCCCAGCTGCGTGGCTGGGTCAGCAGGCAGATCGAGCCTTGCGGCGCATGGCCCAGAGCTTCGCCAACCAACTGGCGCACCGCATCGCTCAGGCGCACGCCGCTGCCGGTGAAGGTTTTCAGGTAGTCGGTTTCGCGAAATGAAAACGGCGCAAAGCGGCCGGCGCCTGCCAGTCGGGACAGGCCCAGCACCGCCTCCTGTTCAGCCAGATCGAGGTACAGCATGCCGATCCGGTAACGGAATTCATGACGGCGCGGGGCGAATCGCCGATGGGCGATCCAGCCACTGTAGAGTGCGCTGTTCACAGGCTTTCTCCAAAGGACGCGGCCACGCGCAAAGCGCTGACCACGCCGTCTTCATGGAAACCGTTGGCCCAATAGGCGCCGCAATAATGCGTGTGTTGTGCGCCGTCTATTTCGGCCCAGCGCTGCTGCGCCGCCACCGCCGCGAGGCTGAATTGCGGGTGGGCGTAGATGAAGCGCGCGAGCACTTTGGACGGGCTGATGCCGGCGCTCTGGTTGAGGCTGACGCAGAACGTGGTATCGCTCTGGATGCCTTGCAGAATGTTCATGTCGTAGGTCACGGCGGCCTGAGTATGTCCGGCGCCGCCGAGGCGATAATTCCAGCTGGCCCAGGCCCGTTTGCGTGCGGGCAGCAGGCGGGTGTCGGTGTGCAGCACCACTTCGTTGTCGGCGTAGGGCAGGGCGCCGAGGATTTCCCGTTCTTTATCGTCAGGATTTCCCAGCAATCGAAGGGCCTGATCGCTATGGCAGGCCAGCACCACTTTGTCGAAACGTTCGATGCCGGAGGGGCTGTGGATAACCACGCCGTGCGCGTCGCGATCGATCCGGCCCACCGGGCAGTTCAGGCGGATGCGCTCCTTGAACGACTCCGTCAGCGGCGCGATGTAGGCGCTGGAGCCACCCTTGATGACCTGCCACTGCGGGCGATTGCTGATCGACAGCAACCCGTGGTTCTCGAAAAAACGCACGAAGAACTGCAATGGAAAATTGAGCATCTCGGCCATCGGCATCGACCAGATCGCCGCGCCCATCGGCACGATGTAATGCAGGATGAAACGCTCGCCGTAACCGCCGGACTTTAAGTAATCGTCGAGGGTGGTGTCGGCGGTAATCCGTTGTTCGGCGAGATCGCGCCGCGCTTCTTTGTTGAACCGCAGGATGTCGCGCAACATGCCCCAGAATCCGGGCGACAACAGATTTCTGCGCTGGGCGAACAGGCTGTTGAGGTTATTGCCGTTGTATTCCAGGCCCGTGTCCGGATCGTTGACCGAAAAACTCATCTCGGTGGGCTTGAACGCCACGCCCAACTGGCCGAGCAAACGAATGAAGTTCGGATACGTCCAGTCGTTGAACACGATGAAACCGGTGTCCACTGCGTAGTCGCGCCCGTCCACGGTGACCGGCACCGTGTGCGTATGACCGCCGACCCGGGCGTCGGCTTCGAACACGGTGATGTCATGTCGGCGAGCGAGCAGATACGCGCAGGTCAAACCGGCGATGCCGCTGCCGACGATGGCGATTTTCATGTTGCGTCCCTGAGCGGCGGGCTGCTGCGCACCATGCGTTTGCCAATCGCCAGTTGTACGCGCGCGGGCATTTTCGACAGGGGCCACAGGACCGCCATGAACAATGCCGGAAAGGCGATTTCCAGCGGCCGATCCTTCAGCTTGGCGAAGATATGCCGCGCGGCTTTATCCACAGGCCAGCTGAGCGGCATCGGAAAGTCATTTTTGGCGGTCAGCGGCGTGTCGACGAAACCGGGGCTGATCACCGTGACTTCAATGCCTTCGTCCGCCAGGTCGATGCGCAGGGATTCGAACAGATAACGCAGCCCGGCCTTCGACGCACCATAAGCTTCGGCCCGTGGCAAAGGCACATAGGTCACCGAGCTGGCCATCCCCACCAGATGCGGTGCCGTGCCTTTGCGCAACAAGGGCAGGGCGGCTTCGATGCAATAGCTGCTGGCGAGCAGATTGGTACGCACCACGTATTCGATGATCGAGGCGTCGAACTGATGGGCATCGACGTATTCGCAGGTGCCCGCGTTGAGGATTACCGTATCGAGCGACCCCCAGTCCGCAGCGATCTGTTCGCCGATTTCGCGCACGGTCTGACTGTTGGTCAGATCGCCGGGCACCACCAGTACCTGCCCCGGATAACGTTGCGACAGCACTTTGAGCGGCGCGACCTGGCGGGAACTGACTGCCAGATGTGCACCGGTCTTGAGGATTTCTTCTGCCAATGCCGCACCGATGCCACTGCTGGCACCGGTCAGCCAATAACGCCGTGGAGCTGTACGACTCATCCCAATCTCCTTTTCAGCCAGGCAATCACTCGGCCCAATACGGGTAAATGTTCATAAAGAAGCGCTCCGGCATCGAAGTAATCCCGGTGGCGGTAAACCTTTTCGCTCCAGAGCAGGTGCGAGCAGCCCGCGACGCGGATCAGTTGGCCGCCGGCCAGACGTGGGTGGCGGTAGCTCATGACCCAGCGCAGATAGCCTTCGCCGTCGCTGATCTGGTCGAAGCCGTGGAAATCGAAGCGCAGTTCGTTGACGTTGGCGTACAACTCACTGAAGTAACCGCGCAATTGCGTCAGCCCCTGCACTTCATGCAGTGGATCGGTGAAATGAATGTCTTCGCTGTACAGCTCGTCCAGATTTCGCAAGTTGTCTTTGTTCAACTGTGCGAACCGCTGGGCGAAACCGCGCAGAAATTCACTCATCGCTCACTCCTTGAGACGCGCGTGACGGCAGGTTCTTGAACGCTGTCAGCGCCCGTTCCCGTGATGCGCTCAGGTTGACGATCGGCGCCGGATAGTCCGCCACGCCGAACAGCCCGCCGGCACTGGCCGGGTTGTGGACTTCTTTCTTGTTCAGGCCGGCCAGTTCCGGTAGCCAGTGCTTGATGAACAGGCCTTCGCTGTCGAATTTTTCCGACTGGCTGACCGGGTTGAAGATACGGAAGTACGGCGCCGAATCGGTGCCGGTCGAGGAACTCCACTGCCAGCCGCCGTTGTTGGCGGCCAGGTCGCCGTCGATCAGGTGGCGCATGAAAAAACGCTCGCCTTCGCGCCAGTCGATCAGCAGGTTCTTGGTCAGAAACATTGCCACCACCATCCGCAGGCGGTTGTGCATCCAGCCGGTTTCCAGCAATTGGCGCATGGCCGCGTCGATGATCGGCAAGCCGGTGCGGGCTTCCTGCCAGGCGGCCAGCTCCTCGGGGGCATCACGCCAGGCCAGGGCTTCGGTTTCCGGGCGGAATGCGCGATGGCGTGAAACCCGTGGATAACCGACGAGGATGTGTTTGTAGAACTCGCGCCACAGCAGTTCGTTGATCCAGGTGACAGCGCCGACCTTGCCGCTTTCGAATTCGCCCTGATTGCTTTGCAGGGCGGCGTGCAGGCATTGGCGCGGCGAGATCACGCCGGCGGCCAGATAGGCCGAGAGCTGGCTGGTGCCGGGTTTGGCCGGGAAGTCGCGTTCGCTTTTGTAGTAGTCGATCTGTGCATCGGCGAACGTGTCGAGGCGCCGCCGGGCCTCGGCTTCACCGGCGGGCCACAGGGCGCGCAGGGATTCGCCCGGTGTCGGGAACCCTTCGATGGCTTCTGGAACGGGGTCGCTGGCGATGTTCAGCGCTGACTGTTTGCCCGGCGCCTGTTTCAGCGACGGCATCGAGCGGTGCAGGCGTTCGTAGCAGACCTTGCGGAACTGGCTGAACACCTGAAAGTAAGTACCAGTTTTGGTCAGCACACTGCCGGGTTTGAACAGTAATTGGTCGAGGTAGCTGTGGAAGGTGATGCCTTCGGCTTGCAACGCCTCGGCAACTGCCTCGTCGCGACGGCTTTCGTTGATGCCGTATTCCTCGTTGACGTGCACGGCCTCGATCTTCAGTTGCCGGCACAGTTCGAGCAGCACGGCGGGTGCCTGATCCCAGTGAGGCGCAGTGCGAATCAAGAGGGGGATGTTCAGGGCACCCAGGCTTTTGCTCAACTCACGCAAATTGCGCAGCCAGAAATCGATCTTGCACGGCGCGTCGTCATGTTCCTGCCATTGCAGCGGGCTCAACAGGTACACAGCCACGGTCGGGCCACGCTCGGCGGCGGCCGCGAGGGCGGTGTTGTCGTGTTGGCGCAGGTCGCTGCGCAGCCAGATCAATTGCATGTCGGTCTCTGTCTGAATCATTAAATCAATCCACGCTCAATGAGCACCCGATGCGCCGAAAGAGGGTCTTCGGCCAGGAGCAGATCAGCGAAATCGGAAGTCTTTGCGGACAACTCGGCGTGGTGAATGCACACCGTGGGTCCGGCAATCAGTTTTGGGCAGCTGACGCCATTCAACAGTTTCGGTAGCTGCGCAAGGCTCAGGGCTTTGCTGGAATACAGCAGTACGCCACGGGCTTGCAGGGTATCGGTGGCCAGCGCCAGCTCTCCGGCCGGCAGCGGCCAGTCGAACACCTGCACCGGGCAGTCGGCGCTGCTGATCAGCCAGGCGCAGAGCCACAGGTGCGGCTCCAGCGGCAAATCCGACTGATTGACCAGCAGCAGCGGCGCGGTGCGCAACTGACGGTTGTTATGGTAGATGCGTGCGCCAAATTTGCTGCGTAACCAGGCAAAAAAGAACACGCGCTCCATCTGCGCACCGAACTGGCCCTGCCAGCGTTGTTCGAGATCGCTCAGCAGCGGCAGCAGCAATTGCTCGCAGAGTGTGCGTGGCGGATACAGCGCCATCGCCTGGTTGATGCTGTCGTCGAGGCTGCGCTCGTTCAGGTGGGTGACCGCCAGCAGGGCGGTCTGGCGCAGCGGATGCCATTCGTCCTCCACCGGTTCGTTGAACGCCTGCGCCGTGTCGAGCAGCGGTTTGACCTGGCTGACCGCAACGCCCCGGTTGAGCCAGGTGAGGATGTTCTGGATGCGCTGCACATGCTCGGCGCTGTAAAGACGATGGCCCTTGGGCGTGCGCTGCGGGACGATCAGCCCGTAGCGGCGTTCCCAGGCGCGCAGGGTGACGGCATTCACGCCAGTCTGGCGCGCGACTTCGCGGATCGGCAGCCAGCCTTCGTCGAGGGCTTTCTTGAAGTCGGCGCCGAGGTCTTCACGGGCGCTGGTGTCGGGTGAGTCGTTCATCAAATGGCGTTTCGCAGGCTGAGGTTTTCCGGGTGCGGTTGCAGGTACACCTGCTGCGCAATGTAAGGGTCCGGGTGGAGGCGAAAGTGATGCTTGAGCAGCGTCAGCGGCACCACCAGCGGCACGATGCCGTGCCGGTACTGGCCGATGATGTGTTGCACTTCCTGTTTGTCTTCGGGGGTGATGACCTGTTTCAGGTAACCACTGATGTGCTGCAGGACATTGCTGTGGGTGCGGCGGGTGGCGCATTTTTTCAGCGCCGCCATCAGTTCACTGAAATAACGCGGGCCGAGTTCTTCGGGATCGAGCCGGCCCATGTTGCCCAGCAGATTGCCCAGTGCCTTGTATTGCACCGGGTTGTGGGCCATCAGCAGGTATTTGTAGCGCGAGTGGAAATCGGTGAGCGCGCGGCGGCTCAGGCCTTTGCGCAGAACGTGCTGCCAGTCGCTGTAGGCGAACACCCGGGTGATGAAGTTTTCCCGCAGCACCGGATCGTTAAGGCGCCCGGCTTCTTCCACCGGCAATTCAGGATGCGCCGCACAGAACGCCTGGGCGTAGATCCCGCGACCGTTGCCCAGTGGCGCGCCGTTGGGGTGATAGACCTTGACCCGCTCCAGCCCGCAGGACGGCGATTGCTGCATGAAGATGTAGCCGCAGATGTCGTTCAACTCGACGGCCATTTTCTGGCCATATTCCGCCAGCGGCCCGGTGACATTGATCTCCCGGTCGACGGTGCCGAGGGCTTCGGGTTGTTCCGGATCACCGACCAGACGGATCGGCTCGCGAGGAATGCCCAGGCCAATCGCAACCTCCGGGCACACCGGGACGAATTCGAAATATTCGCTGAGGGTGCGGGTACACAGCCGCGACTCCTTGTGCCCACCGTTGTAGCGCACTTCGGCGCCCATCAGGCAGGCACTGATGGCGATTTTCGGTGGGGACGTCGATGAGTCGGACATGCAGCAACCTCGAATCTGAACCTGTACAGACGAATAGATCTGTACAACATTCTTTCAGCATAGATTCAAAGGTGTACAAGTCAA
Organism: Pseudomonas sp. GM25; assembly: GCF_000282255.1. Lineage (NCBI taxonomy): Bacteria > Pseudomonadati > Pseudomonadota > Gammaproteobacteria > Pseudomonadales > Pseudomonadaceae > Pseudomonas > Pseudomonas sp. GM25. The sequence continues at coordinate 15,731 of NZ_AKJQ01000014.1, read as the reverse complement.
ATTGTTTGTACAAGTTTTTGAGGTTTTCAGCGCCAGCCCATTTTCCAGCGTGAATCATCCTGCAGGGTTTGCCAGTCGCATTGCTCGGTACGTCGGGTCAGTACTGCCTGCAACTCGATTTCCAGCACCGTGCCGTCCTCGTCGCGGAACAGTTCGGTCACCAGAAAATGCTTTTCACGGTTTTGCGGGTGGGCTGCTGTCCATTTCGACAGCAGCAATTTGCGCGGGTTGATGCGGTTCACTGCAAGTGTTCGTGCAAGCGTCTTGCAGCCTCCTGACCACTGAGCCAAGCCCCTTCGACCCGACCCGACAGGCACCAGTCGCCACAGGCATACAGGCCCAGATCGGCATCGGCCAGGGTGCCCCATTCATGGCTGCTGGCCGGACGGGCATAGAGCCAGCGGTGGGCGAGGCTGAAGGTCGGGGCCGGCATGGCGCTGTGCAGCAGTTCGGCGAAGGCGCCGTGCAATTGTTCGATCACCGCCTCCTTCGGCAGGTCGATGTGTTGCCGGCTCCAGGCACTGGTGGCGTGCAGGACCCAGGTGTCGCACGTGGTGTCGCGCCCCGGTTTGCTGCGGTTGCGGGCCAGCCAGTCGAGGGCGCTGTCCTGGACGAAGCAGCCTTCGATCGGCGTATCCAGCGGGGTGTCGAAGGCAAGGGCGACGGCCCAGGTCGGGTCCATTTTCACTCCGGCGGCGGCACCGGCGAGTTTCGGCGCCGCGGCCAGCAGGGCGGTGGCCTGAGGCGCCGGCGTGGCGATCACGACGTGGCTGAACGGCCCGTGGGTGAAGCCTTCGGCGTCCTGCAGGTGCCAGTGTTCTTCGCCGCGATAGACCTCGGTGATCCGGCAGGCGAAGTGCACTTCCAGACCGTCGAGCAGGCCTCGGGTGATGGCGCTCATGCGCGGCGTGCCGACCCAGCGGGTCTGTTCGTCCGGCGACAGGTTCAACTGCCCGCCATGAAAGGTGTAGAGCTGCGGTGCCCATTCGGCGACCCAGCCTTTGCTTTGCCAGCGCTGGACTTCGGTCACGAAGCGACGGTCACGGGCGGTGAAATATTGCGCGCCCATGTCCAGCGAGCCGGCGTCGCTGCGCTTGCTCGACATGCGCCCGCCGCTGCCGCGGCTTTTATCGAACAACTGAACGGTATGCCCGGCATCCGTCAGGGCCTGGGCGGCGGAGAGTCCGGCGATGCCGGTGCCAATGATTGCGATAGGTACAGTCATAGGGGCCTCGTTTACCTTTCTGTACAGACTACGCCGTGGATGAAACCTGTACAATTTTGTTTTTTGGTATAACTTCCAGCGTTCTCGTTCTGACAGCTTGGCCTATGGTTAAACAATAGAGCCTGCCCGATAGAAAAGATCCCTGTTTATAAAAATAGACTAGTGATCGGGGTAAAACGCCACGCGAGGTAGAAGTCATGCACATATTGCTGACCGGCGGTACTGGATTGATCGGACGTGAGCTTTGCCGGCACTGGTCCGGGCAGGGGCATCGCCTGACGGTCTGGAGTCGTCGTCCGGAAAAAGTCGCGAAAATCTGTGGCGCCCAGGTGCGTGGAATCGCGCGTCTGGAGGACCTTGGCGACGAGCCGGTCGACGTGATCGTCAACCTTGCCGGCGCGCCGATTGCCGACCGGCCGTGGACCCATCGGCGCAAGGCGCTGTTGTGGAGCAGCCGGATCACGCTCACCGAATCGTTGCTGGCGTGGCTGGAAAAACGCGGGCAGAAACCGTCGCTGCTGATCTCGGGGTCGGCCGTGGGTTGGTACGGTGACGGCGGCGAGCGCGAGTTGACCGAAGACTCGCCGCCGGTGATCGACGATTTCGCCAGCCAGTTGTGCATCGCCTGGGAGGAAACCGCGCAGCGCGCCGAAGCGATGGATATTCGTGTGGTGCTGGTGCGCACCGGGCTGGTGCTGTCGGCCGAGGGCGGCTTTTTGTCGCGGCTGCTGCTGCCGTTCAAGCTCGGGCTGGGCGGGCCTTTGGGCAATGGTCGGCAGTGGATGCCGTGGATTCATATCGATGACCAAATCGCCCTGATTGATTTTCTTCTGCACCGCAATCAGGCGAGCGGTCCTTATAATGCGTGCGCGCCGAAACCTGTGCGCAATCGCGAATTCGCCAAGACGCTGGGCAGCGTGCTGCACCGCCCGGCGTTCATGCCGATGCCGGCCCTCGCCTTGAAGGTCGGGCTCGGCGAGATGTCATTGCTGTTGCTGGGTGGCCAACGGGCCACGCCGAAACGCTTGCTGGAAGCGGGATTCACTTTCCGGTTCACGGATTTACGCGCGGCTCTGGACGATCTTTCCGGCCGCCTCTGAAATAGGACGTTGCATGACCGATCACGCCTTGCTTCTGGTCAACCTGGGTTCGCCGGCCTCCACTTCGGTGGCCGACGTGCGCAGCTACCTCAATCAATTCCTGATGGACCCGTACGTGATCGACCTGCCGTGGCCGGTGCGGCGTCTGCTGGTGTCGCTGATCCTGATCAAGCGCCCGGAGCAGTCGGCCCATGCCTACGCCTCGATCTGGTGGGACGAAGGTTCGCCGCTGGTGGTGCTCAGCCGTCGCCTGCAACAGCAGATGAAGGCGCAGTGGACTCACGGCCCGGTTGAACTGGCCATGCGTTACGGCGAGCCGTCGATCGAGACAAGCCTGCTGAAACTGGTTGCGGCGGGGCATAAACGCATCACCCTCGCGCCGCTTTATCCACAGTTCGCCGACAGCACCACCACCACGGTGATCGAAGAAGCCAAGCGTGTGGTGCGCGAGAAGAAGCTCGATGTGCAGCTGTCGGTGTTGCAGCCGTTCTACGATCAGCCGGAATACCTCGACGCGCTGGTGGCGAGCGCCAAGCCGCACTTGCAGCAGGATTACGATCACCTGTTGCTGAGCTTCCACGGTTTGCCGGAGCGGCATCTGACCAAGCTCGACCCGACCGGCAATCATTGCTTCAAGAATGAAGATTGCTGCAAGAACGCCTCGGCGGCCGTATTGGCGACCTGTTATCGCGCCCAATGCCTGCGCACAGCGGCGCTGTTCGCAGAACGCATGGGTTTGCCAGACGGCAAATGGTCGGTGTCGTTTCAGTCGCGGCTGGGCCGGGCGAAGTGGATTGAACCCTACACCGAAGCGCGGCTGGATGATCTGGCCAAAAGCGGCGTGAAGAAGATTCTGGTGATGTGCCCGGCGTTTGTTGCCGATTGCATCGAGACTCTGGAAGAGATCGGCGATCGCGGCAAGGAACAGTTCCGCGTAGCGGGGGGAGAGGAGCTGGTGCTGGTGCCGTGCCTGAATGATGACCCGCAATGGGCGAAGGCGTTGGCAACGCTGTGTGAACGGGCGCCGTTGGCCCTCTAAAAGTCAAAAAGCTTCGCGAGCAAGCCCGCTCCCACATTTGATTGCATTTCAATGTGGGAGCGGGCTTGCTCGCGAAGGCTGACGGTCAGGCGATGACGATCTAAAAGTTTAGATCAGCGGCTCATCCGCCTTCTTGTGTTTCCAGCTGTCGTTGCCCGGCAGGATCAGGTTCAGCGCAATCGCCACCACCGCGCACAGCGCGATGCCTTTGAGGCCGAAGTCGTCGGGACCGGTGCCGGTGCCGACCAGCACACCGCCAATCCCGAACACCAGGGTCACCGAAACGATCACCAGATTGCGCGCCTCGCCCAGGTCGATCTTGTGACGGATCAGGGTGTTCATCCCCACCGCCGCGATCGAACCGAACAGCAGGCACAGAATCCCGCCCATCACCGGCACCGGAATGCTTTGCAGCAGGGCGCCGAACTTGCCGATGAACGCCAGAGTGATGGCGAAGATCGCCGCCCAGGTCATGATTTTCGGGTTGTAGTTCTTGGTCAGCATCACCGCGCCAGTCACTTCCGCGTAGGTGGTGTTGGGCGGGCCGCCGAACAGGCCGGCTGCGGTGGTGGCGATGCCGTCACCGAGCAGGGTGCGATGCAGGCCCGGCTTCTTCAGGTAGTCGCGACCGGTCACGCTGCCGACTGCAATCACGCCGCCGATGTGCTCGATGGCCGGGGCCAGCGCCACCGGGACGATGAACAGGATCGCCTGCCAGTTGAACTCCGGCGCGGTGAAATGAGGAAGTGCAAACCATGGGGCCGCCGCAATCTTCGCGGTGTCGACGACACCGAAGTAGAAGGACATGGCGAAACCCACGAGCACGCCGGAAATGATCGGCACCAGACGGAAAATGCCTTTGCCGAACACCGCCACGATCAGCGTGGTCAGCAGTGCCGGCATCGAGATCATCATCGCGGTCTGGTAATGGATCAGCTCGGAACCGTCACCGGCCTTGCCCATCGCCATGTTCGCAGCAATTGGCGCCATGGCCAGGCCGATGGAGATGATCACCGGGCCAATCACCACCGGCGGCAGCAGACGGTCGATGAACCCGGTACCTTTGATCTTCACGGCCAGGCCGAGGAAGGTGTAGACGAAACCGGCCGCCATCACGCCGCCCATGGTCGCGGCGAGGCCGAACTGGCCCTTGGCGAGAATGATCGGGGTGATGAAGGCGAAGCTCGACGCCAGGAACACCGGCACCTGACGCCCTGTGACGATCTGGAACAGAATCGTCCCAAGACCTGCGGTAAACAGTGCCACGTTCGGGTCCAGGCCCGTGATCAGTGGCATCAGCACCAGGGCGCCGAAAGCCACGAACAGCATCTGTGCGCCGGACAGCACCGTGCGCCAGAGCGGATCGTTGAACTCTTGCTGCATGCTTACGCGTCCTTCTGCTTGGTGCCGAAGATCTTGTCACCGGCATCGCCAAGCCCAGGAATGATGTAACCGTGCTCGTTGAGTTTCTGATCGATGGACGCGGTGTAGATGATCACGTCCGGGTGAGCTTTCTCGACAGCGGCGATGCCTTCCGGCGCGGCAACCAGCACCATCGCGCGGATGTCCTTGCAACCGGCCTTCTTCAGCAGGTCGATGGTCGCAACCATGGAGCTGCCGGTGGCGAGCATCGGGTCGATGATCATCGCCAAACGTTCGTCGATTTCCGGAACCAGTTTTTCCAGATAGGTGTGTGCCTGCAGGGTTTCTTCGTTACGGGCAACGCCGACGGCGCTGACCTTGGCGCCCGGGATCAGGCTCAGCACGCCTTCGAGCATGCCGATGCCGGCGCGCAGGATCGGCACGACGGTAATTTTCTTGCCGGCGATTTTCTCGACCGACACAGTGCCGCACCAACCTTCGATATCGTAGGTTTCCAGCGGCAGGTCTTTGGTAGCTTCATAGGTCAACAGGGCACCGACTTCCTGAGCGAGCTCGCGGAAATTCTTGGTGCTGATGTCTGCACGGCGCATAAGGCCAAGTTTGTGACGGATCAGCGGATGGCGGATCTCTTGGATGGACATGGGGAAAGGCTCCGGCGGCGGGCAAAAAAACCGGCCTAGATTAATCTATCCGAGGGTGATGTCCTATAGGACATACAGTACGTTAGTCCACAAATGCTTGATTCGGCCGTGCGGGATGCGTACCTTTGCCCGCTTTTCCGAAACAGACCCCCCTTGGAGAGCGCCATGTCCGCTGATCTCGAGCATATCCGTCAAATCATGCGAGAGGCTGACTGCCTGTACACCGAAGCTGAAGTCGAGGCTGCCATTGCCCGCGTCGGTGCACAAATCAACGAACAACTGGCCGACAGCAACCCGGTGGTGTTCTGCGTGATGAACGGCGGCCTGATCTTCTCCGGCAAACTGCTGACTCATCTGCAGTTCCCGCTGGAAGCGTCCTACCTGCACGCCACCCGCTATCGCAACGAAACCAGCGGCGGCGACCTGTTCTGGAAAGCCAAGCCGGAAGTCTCGTTCATCGACCGCGACGTGCTGATCATCGACGACATCCTCGACGAAGGTCACACCCTGGGCGCGATCATCGACTTCTGCCGTCACGCCGGCGCGCGCAAAGTGCACACCGCCGTGCTGATCGACAAGGATCACGACCGCAAGGCCCGTCCTGACCTGAAAGCCGACTTCGTCGGTCTGCCGTGCATTGACCGTTACATCTTCGGTTACGGCATGGACTACAAAGGCTACTGGCGCAACGCCAACGGGATCTTCGCCGTCAAAGGCATGTAAGAACCCCTGAAAGATCGCAGCCCCAGGCTGCGATCTTTTGCTTTTAAAGACTGCTAAAGTGCTCGGCCCCGCCCCCCGGAGCCTGTCATGAGCCTCTTGATCCGCAGCTGCGCCGCCCTGTTGCTGACCCTCAGCCTGCCCCTGGCCGCCGCCCCGATGCACAGCCAATTCCTGCCGCCCGACGATCTGACCCTGCGCGATGCCGAACCCGAGCAGCAGCAACTGTTGCAGGTCACCGACTATTCCGTCGTTGTGGGCGCCCAGCGCCAGTCCAATCAGCAGCCGATCCCGGTCACCTCGCCATTGATGATTCGCCTCAAGGGCAAATCCCTGAACAAGGGCGCGACGATCAATCAGGTGCTGGTCAACTTCGATGGCGAAAGCAAAAGCCTGAAAAAACCGGTGTATGACGACAAGAGCAAGACCCTGACGCTGTTTTATCCGCTGGCGCAGTACCGGGTGGTGATCGATCTGTTGCGCAACGACACCGTGTATTGCCAGTTCCTGACCTACGCCAACGGCCACATCTGGGCCGATTTGCACACCGGCAGCACGCGCTCGCGTTGAGCCTTGTGCCTGCGCAGGGGTAAACTGCCCGCCCCGTGAAATGTCTGCGAGCTGGAGTCGGCAATGCGTAAAGATAAGAAGCAAGTGATTGGTGACGAGATCGGCGATGAGCAGATCAAGCTGTTCCTCGATTTTGAGCCGGTCGACGCCACCTCGCCGTCGCTGCACAAACTGGTCAAGGCCTACCGTGGCCTGCGCATCGACGATTTCGAGCGTTTCCTGACGTTCTTCGTTGCAGCCGGTTATGACGTGGATGGCAAGGACGAGCACGGCAAGACCTTCGTCGACCAGATCCGCGATCAGCGCAACGCCCCGGAATACATCGAGCTGATCGAGAAAGCACGCGGCTGATAGCTTGCGGTTTTCCCCAGGCATAAAAAAACGCCCCGCACTCATCGAGTGCGGGGCGTTTTTCATGGAGCCGAATCAGGCGTAGCTTTCGGTCTCGTTGCTGGCTTCCACCAGTTCCAGCGCGACGTTGTTCTGCGTGTTGATCTTGCGATACAGCGCAGCGTCGGTTTCCAGGACCTTTTCACGGGCCGGGAAGATTTCCGCCAGTTTGGTAGCCCACTCACCCTTGGCCTTGGCCGGGAAGCACTTCTCGATCAGTTCCAGCATGATCGAAACGGTCACCGAAGCGCCTGGCGAAGCGCCGAGCAGGGCGGCGAGGGAGCCGTCCTTCGCAGCCACCAGTTCGGTACCGAACTGCAGGATGCCGCCTTTTTTCGGATCTTTCTTGATGATCTGCACCCGTTGGCCGGCCACTTCCAGGCGCCAGTCTTCGGCTTTCGCCTCCGGGTAGAAACGGCGCAGGGATTCCAGGCGCTGTTCCATCGACTGCATCACTTCGCTGACCAGGTACTTGGTCAGGTCCATGTTGTTTTTCGCCACGGCCAGCATCGGCCCGATGTTGCCGGCGCGAACCGACATCGGCAGGTCCATGAAGGAGCCGTGCTTGAGGAACTTGGTGGTGAAACCGGCGTATGGCCCGAACAGCAGGGATTTCTTGCCGTCGACCACGCGGGTGTCCAGGTGCGGCACGGACATCGGTGGCGAACCCACGGCGGCCTGGCTGTAAACCTTGGCCTGGTGATGCTTGACCACTTCCGGGTTGTCGCAACGCAGCCACTGGCCGCTGATCGGGAAGCCGCCGAAGCCTTTGCTTTCTTCGATGCCCGAAGCTTGCAGCAGCGGCAGGGCCGCGCCACCGGCGCCGAGGAATACGAATTTGGCGTCGACTTCACGGCTGCTGCCGCTGTTGACGTCCTTGATGCTGACGGTCCAGCCGTTGGCGTTGCGCTTGAGACCGGTCACGCGCTTGCAGTACTTGACCTGGGCATCGGGTGCGCTGGTCAGGTGCTTGAGCAACTGATTGGTCAGGGCGCCGAAGTTGACGTCGGTGCCGTTGATCACGCGAGTGGCGGCGAGCACCTGGTCTTTTGGACGACCCGGCATCATCAGCGGCATCCACTCGGCCATCTTCGCCTTGTCTTCGGTGTATTCCATGTCGGCGAAGGCGTGGTGCTTGTGCAGCACGTTGAAGCGTTCCTTGAGGAACGAAACGCCTTTTTCGCCTTCGACATAGCTCAGGTGTGGAACCGGGCTGATGAAGGATTTGCACGAGCCGAACGTGCCCTTCTTGGTCAGGTACGACCAGAACTGCTTCGACACCTCGAACTGGGTGTTGATGTGCACGGCTTTCTTGATGTCGACGGTGCCGTCGGCAGCCTGCGGCGTGTAGTTCAGCTCGCACAGGCCGGCGTGGCCGGTACCGGCGTTGTTCCATGGGTTGGAACTCTCCGCGGCACCGGAATCCATCAGCTCGACGACTTCCAGCTTGATCGCCGGGTCGAGCTCTTTGAGCAGTACTGCGAGGGTGGCACTCATGATGCCGGCCCCAACCAGAACTACGTCGACTGCTTCGTTATGCGCCATTTAACGCGTCTCCAAAATCTGCAGCACCAAATTGTCGGCATGGCTGCCAGGCGTCCAGGGCAGGTCAGTTGAGCCCCGGGTATCCTTGGTCAGGTGTGCCATGTCCGAATCTTCGCAATTTTTCGCAACTTCGACGGATGCGTGCGGCCTGGCTTTCAAGAGTCCCATGAACTCATTTCGGCACGGGGCTGGCAATTCGACTTATGGTCGAGACATCCGTTTGTGCAACCAAATCCGTAGCGGACAGGCTTCAGGCTCCGGTATTCGAGGCGTTCCCGTTCCTGTGTCGTTGGGCTGTTTCAGACGCTAATGGTGCATGTTCAGACGCAAAACTATTCATTTGCTCGCCACACTCTTGTGAAGTTGTGAAAACCCGTTTTTTTCACGCTCTTTTGAAGACGTGAACCTCAAAAAGGGCTGTCCGGGGCTGGCACCGTGCCCGAAGGGGCAAACAACTCAGTGGCCGAGCGTCATGACAGCTCTGCAGATTCGCGAAAAGCGGGATTTGCCAGGGAAACAGCAAGCACGCCAGCTTCACTCGATCTGTGTGGGCGGCTCTCTGTGGGCGATTTGGATGCCAATGCAAGCGCATTGACGCTGTTGCGGGGCCCGATCAGGAGACGTCCTTATAATCGGGGGGAGATTGTATCGAAGAAATGCGGGGAGTTGGTCGAGTTTAATGACTTTTATTAGGCATCCGGTCAGATGCTCAACATTGCCTGAGCACGTGCGCGTGGGCGCTGCTGTTCGACCCGGGCGCTGACTGGCAGAGGCTGGTGCAACCAGTTGAGGCGGATTTCCTCGATTTCGACCCAACCGTCACCCATCGGTTGCAGGCTGCATTGCTTGAAGGCCTGGCAATGGCCGTTGCGGTCGAGCAGGGCGAAGCTGCGGTGCAGCGGGCGTGGGGCGAACAACGAGATCAGATAGCGCATGGCAGTGTTCCTTTTGGGGATCTGTGAGGAAGATTGTCAAAAGGCCGTGACGCGAACGTGTATGGGGGGTGAAGAATGTGTGACAGGAACCGCTGGCGGCGGGTTTTGTCTGAGATTTCAGTGCTGGTGACCCACAGTGGCCCACCGCTATACTGCCGGCCTGTCTGTGCCTGATTCTGGAGAGAAGAGCATGTTGCAACGCCTGTTGTTCGGTTTGATCACTGTGACCAGTTTGACCCTGGTTGGCTGCGCCCACAGCCCGCAACAACTGAGCCCGGAACCGAAGCTGACCACTCAGCTGGCACCGGTCGGTCATGGCCAGCCTGTCGTGGTCCGCGTGGTCGACGGTCGTCCGTCGCCAACCCTCGGCACCCGTGGCGGCCTGTACCCGGAAACCAGCGCCATCACCGTGCAGCGCGAGCAGATCCTGCCGAAGTTGCAGGCCCAGGCCGAAGCGGCCGTGCGTCTGCTCGGGTTCACCCCGACCAACAACGCCCCCAATGCACCGCAGTTGACCGTGACGTTGGCCGAACTGAAATACCAGTCGCCCAAAGAAGGCATGTACGTGACCGAAGCCACCATCGGCGCGACCTTCCGCTCCGACGTGCAGAACGCTAACCGTCGCTACAGCGGCCGTTACGGTGCCTCGCTGGACCAGCGTTTCGGCATGGCGCCGAACCAGGAAACCAACACCAAACTGGTCAGCGATGTGCTGAGCGATGCGCTGACCCGTCTGTTCAAGGATCCGACCGTGGGTCAGGTCCTCGCCGAGTAAGTATTCGGTTGATGTGAAAAAGCCCGGGGCCAGTGATGGCCCCGGGCTTTTTTCGTTCAGGCAGCTTGCGAATAGAAGTCGAGGACGCTGACGCCGGTCAGCAGATCGGTCTCGGGCAAGTCCGCATGCTGATGCCCGCCGAGGGCGCAATACACCAGCCAGTGGCGGTCCTGAACATTGAAGGCCAGGCTGCCGACGAGGGTCTGCTGTTCGTCGGACGGGGAGATGAGGTACAGGCGATCCTGGTTTTCAGCGTGAAGCATGTCGCGTTCCGTGTCGGTTTCGAGGCGCGCAGGGTGACTGAAACAAATGACGATGCCGTGACACAGGACAGCCATCGGTCGATTGACGGGTTATTTGTCGCAAAGGCTAGGGCAGTCGGGGAGGGTTTCGGTAGAATCCGCGCCGCGGTCGTCGGTCTGGCGTTCGCCATACCCGGTTTAGATTGAGGTCTGTGATGTCGCTGCACTTGATGACGCTGTTTACCGCCCATCCCGCCAAACTGATCAACCTGCTAGCCCTGCTGTTGGCCTTCCCCGGCAGTTGGCTTTTGCACGCGACTCGCCGTCGTGAACAACGGGCGATGGCCAGTATCGCGGCCCAGCGTCAGAGTCAGCCGAATCAGGAGCCGGTGCTCGATTGGGCAACCCTGCGCATGAACCGCTTCTTCTACCGCTTCGGTTTTGCCTGCCTGGGCCTGGCGCTGCTGGTGTCCTGGATCAGTACCCGCTTCTGAACGAAAAACGGCGCCCGAAGGCGCCGTTCTTGTAACAAGCCGACACCGCTTACAGCGGCAGTCCAGCCTTGACCCGGTACTGATTGCGCACCGGCGTCGCATATTGCAGCACCAGATACGGACGATGCTCCTCGGGGCAGGCGTCCAGACGGTTCTGCCACTCTTCCTGGGCCTTGGCCAGTTCCTCGGCACCGAACACGTCGGCAGCCTTCGGCACGTTCAATTGCGGATCGGCATCGGCCCACTGCGCGTACGCCAGGTAATGCACCGGGAACAACCGGTAGCCACCGAGAATCTGCTTGTCCATCTCGACCGCCAATTGCTTGGTGTCTTCGAACAGCTCGGTGATCGGCGCGGCGAAGTTCACGTGCACCCGGCCCTTGTAGCCGGTGATGCCCTTGGCGATGCTCACGTCATCCTCGCCCGGCGCCTTGCTGTAGGTGCCGGTGGTGGCGCGGATGTACAGCTCGCGGGCCTTGGCCTGGTCGCACGGGTCGTATTCGTAGCTGATCGACACCGGGGTCAGGTTCAGCGACTGAATGACTTCGCCGAACGGCTCGTCCTTGCGGCTCATGTGGAACATCTTGAGGATCGCCGACTCGGTACGGTCGTCACCGTCCTTCGCGCGGCCTTCGGCCTGGGCGATCCAGATTGAGGCGCAGTCGTTGCGGATCGAGTGGTTGATGTACGCCGACAGCAATTGATAGGCGGCCATTTTCTCGCGACGCCCGGTGATCGAGCGATGAACGATGAAGCTCTTGTTCAAGCGCATCAGATCGCTGACGAACGGCTTTTGCAGCAGGTTGTCGCCAATCGCGATGCGCGGCGTCGGCAGGCCGGCGTGGTACACGGCGTAGTTGACGAAGGCCGGGTCCATCACGATGTCGCGGTGGTTGGCGATGAACAGATAAGCGCTGCCGGACTTGAATTGCTCGACACCGGTGTAGGTCACGCCATCGGTGGCGCGCTCGATGGTGTGGTCGACGTAGAACTCGACCTTGTCCTGCAAAGTGGCCACGGAGGTCACGTCGGCAAACTCACGACGCAGCCGATGGGCTATAAGTGGTTTGAGCATCCAGCCGAAGGCACCGGCAAAACGCGGGAAGCGGAAGTGGGTGAGGATATCTAGAAACGCCTTGTCGCCGAGCAGTCGCGCCAGTACCGCAGGTACTTCGCTGTCGTCGTAAGGTCGGATGGCATCGAATTCGCCCATCATGCTCTCTTGTTGGAAACGGCTAGGGTAAGTAAAGGTTTTGATCGAAAACCAACGGGGCACGGTCTGAAAAAGTAGCCAGACAAAAATAGCCCTGCAAATAGACCGGCGATTATACGCACAAGTCACCCGGGAGACCGCGATGCTGGAAAGCGCAGTATATGAATGTCCGTATTGTGGTGAAGAGGTCGAGACGACGGTGGATCTCTCCGGTGGCGACCAGACCTATATTGAAGACTGTCAGGTGTGTTGTCGGCCGATCACCTTTGTGTTGCAGGTCCACGGAGAGGACTGGTTTCTGGAAGTCTTCAGCGAAAACGAGTGAGGCGCGCCCATGCAGCGAATCTACGAGCCGGAAAACCTGATGGAAGGCGAGATGCTCAAGGGCATGCTCGCCAGCGAAGGCATCGAGGCGTATCTGGTCGGGCGCGATCTGCTGGGCGGCACGGGCGAGTTGCCGATCTTCGGACTGCTGGGCCTGTCGGTCGATAACGACCAGGCCGAATACGCCCGCGAGCTGATCAGTGCGTACAATGCCGCGCTGCCGCTGCCCGGCGATGAACCGGACAGCTATCCCGGGACGCTGGTCTGTTAGGCTGGCGTTCGTTTTATTTGTGAGTCGTGCTGCCCCATGTGTGGACGTTATGCCCTGTTTCGCTGGAACCGCGATTTCGCGAACCTGCCCGGTTTTCCTGCCGATCAGCAGGCGCAGTGGAACATTTCCCCCAACGATTCGGTGTTGATGCTGCGCGCCGAACCCGACGGCCAGCGCACGCTGGCCCGTGCCCGTTGGGGACTGACACCGCCGTGGCTGACCGACATGTCGCGCACGCCGGCCCACGCCCGGGCCGAAACCGTCGCCGAACAGCCGATGTTTCGCGAAGCCCTGCGCCTGCGTCGCTGCCTGCTGCCGGCCAACGGTTTCTACGAATGGCGCGGCACTACGCGCAAGCGCCCGTACTGGCTGACGCCGGGAGAAGGTGCTTCGTTGTTTTTTGCGGCGATCTGGGAAGCGTATCCGGTGCAGGAACAAGTCTGGCTGAGCACGGCGGTGATTACCCAGCCGGCGGCCAGTCAGCGCCGGCCGTTGATTCTTGATGAGGCGGGGCAGGCGGCGTGGCTTGATCCTGAAACGCCGTTGCATGTTCTGCAGGGTTTGCTCGCCAGCGAACCTGCCGCCTTGCGCGAGCGGGTGCTGGCGAATCTGGTCAATGATCCGAAGCTCAACGGGCCGGAGTGCCTGACTCCGGCCTGATCGGTCAGACCTTGAACTGGTTGATCAACCGCCGCTGCTGCTCCGCCAGTTTGGTCAGATCCGCACTCGCCGAACTCGACTCATCCGCACCACCGGCCACCTCATTCGCCACCTGACCGATATTGATCACGTTGCGGTTGATGTCGTCGGCCACTGCGCTCTGTTCTTCAGCGGCGCTGGCGATCTGGGTGTTCATGTCGTTGATCACCGATACCGCCTGAGTAATGGTCTCCAGCGCTTCGGCTGCCTTCGCCGCGTGCTGCACGCTTTCGTCGGTGCGGTTCTGGCTGTCCTCCATGACCCGCACCACATCGCGGGTGCCCTGTTGCAGTTGCTGGATCATGCTCTGGATTTCTTCGGTGGCCTTCTGGGTTTTCTGCGCCAGGTTACGCACTTCATCGGCCACCACCGCAAAACCGCGTCCTTGTTCACCAGCGCGCGCTGCTTCAATCGCCGCGTTGAGGGCCAGCAGGTTGGTCTGCTCGGCGATCCCGCGAATGGCGATGAGGATCGCGTTGATGTTTTCGCTGTCCTTGGCCAGGGTCTGAACAACGTCCACGGCCTTGCCGATTTCCACGGCCAGCACGCCGATCGAATTCGAAGTGTCGCGCACGATCTGCATGCCCTGACTGGCTGCCTGATCGGCGTGGCTGGCCGCTTGTGCTGCCTGGGTCGCGTTACGCGCCACGTCTTGCGCGGTGGCGGTCATTTCCTGCACGGCGGTTGCCACCTGATCAATTTCGGCCATCTGCTTCTGAATGCCGATATTGGTCCGGATCGCGATGTCTGCCGTGTGCTCCGAGGAGTCGCTAACGCTCTGTACCGACGACACCACCTGCGTGATCATCCCCTGCAATTTGGCGAGGAAGGTATTGAAACCTTTGGCGATTGAACCGAGTTCGTCTTTACGATCACTGGTCAAACGACGGGTCAGGTCACCTTCGCCCTGGGCGATGTCATCGAGCATGGTCACCATTTGCTTCAGCGGACGGGCGATGCCGTGTCCCACCAGCCAGATCACCAGCAAACCAAGACCGGCAATGATCAGACCGACCATGGCCATGCCGAAGGTGTCGGATTTGCGCTGGGCGTCGAGGTCGCCTTGGAGCTTTTGCAGGTCGGCCATCACCGCGTCGAGGGGCAGTTGCAGCAACAACGTCCAGCGCGCGTCGGTCTGGCCGATGCCGAACGGCAGGTACAACTCGATCCGGCCTTGCTCTTTATTGACGGTGTAAGTCACTTCGCCGCGCTTTAGATTGGCCATGTTGGCAATCTGCTGGGCGTCGAGGATATCGCTGACCTTCTCGCCGAATTTGCTCGGATCCTTGGTGTAGGCGACGATCCGACCGTTGCCGCCGATCAGCGCCATTTGCCCGGCGCCGCTGTACAGCTTCTGGTTGGCGCCCAGGAGCATTTCCTGGATGAAGTTCACCGACAGGTCGGCGCCGACGATGCCCTGGAAGGCGCCGTTGAGCATGATCGGTTCGATAAAGGAGGCGAGCATGACGATCTTGTCGCCGACCTTGTACGGGGCGGGATCGATCACGCAGGATTTCTTGGTTTCTTTCGAGCACAGGTAGTACTCGCTGGCGCGTACGCCGGTGGACAGGACTTTCTGGTCGTCGACGTCCACCAGTTTGTCCAGACCGAGGGTGCCGTCGTCGTTGCGGAACCACCACGGCAGGAAACGCCCGTTGGCGGCGTCGATGCCGACCACGCTGGTGCCGACGTAGGCCGAATCGTTGTGGTCCAGTGCGTTCTTTTCCCAACCGATGTAGGTGCCGAGAATCTTCGGATTCTTCTCGACGTTTTCCTTGATCAGGCTGATCAGTTGCTCGCGGCTGACGGTCAGTCGCGGCTGGCCATCGGCGCCCGGTGTGCCGAGGAGGGCGTTGACCCGTACCAGTCCGCCGGCAATCAACAGCGGCGCTTCGAGCTCGCGCTGGATCTGGCTGACCTGGGTCTGCGCCAGCGACGTCAGGCGCTGTTCGATGACTTGCTCGAACTGGGCCTGGGTCCGTTGCTGGACCATTTCCTGGGTGCGGGCACCGGAGAACAGCGCGTACAGCACCAGCGCGGCGACTACGCTGAGTACGATGGCGCCGGCCAGGGCGGCCACGGAAAACTGGATCGACTTGAACTTCATGGGAGCTCCGCACGCGAGAGGACGTCTGCGCTGCTGTATCGGCAGGCACTATTGCGCC